>DATJNL010000175.1:0-3511 GCA_035508175.1 Myxococcales bacterium
TGCGTGCGTTCCGGGCGCGACGTGCCTGTCCGGGCAGTGCACCTGCCCCGACGACGAGACGGTTTGCGACGGCCAGTGCACAGACACCGGCAGCGACTACGAGAACTGCGGGAGCTGCGGCTACACGTGCCACGACACGCAGGTCTGCTCGGCCGGCGGCTGCTACTGCCCCTCGAGCACGCCTACCTTCTGTACCGGCAGCCTCACCTGCGTCGACACGACCAGCGATTCACAGAACTGTGGCGGTTGCGGGAACGTCTGCCCGCTGTCCGTCGACTGCTACGAGTCGACCTGCCGGTGCCAGCCGCCCGGCTACGCCTGCATCCTCCAGGGCACGCCCTGCTGCGACGGCAGCGCTTGCCAGACGAACGGCGGGGACACCGGCACCTGCGGCTGAGAGCGGGTGGCTGCCTCCCCCGCGACCCGGCGCATTCGTGATCTTCGAAGGGCCGGGTCGGAACGCCTGGTCCGCTGCATTGTGCGGGCCAGGGGTGTGAGGTATCCATCCTGACGTGTACACCGCCGTCGTCGCCCTCCTGCTGGCCAGCGCCGCTCCCGCAGAGGTCGGCGAGCCCGCTCCGGCCGCGGAGACGCGGTGGTTTCTGGGTATAGGGGGCCGAAACGCGGTGGGCCTGGCGGCGCAGCGTGCCACGACGGACTTCGGCGCCGACGTCCTCGGGGGCGTGTGGCTCCTGCACGAACATCTGTTGCCGATCGTCGACGTGGGTTGGTCTTCGGTGTTCGGCACCGCTCCCGGCTACGGCATCGACACGTTCCGCGCCGGCGGGGAGCTCGCGGCCGGCACTGCGCTCGTGCACGACCGACTCTGGGTGGGTGGGTCGCTGGGCCTCGCCGCCCAGCTCGGCTGGCTCCACGTTGCGGACTACTCGCTCGGGTGGAGCTCGATGGTCTCCGCCTCGGTCCTGGTCCTCGGGCGCTTCGCGCGCCACGTGGTCCTGGGCGTCGAGGTCGGCCCCGCCTACTCGATTCCGGCCTTGAGCTTCTCCCCGCAGCTCGTGACGATCCCACCGCAGCCCTTCGTCTCGGAGCAACCGTACTCCATCTTCAACTCCGTGCGCCTGTGGGGCGGCCTTCGGCTCGGCTGGATCTTCGGAAATCCGATCCCCTGATCCCTGGGCTCGGCGGAGCCGGGGCGCCCCAGCGCTCCCGGGTCGCTCTCGATCCGGCGCGCGTCAGCGCCGCTCCAGGAAGCCTCGGCCTTCGAAGATCGCCGGCACCGCTTTTTCGATTCGCGCGACCCGCGTCGCCGGCTGCTTGGCCGCGCCGAAGTAGTGGAGGTAGCTCCTCTGCCGCCCCGGCGTCAGCGCCTCGAAGGCGCGCTTGAACCGCGGGTCCTTCCGGAACCGCTCCGCCAGCTCGTCGGGAACCGGAAAATCCGAGGTCTTCTTCCGCTCGATCCGCAGGCCGGCCTTCTCGACCACGATGGCCTCGCGCACGTAGGCCTTGATGGTGGCGGCCCTCGCGGCGATCTCCCTCGCGCTGGTGAACTTCATCACCCGACCGGCCTGCACCTGGCCGAGCTGCACCAGCACCTTCTTGGAGTCCGTCAGCAGCGCGCCCTGGAAGAAGCCCAGCCCGAAATACTCCTTGAAGCCCTGCAGGATGACGATGTTCCTTCCGTTCACCGAGTAGGTGGGCTTGCCCCACTTGCACTCCTCCTTCATCGCGAGGCCGGCGAGCACCCGCCGCATCTCCGCGATCTCCGCCTTCCAGCGCTCCCGATACGCCATCTCCATGCCAGCTCCGTTTAGCACAGGCGGGGCGGGCGACCTTGCGGATCGGTGGGCCGGCCCGCGGGCGGCGTGTTAGGAAAAGGCCGTGGACTTCGAGCTCAACTCGGACTACCGGCCCGAGGGAGACCAGCCGGCGGCCATCGCGGCGCTCTCGCAGGGCGTGCGCGCGGGCGACCCGGCGCAGGTGCTCCTGGGGGTCACCGGCTCCGGCAAGACCTTCACCGTGGCGAACGTCGTCGCCGCCGCGAAGAAGCCCACGCTGATCATCGCGCACAACAAGACGCTGGCCGCGCAGCTCTACGGCGAGCTGAAGGGCTTCTTCCCCAAGAACGCGGTCGAGTACTTCGTCAGCTACTACGACTACTACCAGCCCGAGGCCTACGTCCCGTCGAGCGACACGTACATCGAGAAGGACTCGACCATCAACGACGAGATCGACCGGCTGCGCCACTCGGCGACGCACTCCCTGATGACCCGCGACGACGTGATCATCGTGGCCTCGGTCTCCTGCATCTACGGCCTGGGCACCGCCGAGGCCTACCACGAACTGGTGGTGCGCGTGGCCGTGGGCCAGGAGTACCCGCGCGACCGGCTGCTGCGCGACCTCGTCGATCTCCAGTACGAGCGCAACGACGTCGACTTCCACCGCGGCACGTTCCGCGTGCGCGGCGACACGGTCGAGATCTTCCCGCCGTACGAGGAAGATCGCGCCTTCCGGCTGGGCTACTTCGGCGACACCATCGAGAGCATCCACGAGGTCGACCCGCTGCGCGGCCTGGTGCTGGCCGCGATCGACAAGGCCGGCGTCTTCCCGAGCAGCCACTACGTCACGAGCCCGGAGCGGCGGCAGCAGGCGCTGCTCTCGATCCGCGAGGAGCTGCGCGAGCGGCTCGGCGAGCTGCGCGGGCAGAACCGCTTGCTGGAAGCGCAGCGGCTCGAGCAGCGCACGATGTTCGACCTGGAGCAGATCGAGCAGATGGGCTTCTGCCCCGGCATCGAGAACTACTCGCGCCACCTCTCGGGCCGGAAGGCCGGCGATCCGCCGCCCTGCCTGCTCGACTACTTCCCGCCCGGCTGGCTCCTCGTGATCGACGAGAGCCACCAGACGATCCCGCAGATCGGCTCGATGTACCGGGGCGACCGGAGCCGCAAGGAGACGCTGGTCGAGTACGGCTTCCGCCTGCCTTCCGCGCTCGACAACCGGCCGCTCAAGTTCGACGAGTTCGAGCGCATGGTGAAGCAGGCGATCTACGTCTCGGCGACGCCCGCGGAGTACGAGCTGCAGAAGACGCAGGGCGTGGTGATCGAGCAGATCATCCGGCCGACGGGCCTGGTCGACCCCGAGGTGGAGGTGCGGCCGGTGCTCTCGCAGGTCGACGACCTGCTCGGCGAGATCCGCGCCCGCGCCGCGCGCAACGAGCGCGTGCTCGTGACGACGCTCACGAAGCGCATGGCGGAGGACCTGACCGAGCACTACGCCGACGTGGGCGTGAAGGTGCGCTACCTGCACTCCGACGTCGACACGCTGGAGCGCGCGGAGATCATCCGGGATCTGCGGCGCGGCGTCTTCGACGTGCTGGTGGGCATCAACCTGCTGCGCGAGGGGCTCGATCTTCCCGAGGTCTCGCTGGTGGCGATCCTCGACGCGGACAAGGAAGGCTTCCTGCGCTCGTCGGTCTCGCTCATCCAGACCATCGGCCGCGCCGCGCGCAACCTGAACGGCCGCGTGATCATGTACGCCGACCACCGCACCCGGT
>DATJNL010000176.1:0-10761 GCA_035508175.1 Myxococcales bacterium
TGACCAGGAGCTCGTGGGTCGTCGGCACCGGCACGGTCGTAGCGCGCCGCCGGGCGGGAGGTCAACGCCCGCAGCCGGCGGCGCGCACGCCGTCAGTCCGCCGAGGCGCTCTGACCCATCTCGTGCTGCAGTTTCTCGGCCATCTTGAGGTGCTTCTTCAGGACCGGCACGATGTGGTCGAGGACTCTCTTCTCGCCTGAGTTGGTGGTCTGGGGCAGCGCGTCCTTCACCATCGAGATGGCCTTCTGGTGCCCGGCCACCTCGTCGGTGACGAACTGCTTGTCGAAGTCCGCCCCGGTGAGGCCCTGGAGCTGGCTGATCTCGCCCTGATCCGCCGCCTGCTCCCCTTCGAGGCTCACGCCCAGCTTCTTCGCCTCCTTCTGGACCTCCTTGTCGGCCTTCTCGTGGTCGCGCACGAGCGTCTTGCCATACGCCTTCACCTTCTTGCTCATCGCGTTCTGCTCGGCCAGCTTGCCCTCCTGGATTTCGGCCAGGTTGATCTGGTGCACTTGCGTCAGGATCGACGGGTTCTCGCCCGGCTGGGCCGTGCTTCCCGAAGGCTCGACGTACGACGAACCCTGCACCCCGCCCGCGTCGTCCTGCGCCGCTGCCGCCGGCCCCCAGCCGGCCAGCGCCAGCGCCGCCGCCACTCCGATGATGCGATTCATGCGTGCTCCTTCCCAGAGAGAGAATGCCCAGGGAAGAGTGGATCCGCCGCGGCCCGCCGCCACTCCCCCGAACGGGCCGGGGGCGCCTCAGGCGTTCAGCCCCCAGCGCTTCAAGCGGTTGTAGAGCGTGCGGGCGCTGATCCCCAGCCGCTGCGCGGCCTTGGTCTGGTTGCCGCCGCACCGCCGCAGCGTCTCGAGCAGGTAGGCCTGCTCGACCTGCTCGAGCGTCGCATCGACTGGCAGGGCCGGCGGGGGACCGGCGGCCTTGCCACTCAGCTCCTCGGGAAGATCGCGGCGGCGGATCACGTCGCCGTCGACGAGGATGGCGGCGCGCTCCATCACATTGCGCAGCTCGCGCACGTTGCCCGGCCAGGGGTAGGCGCACAGCGCCGCGCGCGCGTCGGCCGCCAGCGTGGCCGGCTGCTTGCCCATGCGCCGCCGGTAGCCGTCGAGGAAGTGCTGCGCGAGGAGGAGCACGTCGTCGCCGCGCTCGCGAAGGGGCGGCACGCGCACGGTGATCACGTTCAGGCGATAGAGCAGATCCAGCCGGAAGCGACCTTCGGTCACGGCGGCGGCGAGATCGCGGTTGGTCGCGGCGAGCACGCGCACGTCCACTTTCACCTCCGCGGCGCCGCCGAGCCGACGGAAGCAGTGCTCTTCGAGGGCGCGCAGGAGCTTGGCCTGGAGATCCACCGGCAGCTCGCCGATCTCGTCGAGGAAGAGGGTGCCGCCGTCGGCCAGGTCGAAGCTGCCGAGCTTGCGGCTGTCGGCGCCGGTGAAGGCGCCGCGCTCGTGGCCGAAGAACTCCGACTCGAGGAGGTTCGCCGGCACGGCGGCGCAGTTGATTGCCACGAAGGGCCCCGCGGCCCGGTGGCTGTGGGCCGCGATGGCGCGGGCCACCAGCTCCTTGCCCACGCCGCTCTCGCCCGTCACGATGGCCGACGAGTCGGCCGGCCCAACCCGCTCGATGAGCAACCGAAGCTCGCGCATCGCGAGCGCATCCCCGAGCAGCGCGTGCTCGCCGCCGCTGTCGCGCAGCTCTCGCCGCAAGCGCTCCACCTCGCGGCGGGACTGCCGCCGATCCACGGCCCGCTCCAGCGTGAGCCGCAGGCGGCGCAGGTCGACCGGCTTCGGAAGGAAATCGAACGCCCCGGCCTTCATCACGTCCACGGCCTCGGCGATGCCGGCGCGACCGCTCACGATGACGAACGCGGTGTCGTCGGCCTCGGCGAGACCCTCCTCGAGAAGCCAGCGGCCGTCGTGGCCAGGCATGAAGAGATCGCTCAGCACCACCGCGGGACGGAGCGAGCGGACCAGCGAGAGGGCTGCGGCACCGTCGCCGGCCTCCGCGACCTCGTAGCCCCAGCGCTCGAGGGTCTGGGCCATCGCGGCGCGCGCCCGCACCTCGTCGTCGACGAGCACCACCCGCGGCCGCGGTGGTCCGGCCTCTGCCCCGGTCATCCGCGCTCCTGGGGCAAGGTGAGGCAAAAGCGCGCCCCCCGCTCTCCCCGATCATAGACGAGGTCGCCGCCGTGGCCGCGGGCGACGCGGCGTGCGATGGCGAGGCCCAGCCCCGAGCCGCCGCCGCCGGAACGGAACGGCTCGAACAGCCCGGGCACCAACGCAGCCGAGACGCCCGGACCGTCGTCCTCCACGACGATTTCGTGCCCGCCCGGACCCTCGGCGAAGCGAACGGTCACGCGCGGCGCGCCGCCCCCGTGCCGGACGGCATTCTCGAGGAGGTTGCGCAGGAGCTCGCGCAACAGGGTGGCGTTGCCGGCCACGCGCGGCGCCGCGCCCTCGATGGCGGGCTCGAACTCGGGCCGGCCCAGGCTCACGCGCACCTGCTCCGCGGCATCGCGGACCGCCTCCGCGAGATCCACGGGCTCCCGCGGCTCGGGCACCTGCCCGGCGCGCGCGACCTGGAGATGCGCGTCGAGCACCTCGGCGGTGCGGCGCAGCGCGGCCTCGGCGCGCTGCAAGGCGGCGAGCGCGGGAGCGTTGCCGGCCGCCGTGGCCTCAACCTCGTCGAGCTGCAACGAGAGCTCATGCAGCGGCGCGCGCACCTCGTGCGCCACCGCGGCGGCGAAGCGCACGAGCTCCGCGTTCCGCTCCTCCACTTCCGCGCGAAGGCGGCGCAGCCGCAGCTGGACCCGCACGCGCGCCAGGAGCTCCGCGGAATCGAAGGGCTTCGTGACGTAGTCGTCTGCGCCCAGCTCGAGCCCCTGAAGCTTGTCCCCAACCTGCGAGCGCGCCGTCAGCAGGATCACGGGCAGCCGCGCCGTGGACGGCTGGGCGCGCAGCACGGGCAGGAGCTCGAGCCCGGATTTGCCTGGCATCATCACGTCGAGCAGCACGAGCGCCACGTCCGGCCGCGACGCCAGCGCGAGGGCCGCCTCGGCATCGGCCGCCTGCAGGCTCGGCAGACCGGCCAGCTCGAGCTGCTCCGAGAGCATCGTGCGCAGGCGCGCGTCGTCGTCGACGATGAGGATCTGCTCCATGGGTGCGAGGTATCCAGCCGCGCGGCACGGCGCCCGCGGGTCGCACATGTTAACATGCGCGCGCCCGTGAAGATGACCCTCACCGTGAAGCTGGCGCTGGCGTTCACCGCGCTCGCCCTCGTGGCTGCCCTGCCCGGCTTCCTGCTGCTCGGCGGCATCGCGCAGCTGCGACACGAGACCCGCCGGTCGAAGGCGCAGCTCGCCGAGCGAGAGGCCTGCCGCAAGGCGCACGACGCCGCGGCAGCCGCGGCGCCCACGTTGCAGAGCCACGCGCTCTTCCCGGCCGACAAACGCTTCCAGGCGCCGGCGAAGGCGGCGCTCAAGGCGCTCGAGGAAGCGGTCGACGCCGCGAACCTGAATCTGCCCGATCCCGAGGCGGCGCGGCTGCGCGCAGAACTGGCGGAGATCGTGCGGACGGCCGATCCCATGATCGCCCCGCCGAGCGGGGCGCCGGTGCGCTCGGTCGAGGCGGATCGGGTGCTCATCGGCCACCTCGACGAGATCACCGCCCGCCTCGACGAAAGCGTCGCGAGCCGGGACGCGCGCGTGGCCTCGACCGTCGACCGGCTGGTGGCCGTGGGCGAGCTCGGGCTCGTGGCCACGGCGCTCGCCGCCCTGGGTCTTTCGTTCGTGATCGGGCGGGCCTGGCGGCGGCGCATGGCGGCGGTGCGCGAGGGCGTCGAGCGGGTGACCCGCGGCGACTTGAAGGTCCGCATCGATGATCGCGAGGGCGACGAGGTGGGCACGCTCGCGCGCACGTTCAACCGCATGGTCGGCGAGCTCTCGATCCTCGAGGAGATGAAGAGCCAGTTCGTCGCGGTGGCCAGCCACGAGCTGCGCACGCCCCTCACGCTGATCGACGGCTACTGTGGCATCCTGTTGACGCCGGCGAAGAGCAAGCTCGACGACTGGCAGCGCCAGCGCATCGAGCTGATCCACGTCCAGGTCTCGGAGCTCCTTGGCCTGCTCCAGGACTTGCTCGATGCAGAGCGTCTGCAGGCGCGCGCGATGGAACCGGTGCTCGAGCCCGTGGAGCCAGGGGCGCTTGCCGCGGCGGTCGTCGAGGGCTTCGAGGGCAGCGCCCGCGCGCGCGGGCTGGCACTCCGGCTGACGGTGGACGCCGATGCGCCCCGCTCGGGCAGCGCGGACGTCCGGGCGCTCACGCGCGTGCTCCGCAACCTCCTCGACAACGCCCTCAAGTATACCGAGGCGGGCGAGGTCGAGCTGCGGCTGGGGGCGCGCGGCGGCGCGCTGCTCTTGCATGTGCGCGACACGGGACGTGGCATTCCGACCGAGGAACTGCCGCGGATCTTCGGCCGCTTCTACCAGGTGGACGACGGCCGGCCGCGCCATGGCTTCGGGCTCGGCCTGTCGATCGTCCGCGGCCTCGTCGAACGCAACGGCGGCGCCATCGAGGCTTCCAGCGAGGTGGGGCGCGGCTCCACGTTCACGGTGGTCTGGCCCATGGGCGAGGCAGCGCGACGGGAGGTCGGGTGAAACGGGGCCTCCTCCTCGGCCTCGCGCTCGCGGCGTGCGCCCACACGGCCCCGGAGACCGCCGCGCTGCCCCTCACGTCGGTGACCCCCGCGGCCAAGTCCGCCCCCGACGTCTCGTGGGAGGAGGCGCAAGCGGCGCTGCTGGCCGGCAAGGTGACCGAAGCGAGTCACCTGTTCGGCGCCTTTGCCGACGCCTTCCCGGAGGACGATCGAGCGGGTCACGCGCGGCTGCAACAGGCGTGGGCCACCCTCGCGGTGGACGACGATCCCGCGCGGGCCACCGAGCATGCCACCGCACTGCTCGAGCGTGTGCGTCCGGACGCCGGCGTGGCTGAGCAGCTCTCCGAGCTGCGCGCGGTACTCGAGGCCCGCCGCCGATTGCACGACGAAGCCCAGCGGCGGAACACCGATCTCGCGGCCTGCCGGACCCAGCTGCAGGCGGTCGGGGACCTCGAGCGCGACCTCGCCGGGGCCAAGGCGGCGGCCGCCAAGCTGGCGCAGGAGCTCACCCGCAAGCAGCGCGAGCTCGAAGACGTCAAGCAGCGGCTGCTCGAGATCCAGCAGCTCGCAGCCGAGATGCTGGGAGTGCCCAAGCCGGGAGCCGCGAAGCCAGCGCCGCCCGCGCCAGTCAAGGCTCAGTAGATCTTTCGAAGCTCCGTGCCCGGGTAGTAGTGCGCGAGGATCTCCCGGTAGCCCTGACCCTCTTCGGCGAGAACTCGCGCGCCCCACTGGCAGAGGCCGGCCCCGTGTCCAGCGCCTTGCCCCTCGAAGACCAAGACGCCATCAGTGCCGTGCACGTCGAACCAAAGGCTCGGCAGGCGCACGTAGCCCAGCGCGGCGCGCAACTGCGTCGCCGCGACGGTCCGCAGGCCTTCCGTCGTTGAGAGTTGAAGGGTCCTGGCGCGGCCCGTCGCGGTGCGGGAGACGACGCGCAGGCCAGTCACCTCGCCCGAACCGACGAGCGGCCGCGCCAGCCGGCCCAGCTCCGCCGGCGTCACGCGCACGGTCCAGTGGGCATAGGGCGACCGGCGGGCGCCCGGACAGGAAACGCTGACGAGGTACGGCTCATCACGGCCCAGCGCCGCGGCGCCGGTCTCGGTCCGCCCGCCGCAGCTCGCATGGAAGTAGGCCTCGACCGGCAGCATCCCGTACGCGAGCACCTCCCCGCGCGTGGCCTCCACCGCCGCCCGCGTCCGGCCGTCCTCGCGGGCCATGCCACCATAGACCTGCGAGAGCACCGTCGAGTCCAGGTGGTAGAGGAGCCCCTGCTGCATCGCCTCGACCTTGCGGTGCAGCGCGTAGCTGCGCGCGGCGACGGCCTGTGCCTCGAGCGCCTGCGCGGGGAACGTTGGCGGCATCTCCCCGCCAAGCACCGCCACCAGGTACTCCTCGAGCGGGAGCACGTTGATGGCAAGCCAGCGGCGGCCCTGGCAACGCACCTCCAGCGAGCCGCGCAGCTCGCTCGAACCCACGCGCAGGGGCCCGATGGCGCGCAAGACGGCAAGTCCCGGCGCGTCCGGGATGCCCGGCAGCCGCAGGCCGGCTAGGCTGCACGACACGCGTAGCTCGGAACCCTCGAGCTGCGACCAGCGCCCTCCCACGGAGATCTGGAGCCCGCTCCCTCCGACGAGCAGCGTCCCCTCGCCGCGCCCCACCAGGATGCGGATGTCTTCGCTGTCGTCCTCGCTGATGCCCGGGAGGCCGGGAGTCGATGCATGCGTCAGCGCCAGCACGAGCGCGAGAGGAACCATTTCCCCGATGTTATCGGGGACCGCGCCTGCAGCAAGAAAATGACCAGCTAGGAACGGCCGCCGACGACCTGCAGCTCGACGCCCTCGTGCGACCGCTCGGGCGCGTCGTCCCCCTCGCCTCGCATGTCTCGCGTCACGAGGTCGATGAGCTCAGTGGCGAGCGCGAGGATCTGCTGGTTACCGTAGCCGTTGGAGCGCATGTCCCGGAAGAGCGAACGGGCGAGGATGCGGGAGGCCCTCGCGTCGACGGTTCTATCGGAGGGTCTGATGTCAGCGAGCGCGGGCTGCGCCATGGTGCCACCTCGAGGTTGACAGGCCGATCCCCAACGGCCCTGCATTAAGCAAGTCTCACGCCAGCGACGGTCGCATGTCTCGCTGCAGAAACATAAACAATTCCCGTGGTTTGGAAAATGAACCCGGGCCGCCTGCGCGAAGAACGCTACGCAGGCGCGCAGCGCGGGCCCTCGGACTGCGTAGGCGCCTTCACACCCTCGCCGGGGCGGCAAAGAAGCGAAAGCGGGCATCGGTCGGATCAGTCCCTCGCCCGTTCGGCGCCGGGTTGACCCGGTGGGGGCCGGGGCGTACATCCTGTCGCGCGATGAAGCTATATGGCCTCACGGGGGGCATCGCCTCCGGCAAATCGACCGTCGCCGGGATGCTGCGTGGGCTCGGCGCTCACGTCATCGACGCCGATCTGCTGGCCCGTGAGGTGGTCGAGCCAGGCATGCCTGCTCTCGCCGAGGTGGCCCGCCGGTGGCCGGCCTGCATCCGACCCGACGGCCGCCTCGACCGCGCCAAGCTCGCCGGGCTCATCTTCCACGACCCCTCGCAACGCCGGGAGCTCGAGACCATCCTTCACCCAGCGATCCAGGCGGAGGCCGGCCGGCGCACGCTGGCCCTGGCCGAGGCCGGCCAGAAGCTCGCGTTCTACGAGGCCGCGCTCATCTTCGAAAACGGGCTGGACGCGGGGCTCGACGGCGTCTTGCTCGTGGCGTGCAGCCCGGCGACGCAGCTCGCGAGGCTGCGCGAGCGCGACGGACTCTCCGAGGAGGACGCGCGCCGTCGTGTGGCCGCCCAGCTGCCGCTCGACGAGAAGCGTTCGCGCGCACGCTGGGTGATCGACACCGACCGCTCCCTGGAAGACACGCGCCGGCAGGTCGAGGGGATCTACCGCGAGTTGGAGCACGGGCCCGCTGCGCCGGACGGGAGGGCCTGAATGGCGACGAGCACCCACGTCGAGCGGAGCGCGGTGCTTATCACCGGCTACCCTGGCTACATCGGCAAGCGGCTCGCGGCGCGTATCGCCGCCGGCGAGCGCCGCTGCGACATCTACCTCCTGGTCCAGCCCAAGTTCGTGCGCGACGCGCGGCGCTACGCCGCTGCGTTGCCGCAAGGGCGCGGCAACCGCCTGCACCTCCTCGCCGGAGACATCCTCGACATGCACCTCGGTCTGTCCGGCACCGAGTACCGGGAGATGGTCGGGCGCCTCACGCAGATCTTCCACCTGGCGGCGATCTCGTGGCTGGGCGTCGACAACGCGACGATCCAGCGGGTCAACGTCGATGGAACGCGCAACCTGCTCGAGCTTGCCCGCGACGCTCAGCACCTCCGACGGCTGAACCACTTCTCCACCTGCTTCGTCGCCGGCGACCGGCAAGGCGTCGTCGCCGAGGACGAGCTCGACCGCGGGCAGCGGTTTCGCAATGCTTACGAGGCCTCGAAGTACGAGGCCGAGAAGCTCGTGCACGCCGCGGCGGTGAACCTGCCCGTCACGATCTACCGGCCGGCGGTGGTGATCGGCGACTCGCAGACCGGAGAGATCGACCGCTTCGAGGGCCCCTACTACCTCGCCATCCAGCTGGCGGTGTCACCCCTGCACGTCCCCGTCCCGCTGCCGCCCAACTCCGACGCGCCGCTCAACGTCGTCCCGGTCGACTTCGTGGTGGAGGCCACCTACGCGCTCTCGCGCGACCCGCGCGCCGTGGGCAAGACGTTCCACCTCGTCGACCCGAGCCCCATGAGCATCCGGCGGATGTACGAGCTGCTCGCCGAGCGCACCCAGCGGCGCGTGCGGCGCCTCGCCGTGCCCGCCCGTTCCACCGCCCTCCTGCGCATCCCGGGGCTGGAGCGGCTCCTCCGGCCGCAGCGCACGGCCCTGGAGTACGGCAACCAGATGGTCTTCTACCGGTGCGCGAACACGCTCGAGCTACTGGAAGGAACGGGCATCCACTGCCCGCCGCCGCCGACCTACCTCGACACGCTCATCCGCTTCGTCCGCGAGACGGCCCGCCGGCGGCGCGACGAGCGCGTCGAGGACTCGCTGGACCACGCCGCCGCGCCGGCACCCGAAGCCGAAGCCTGACGGTCACTGGGGGTGGTACCACGCCGGGATCTCCAGCGGCCGCGGTGGCCTAGGCCACAGCTGGTAGCCCATCAAGGCCATCGCCAGGAAGACCAGGGCCAGTCCCCAACCCAGCCACAGCCAGAGCCGATCGCGCGACAGCTCGCCCGACCGCGCGCCGAGCGATCTGCCCACGAACCCGGCGGCGACGGCAGCGATCGACGCATAGAGCGTACGGCCGTAGAAGTCCATCGCCAGACCCTGCGGCCGCAGCTCGAAGAGCCAACGCCGGTCGAGGGGGTAGTACCAGAGCAGGCGCATCGGCACGAGCCCCATCACGAGGAAGGCGGCACCAAAGGCGGCGACCATGGCGCAGCCGGCTGCGAAATCGGCGCGTGCGCGCGGGTTCACGCGGGCACGCTCCGCTGCATGGTGATGATCAAGCCGGCAAGCCCGGCAAGCCACACGATCGCAGCCACGATGGCCGTCAGCGTCGCGTAGGGAGCGGCCAGGTCCTTGTCCCGCGGCGGGTCGTAGGAGCGCGAGAGGAGCAGCAGCGCCGCCACGAAGGGTAGGCCCAGCGCGGCATAATTCTCCTTGATGTCGAAGAGGTTCGAAGCCCAGACGACGTGGCGATCGAAGTAGAGACCCCGCACGAAGTATCGATAGGAGGGGTAAGCCCCCGCGCCGAGCAGAAAGACGGCCCCGTAGCAGCAAGCGGTAACGAGCGCGTAGATGCGGGCGAGGCGCACGCGGTAAACGCCACGCAAGTAGCCGACCGCCACCACGACGTGGTGAGTGGCCGCACCACAGAGGGCCAGCCCGGCAACCGCGTGAAGGAGCACGAGCGCCTGGGCAATCCCGCCGAAGGCGAGTGTCGGCGGGCGATCCGTCAGAAGCCCCGGCACTTGTTCTGCTTGCCGATCGCGATGGCCTGCTTGTGCGCCAGGCTCGGGCTGGGATCGCCGACGGTCATGTTCAGCACGTCACGCAGCTGCTGGCAGTCCTTCGGGTTCCCGACGATCTTGTAAGCGACCTGCTCGAGGTCGCGGATGGCCTGTTGGATGTCCGTGTCGCCAGGCAGCACCTGGAAGCCCTGCTGGTACTGCTGGAAGGCCTCCACGTATCGTTCCTGGTTGAAGAGGCCCTGCCCCAGCTTGAGGTATTCGTGGGAGAGCTGCTGCCGGGCCTGGGTGACGAGCTCGCTCTGGAACCCGTCCGGCATGATCTGCTTGTCGGCATCGAAGAGGTTCTGCCAGTGCGCGCGCGCATTCCGCACGTCATTGACCTGCAGGCTCGAGACACCATCGGCATAGAACCCGTAGGCCAGCTCGATATTGGACACGAGCTTGGCGAGGTCGGGGTTGTGCGCCTCAGCCGGAACCTCCTTCAGATTGTCCAGGCCCGTGAGCGCCTCCTTGGCCTGCCCGTTGGCGTAGATGCGCACGTTCTCGGCGAGCCGCTGGTCCGGATACTTCTTGGCGATGCGCGAATCGAGCGACGCAGCCTGGGCAGAGGTATCCTGGCTGACCCAGGAGTAGCTGGACGAGCACGACCACGGCTCACCCTTGAGCTTCGGGCCCAGCTTCTTCTCGGCGGTGCGCACCTGCTTGAGCACCTCTTCGTCCGCGCGGATGTTGCACGTAAGGTTCAGGTAGTGGCCGCAGCTTTCGACGATGCTCGAGGGGTCGCCGCTCTTCACCGCGCCGTGGCACTTCTCCACGTAGCGGCGGGTGAGCAGCGAGGCGAGGCGGTGAATCTCGGCTTGCGCGCGCGGGAAGTAGATGCTGTCCGCATCGACCTTGAGGTAGAGTTCGACGCCGTCCTCGTCCTGCCCGACGTCGATGCGCTGCTTCGCGCGATCGATGAACTGCTTCGTCTCGATCTCGCGCTCCACGTCCTTGAGACCCTTCCGCGCGTCCATGTTGATGGGGTCGAGCTTGATCGCCTGCTCGTACTCGGACTTGGCGCGGTCCCACTGCTCGTCGCGCCGGTCGTCCTGGG
>DATJNL010000177.1:0-2182 GCA_035508175.1 Myxococcales bacterium
CGGGGTCGAGGTCGGGGTCGCGGTCGAGGTCGCGCCGCCGTCCGGCGCTGGTGCCGGCGCCGTTGCCTCCGGCGGCGGCTTGAACACGAACGGAATCCGGATGTGCGCCTCGAAGGGCGTGCCGTTGAGCTTCGCCGGCTCGAACAGCCATCTCTTCACGGCCGCCGTCGCCGCCGCGTCGAACGGCGCACCGCCGCTCTGGATCACCTGCACGTCGCCGACCTTGCCGGTCGCGTCCACGAGGACGCGCAGATCGACCTCCGCCGCCTCGTGGTGGCCGGCCGGGTACACCGCGGGCGGCGCCTGGACGACCTTCGGTGGCACGACCGCCGGCACTGCCGCCGGCGCGGTGGGCGCTTCGGTGCCTGCAGCGGTGACGAGCAGCGCAAGCATGGCGATGGCGGGGGTCACCGGACGAAGTGGACGATGAAGAGGGGGGTCGTGCCGGGGACGCGGTGGCCGTCGACGTCCAGCGCGCTGTCGTAGCTTTCGCCGAGCGCGCAGCGGCGCGCCGCCTCGGCGAAGCTCTGGCCGGGGGCGTTCACCACCTGCACGGACTGCGGATCGCCGTCGCGGTCGACGCTCACGCGCACCGAGACGCGCGCGTCGCGCAGGTCGCTCTCCTGCTGGTCGTCGGGCCAGGAGCAGGCCCAGTCTTCGCGGGACGGCGCCGGCGCGCGGGCGAGCGACTTGTGGCCCACCGTGCCGTGACCGCCCACGACGCCGTCGGCCGAGGCGTTCGGGTTCGTCACCGCGGCCTTGCTCTTCCCGTTCGCCGCGGTGAAGCCGCCGGCGAAGCTCTCGCTCTGCCCGGTGACGATGTCGAAGCCGGTGAAGTCGAGCGGCTCGGAAGGCGTCGGCGCGCGGGCGATCACCTTGCCGGCCTGCGCGGCGGCGGGCCGCGGCGCCCGCGGCGCAGCCCGCGCCTGGACGTGGCGCACCGGCTCGGGCGGAGGAGCCGGGGGAGGGGCCGGCGGCGGAGGCGGCGGCTGGATCGTCGCGACGGTGATGGGGATCTCGCGCGTCACCGGCAGCTGGGGCGACGGGGGGATGAAGCGCGCGAGCGCGACGAGGCCGACGTGGAGACAGAGCGCGATCACCGCGGAGGCCGCGAGCCGCGCGCTCACGCCGTGCGAGAGGCCGAGGACGCGGTCGTACGGTCCCTCGGGCGTGCGAAGGGCCCCGCGGGGGACCCGGTATTTGCGGCGCCGGGCGGGCATGATCAGGGCGTGGCCTTGGCCTCCGCAGGTGTGAGCGTGACGCCGAAGGCGATCTGGCCGATGCCCGCGCGCGAGAGCAGGTCGAGCACGTGGATCACCCGCTCGTGGAGCACCTTGCCGTCGGCCTGGATCACCGCGCGCACGTCGGGGTGCTCGCGGTGGACCTCGGTCGCGAGCGGCAGGATGGCGTCGTCGCTCGCCACCGGCTGGCCGTTCACCTGCGTCTCGCCGTCGCGGCCGAGCGTGATCGAGAAGACGACCTGGATGCCCTCCCCGGTGGCGGACCGCGGCAGCTCCAGCGGGATCGCCGTGGGCGGGCTCATCGAGATCTTGGCCGTGACGAGGAAGATGATCAGCAGCACCAGCATGATGTCGACCAGCGGCGTCACGTTGATGCCGGAGATCATCCCGTTGGAGCTCTGGCTGGAGGCGGCCATCTAGGCGTTCCCTCCGGCGGCCGGGCGCGCGGGTTCGCTCTCGGGCACGGTCTCCTCGGCGCTCAGGTGGGCGAGCAGCAGGTTGCTGAGCGCGTCCGTGCTCGCGAGGATCGACTGGATGCGCCGCTGGAACCAGTTGAAGGCGGCGACCGCGGGGATGGCGACGAAGAGGCCGACGGCCGTCGCCACCAGCGCCTCCGAGATGCCGGCCATGATGCCCTGGGTGCCGACCGCCTGGGGCACGCCGCCGCTTGGCTTGCCGAGGGAGTCGAAGGCCTCGATGACGCCGATGACCGTACCCAGCAGGCCCACGAATGGAGCGTTGTTCCCGAGCGTACCCAGGAACATGAGGCCGCGCTCGAGCTTGATGCGCTCCAGCGCCGTCGCGCCCGCCATGGCCTTCTCCGCCGAGGCGGGGCCGAGGTCGGCGTGCTCGAGGCCGGCGAGCACCACCGCGGCCTGGGGCGTCTTCGACTCCTGCAGCAGCTTCATGGCGTCGGAGTAGCGGCGTTCCCGCAGGCAGCG
>DATJNL010000178.1:0-13884 GCA_035508175.1 Myxococcales bacterium
GAAGGTCGAGGTGGCGGCCGAACGCCTGCGCGAGGTGGCGCCCGCGCTCGCGGTGGAGTCGCGCACCCTCGCCGTCGAGGCCGGTAGCGCGTCAGCGCTCTCGGCCTACCCCGTCTGGATCGACGCCACCGACGGCTGGGCCACGAAGCTCGCGCTGTCCGATCTCGCGGTTCGTGAGCGCCGCACGCTCGTCCACGCCGGTGCCGTCCGGCTCGGCGGACAGCTGCTGGCGATCGTGCCGGGGCGGGGCCCGTGCCTTCGCTGCCTCCTTGCGGACGAAGGCGAAGAAGAAGCGAGCTGCCGCCGGGCCGGGATCCTCGGTCCGGTCGTGGGCGTGCTGGGCTCGCTCCTCGCGCTGTTCGCCCTCCGCGCGCTGCAAGGCGAGGACGTCGCCGGCCGTCTCGTGACGTTCGACGCCGCCACCGGCGCCCTGCGGGACCGCACGTTGCCGCGGCGGCCCGATTGCGCGGTCTGCGCCGGCGGTGCCATCGCCGAGGCGGACGTGACCGCGGACGTCTGCCCCATGACCTTCGTGCGCGCGCGCCTCGTGCTCGAGCGCCTCGCGCCGGGCGACCGGCTGGGCGTCCTGCTGCGCGGCGAGGAGCCCCTCGCGAACCTGCCGCGCTCGTTCCAGGAAGAAGGCCACCGCGTCCTCTCGATCGAGCCGCGAGCGGGCGGCCGCCACTATCTGCTGGTAGAGAAGAGCCGCTGAACCAGGAAGGAGACGTCGATGGCCACGGTCCGCATCCCCGCTTCGCTCCGCAGCTTCACCAAGAACCAGGAGGAGGTCCAGGTCGACGGAAAGACCGTGGGCGAGGTCCTCGCGAACCTGGACAAGACGTGCCCCGGCATCGGCGGCCGCATCTTCGACGAGAAGGGCGGCGTCCGCCGCTACGTGAACGTGTTCCACAACGATGAAGACGTGCGCTTTCTTCAAGAGCTGAAGACGCCCGTGAAGGACGGCGACCGCGTGTCCCTCGTGCCGGCGATCGCGGGCGGGTGATGCTGGACGAGGCGCAGATCCAGCGCTACGCGAGGCAGCTCCTCTTGCCCGAGGTCGGCGGGGCGGGACAGGAGCGGCTCCTCGCCGCGCGCGTGGCCCTCGGAGCGCACGGAGAGGCCGCCGAGACGTGCGGGCGGTACCTCGAGGCGGCGGGAGTCGGGCTGGGGGCGAGCGGCCTCGCCGTCGGCGGGATCGAGAACCCCGAGCGCTGGACGCTGGGCGAGGTGGGCGCTGCCTGGGCTCCGCCGGCGGGTCCCTGCCCGGCGTGCCTCGCGGCTGCCTTGCACGCGTTGCCGGCGCCTCCGCCCTGGGCCCGCTCCGCCGTCGCCCAGGCGGCCGGGGCGCTGGCCGCTTCGCAGCTGCTTCTCCAGATCCTCGGCCGGGGCACGGCGACGCCGGCGCTGTGGTTCTTCTGGCCCGAGCCCGGCCGGACGGTTCCGCGGCGGAGGAAGGCGTGCGCCTGTGGCTGAGCGACGCCGCGCCGGCGCTGCCCGCGGACGTGGCTCCGCGCCCGCTCGCTCGCCGAGGCTGGGTCTTCGCCCACTCGAGGGAGCCATCGAGGCGGTCGGCTGCACGCCGCTACTGAGGTTGCGCCACCTCGAGGACGAGGAGGGCCTGGCCGCGGCGAAGATCGAGATTGCCGCGAAGCTCGAGTTCTTCAACCCCGGCGGCAGCGTCAAGGACCGGCCGGCCCTGCAGATGGTCCTGGACGCGCAGGCCGCGGGCAAGCTCTCGGCCGGAAAGAAGATCCTCGACTCGACGAGCGGCAACACCGGCGTGGCTTACGCCTGGATCGGCGCCGCGCTCGGGGTGCCGGTGACCCTGGTGATGCCCGAGAACGTCTCGCAGGCGCGCAAGCAGATCACGCGGGCCTACGGCGCCGAGCTGATCTTCAGCGATCCCCTGGAGGGATCGGACGGCGCGATCCGCCTGGCGCGCCAGCTCGTCGAGCGGCACCCCGACCGCTACGTCTACCTCGACCAGTACGGCAACGAGAGCAACCCGAAGGCCCACTACCTCGGCACCGGGCGCGAGATCTGGGAGGCGACCGCGGGGCGGGTCACGCACTTCGTGGCCGGGATCGGCACGAGCGGCACGCTGATGGGAACCGGGCAGCGGCTGCGCAAGGAGAACCCGCGCGTGCAGATCGTCGGCGTCGAGCCGGACCAGCCCTTTCACGGCCTCGAGGGCCTGAAGCATCTGCAGAGCTCCATCGTGCCGCCCATCTACTCCGAGAAGGGGCGCGACGAGACCCTGTTCATCTCCACCGAGGAGGGCTGGGAGATGGCGGAGCGGCTCGGCCGCCGCGAAGGTCTCCTCGTGGGCCACAGCAGCGGCGCCGCGCTGGCGGGCGCCCTGCGAATCGCGCGCGGACTCCGCGAGGCGGGGAAGCCGGGCGTGATCGTGACGGTCTTTCCCGACCGCGCCGATCGCTACTTCGAGCCGGTTCGCCCCGGAGCGTGAACGTGCCGTTCGGCCCCGACGCGCTGTCGAAGATGATCGCCCACGGCGAGCGGGACTACCCGAGCGAGGCCTGCGGCCTCGTGTTCGAGGGGCCGGCCGGCGAGCGCGTGGTGGAGGTCGCCAACGTCGTCGATCGCTACCACGCGCGCGACCCCGAGCGGTTTCCGCGCACGGCCCGCACGGCGTACCTGCTCGACCCCAAGGCGCAGCTCGAGGCGCTCGAGAGCGCGGACGCCGCCGGAGAGAAGCTCGCGGTCGTCTACCACTCGCACACGGACGTCGGCGCGTACTTCTCCGAGGAGGATCGCGCCCAAGCCCTGTCCGCGGGCGGCGAGCCGCTGCTGCCCGGGGTCGAGTACCTCGTGCTGTCGGTGCGCGCGGGACGGTGCGACGCGCTCGAGTGCTTCCGCTACGAGGGCGGCCGCTGGTTGCAGCGGACGCTGGCGCTGCCGCGGTAGCTCAGCGGCAGACGCAGCCGGTGCAGCTTCCGCTGCCGCCGTCGGCAACGCGGGGGCAGCAGTCGGCGTTCGTCTGGCACGCGTCACCGGTCCGGCGGCAGCAGGGCCCGGGCTGGTTGGCGTTGCAGGTGGCCTGCGGATCGCAGCAGGTGCCGGGGCGGCCCGTGCCGTGGCTCGAGAAGAGGATGCAGTTCGATCCCGTCAGCACGCACAGTCCGCCATCGGGGAGCATCTGGTCGTAGACCAGCGCCGGGCAGCCGCCCCCGCTCGACCCGCCCGCGGGAGCAGCGCCGGTCGACGTGCCGCTCCCGCTGCTCTGGCCGGCCGAACTGCCGCCGCTCGAGCCGCCGCCCCCCGAGCTGCCGGCGGCGCTTCCGGTCGAGCCGCTCCCGGTCGAGCCCGACGAGCCGCCGTCTCCAGCGCCCGGGGCCGGGCTGCAGGCGAAGGCCGCGAGGGCGGCCAGAAGAAGACAGCTCCGCATGGGTGAGACCTCCGGGTGCAGGCTAGCATGCTCTCGTTCCTGCGACTTGACCATCCCGGCTGGTTGGACGACGCTGTGGGCGCGATGAGACCCGCGGCTCAGCTCACGCCGGCGGCGCTCGAGATTTGCGTCGTCGGTGCGGGAAATCTGGGCCAGGCGCAGGCGGGGCACCTGGCGTCCCTGGGACATTCGGTCCGACTCTACAACCGGAGCCGCGAGCGCATCGCCTCGCTGGCCGCCACTTCCACCGTGCGGCTGGCCGGCGCCATCAGCGGCGAGCCGAAGCTCTCCTCGGTGGGCACCGATCTGGCCGCCGCCATCGCGGGCGCGCGGATCGTCTTCGTCGACGTTCCCGCGACGGGCCATGCCGAGCTCGCGCGGGCGCTCGCGCCGCTGCTCGCCGGCCGCAAGGAGCCGCCGCTGCTGGTGCTTCACCCCGGCCAGACGTTCGGGGCCAGACACTTCGCGCAGGCGCTGAGGCGCGACGGCCTCGCCGCCCCCCCGCCCATCTGCGAGCTGCAGACCGCTCTCTACACTTCCCGACTCGGCAGCAAGGGCGAGGCCGCCGTGCTGGCGCTCAAGCGGCGCGTGGGCGTGGCGGTCTACCCACAGGGTCGGGCGGAGGCGGCTGATCTGGTCAAGGGTCTGTACCCGCAGCTCATCCAGGCGCCCTCGACGCTGCACACCGGGCTCACCAACCTCCAGGGGATCATTCACCCGGCGGTCTGTCTGTTCAACCTGGCGCGCATCGAGCGAGGCGAGCGCTTCCACCTTTACCGCGAGGGCCTCAGCCGCGCCCTGGGCGCGTTCATCGATGCGGCCGATCGCGAGAGACTCGCCATCTGCGAGGCGGTGGGCGTCAAGGTTCCGACGGCGGCACAGTGGTTCGCGCTCTCGTACGGCGTCCGCGGCCCCTCGACGCTCGAGGCGATGCAGCAGGTCGCCGCCTACGACGGGCTGGAGGCGCCGCCGAACCTCTCGACGCGGCTCCTCTGGGAGGACGTGCCGACGGGCCTCTCGCCGCTCCTGTCGCTCGCCGAGCAGCTGCGGGTCACGGTTCCCAACCTGGAGGCGCTGGCGCAGCTCGCGCGGACGGTGTGCGGCCCGGAGCTCGACCGGGAGGGCTGGACGCTGGAGCGGCTCGGCCTGGGCGGCAAGAGCGCGGCCGAAATCAGAAAGGCGTTCTGAGTGGCCGCCGCGCTGTGGCTCCTGCTCGCCGCGACGTTGCCCGACAGCGTCGCGCCCCTCGGGACCGGCTACGCGGCGCCCGGTCCGCGCGTGGACGTCGTGCTGCGGGCGGCGAAGGCCCTCGCGCCGGGTGAGCGCGCTCCCCTCAAGCTCCTCGTCTCGGACGCCGCGACCGACGCACCGGTCGAAGGGGCCACGGTGTCGCTGCGGATGTTCGGGTCGCAGGGCAGCTCCGAGCTGGACGCCGTCGCCCAGGAAGGCGCGTCGCCCGGGCATTACCTGGCCGCCGTCACCCCCGCCGCCTCCGGCAGCGACGCCTTCGTGGTGTCCGTGGACGGTGAGCTGGTGGCCGGGGAGGGCGTACCCGTCGCGGCCCGGCCGGCCCGCGCGCGGCGGCTCCTGTGGCCCTGGGCCCTGCTGATCGGGCTGGGACTCGCGCTGGCGCGCCGCGTCCCGCTGGCCACCCTCGTTCTGCTCTGCGGCCTGGCGGGGGACGCACGGGCGCACGGAACCTACGTTCCGCCACCCGCCGCCATTCCGGGCGCCGACGTGTACGTCGCGCAGGAGATCCAGTTCGCGCTCGGTCTACGCACCGCCGTGGCCACCGTCGAGCCCTTCGAGGCCCCCGATTCGGACGCCGCCCCGAGGAGCTTCCTGGCGGTGCCGCGCAGCGCGATCGTGGAGCGCGAAGGTCACGAGCTGCTCTTCGTGCGCGTCGCCCCGGAGCGCTTCGTGGCACGGGAGCCCCGGCTGGGCTGGACCCGGCAGGTGGGCGGAGTCGAATCCGTGGCGGTGCTGACGGGGCTCGGGCTCGACGAGAAGGTCGTGGTCGCGGGCGCCGCCTTCCTGCGCAACGGTGGGGCGCTGGCGCCGTGAACCGGCTCATCCGCTTCTCGCTCGAGCACCGCACGGCCGTGCTCTGGATCACCGGGCTCGTCTGCGCCGCCGGCGTCTACCTGACGATGCGGCTCAACATCGACGTCCTGCCGGATCTGGACCGGCCCGGCGTGTCCGTGATGACGCACGTGCCGGGCCTCTCCCCCGAGGAGACGGAGGAGCGCCTGACCGATCCGATCGAAGAGGCGCTGCGCGGCACGCCGGGCCTGGCAGCGGTGTGGTCCGCCTCCTCCATCGGCCTGTCGCACGTCCACGCGGTGTTCGACTGGGACGCGGATCCGAAGGAGGCTCGGGAGGTGGTGGCGCGGCGCATCGCCGACGTGACCGCCCGCCTGCCGCCGGGTGCGAAGCCGGTGCTGCTGCCCTTCGTGTCGGTCATGGGCGAGGTCGAGCTGATCGGGCTCTCGGGCGGCGGGCTCTCGCCGGCCGAGCTGCGCCGGCAGGCGGACGGCGTCCTGCGGCCGCGGCTGCTGGCCATCCCCGGGGTCGCGCAGGTCCTGGTCATCGGCGGGGACGTGGACGAGGTGGGCGTGCGCGTCGACCCGGCGAAGCTCGCGGCAGCGGGAGTCTCTCTCGCCGACGTGCGACGCGCGGTGGCGGCGGTGGGCAGCGTCGGCATCGGCGGGATTCTCCCCTACGACAACCAGGAGTATCTGATTCGAGTGCTCGCCATGGCGAGCGGCCTCGACGACGTCGCGGCCGCGGTGGTGAAGCCGCGCGTCCGCGTGCGCGACGTGGCGCGGGTCGAGCAGGATCCGATCCTCAAGCGCGGTATCGCCGGCATCGACGGCGGCCCCGGCGTGATCCTGTCGGTCTACAAGGCGCCCGGCGAGGACACGCGGCGCATCTCGCGCGAGGTGGGAGCCGCGCTCGCCTCGCTCGCGCCGGACCTCCCCAAGGGCCTGCGCGTCGATCGCCTCTTTCGCCAGGCGGACTTCATCGACGCCGCCGTCGGCAACGTGACCTCGGCGCTCCGCGAGGGCGCTCTCCTCGTCATCCTGGTGCTGCTCCTCTTTCTCGCGTCGTGGCGCAGCAGCGCGGTCACGCTCACGGCGCTGCCGGTCTCGCTCCTCGTGACGGTGGTGGTGTTGCGGGAGGCGGGGCTCAGCCTCAACACGCTGACGCTCGGCGGCCTCGCGGTGGCCGTGGGACAGCTCGTCGACGACGCCATCGTCGACGTGGAGAACGTCTGGCGGAGGTTGCGCGAGAACCGGGCCGTTGCCCAGCCGCGACCCTCGCTGGAGGTGGTCTTCTCGGCCTCTCGCGAGGTGCGGGGCTCCATCATCTACGCGACCCTGGTCGTGGTGCTCGCCGTCGTCCCCATCGCCTTGCTGTCCGGCGTCGAGGGTCGGCTCTTCCGGCCGCTCGTCGTCGCCTACGTGGTCTCCGTGCTGGCCTCGCTGGTCGTCTCGCTCACGCTGACGCCCGCGCTCTGCCTGCTGCTCCTCGGCCGGGTCGAGCGCCCGCCGGGCGATACGCGCCTCGTGGTCTGGCTGAAAGCCGCGGAGAGGCGGCTGCTGGCCTGGGCGCTCCCTCGGCCGATGACCGTGCTGGGCGTGGCGGCGGGCCTGTGCGCCGTCGCGGCGCTCGCCCTGCGGTCGGCGGGAAGGGAGTTCCTGCCGCCCTTCAACGAGGGGACGCTGACCGTCAACGTCCAGGCCGTGCCCGGCATCACCCTCGAGGACAGCGACAAGCTGGGCTCGCTGGCCGAGCGCCTGCTCCTGGAGGTTCCGGAGGTCGTCCGGACGGGCCGCCGCACCGGGCGCGCCGAGCTCGACACGCACGCGGCGGGCATTCACTACAGCGAGATCGAGGTCGCGCTGCGCGACGGACGCCCGCGCGCCGAGATCGTCGCCGACATCCGGCGGCGCCTCGCGGCGCTGCCCGGCACCGTGGCTTACCTCGGCCAGCCGATCAGTCACCGGCTCGAGCACGTGCTCGAGGGGATGAACGGTCAGATCATCCTGCGCATCTTCGGGCAGGATCTCGGCCAGCTGCGGGACGCGGCGGAGAAGGTGCGGCAGGCGATGGCCGGCGTGCCCGGCGTCGCCGACCTCCAGGTCGAGAAGCAACTGCTGATCCCGGAGCTGCAGATCCACGTCGACCGCGAGAGGGCGGCGTCGCTGGGGCTCAACGCGGGCGACGTGGCGCAGCAAGCGCAGGAGGCTCTCTACGGTTCAGTGGTCGGCTCGATACCGGTGGGCGGGACCAAGGAAGACGTCCGCGTCCGGCTCGAGGACTCGGCGCAGCGCAGCCCGTCGGTGATCGCCGCCCTGCCGATCGCGCTGCCGGGAGGAGGGTCGGTGGCGCTGGACCGGCTCGCGACCGTCCGCGAGGCGGCCGGCCAGGATTACCTGAACCACGACGACGGGCGGCGTTTCATCGCCGTCACGGCGAACGCCCAGGGGCGCGACGTCGCGGAGGTGGCCGAGGACGTGCAGCGCGCCGTGGCGAAGGTCGCGCTGCCGAGCGGGTTTTCGATCTCGTACGGCGGGGCCTGGACGGCCGAGCAGCGCGCCCGCCACGCCATCCTCGTCTTCTCCGGGCTGGCGCTCGTCCTGGTGGCGCTCGCGCTCCTCTGGCACTTCCGCTCGATCGCGCTCACGCTGCAGACGCTCGTCAACGTGCCCCTCGCCGCCATCGGCTCGGCGGCGGCGCTCTGGCTCACCCACGGGAAGCTCTCCGCCGCGACGCTCGTGGGCTTCATCACGGTGTGCGGCATCGCGTCGCGGAATACCATCCTGCTCCTCAGCCACTACCTGCACCTCGTGGAGGACGAGGGCGAGACCTTCGGTGAGGCGCTCGTCGTGCGCGGCTCGCTCGAGCGGTTGCCCCCGATGCTGATGACCGCGCTCACGGCGGGCCTGGCGGTGATCCCCCTGCTCGTTTCGCGCGACGCGCCCGGCAAGGAGATCCTCGGGCCCATCGCCATCGTCATCGCCGGCGGGCTGGTCTCGTCCACGCTTCTCGACTTGATCGTGACTCCCGCCGTGTTCCTCCGCTTCGGGGGCGGAGCCGCGCGCAGGACGCCGTCCACCGCCCGTCACGTGCCTGTCACGCTGGTGAACAGCGATCAGTCTGCGGTCAATCTGTGATTACGCCTGTAAATCCAAGTCATTGTGCGCGTCTTGGCCGCTGGCTGCCCACTTCCTAGGCACCAGATTATCACACATGTCGGCACCTCTGCCGCCGATGTCGCAGCGGCTTATCCACAGGTAATTGCTGGGCTGCATCCCGCTGCCCCAACTGGCGCAAGGAACTGGCGCTGGATTTGCTTATCAGGCCATGGCTTTCGATGGAGGTCGCCATGGCGCGAGCGATTCTTGAACATTCCTGGATTGCACTGCTTCCCGCGCTCGTTCTCGCGGCCTGCTCGTCCCAGCCACTCGACAGCACGCCCTGTCAGACCGCCGTGGACTGCCCGGCAGGCCAGGGCTGCTCGGCCGAGGGCCTCTGCGAGCCGCTCCTTTCCCGTGGCAATGGCGGCAACGGGTCGCCGTCGACGGCCGGTCAGACCGCTGGTCGCACGACCTCGACGAGCGAGGGCTCCACCGGTGGCAGTGCCTCCGCCGGAACCGGCGCTTCGGCCGGGAGCGCGTCAGCGGGCAGCGCCTCGGCCGGCAGCGCATCTGCCGGTAGCGCTTCGGCCGGCAGCGCCTCGGCCGGCTCAGCTGGCAACGGGAACACGGGCAACGGCGCCTCGAGCAGCAGCTCGACCGGGGGCGGAATCCACTTCACCGGCGGCGATACCGGTGCCGGAAGCAGCACGGGCGGTGGGACCAGCACGGGCGGGAGCACGGGCGGCACGGTGAGCTCCAGCTCCGGGAGCAGCAGCACCAGCGGCGCAACCGCCGGCAGCGTCGGGCCGCAAGGCGGGACCCTGTCGAGCCTGGTCTTTGCCATCGTGGGCGACACCCGGCCGCAGAACGAGGGCGACACGGCCAACTACCCGACCCAGGACATCACCTGGATCTTCCAGAACATCATGGCCGCCAGCCCGCGCCCGGCCTTCGTCGTGGGGACCGGCGACTACGCCTACTGCTCGGGCAGCGACTGCGCCGCGCAGACGGCCAAGTACATCACGGCCGCCGATCAGTACTATCCGGCTGGCGGCCAGATCTTCCTGACGATGGGCAACCACGAGTGCAACGGTTACACCGCGTCCAACTGCGCCCCGGACGAGCCCGCCGACGGCGCCAGCAGCTCCGAGCCCAACTACACGAACTTCTTCAACGTGCTGAACACCTTCGGCATCAACTCCACGAGCCAGTCGACGCTCTCGAGCGGCAGCCCGTACTACGAGGTCGACGTGAGCTCGTCCGACTCGACGGACCCGTGGACCGCGAAGTTCGTGTTCATCGCGGCGAACGCGTGGGACAGCGGCCAGGCGAGCTGGCTCACCAGCGTCATGGCGAAGCCGACGACCTACACCTTCGTGATCCGGCACGAATCGTACGAGGACGACGGCAACGCTTCGAGCAACCAGCCGGGAGACCAGGGCGCCTCGGATCAGATCATCGACTCCGCGTCCGAGGGCTACACCATGTTGCTCGTGGGCCACACGCACGAGTACAGCCGGTCGACCTCGGGCAGCGGCAAGGTGGAGCTCATCGTGGGCAACGGCGGCGCGCAGACGTCCGGCTCGCCCGGCTACGTGATCTGCAGCCGCGTCACCGGCGGGAACATCTCCTGTCAGCCGTACAACGCCGGTTCGACGCCTTCCGTCAACGGCTCCGCGGTCGTCGTCAACGCCGCTGGCGCGGTGCAGTAGAGCCGTCGCCCGTCCCTTGCGCGGGCGCTTCCGATTTGCTATCGCATGCAGCCCATGGCCGGGGAACCGCCCAGCGAGTCCAGCGCGCCGCTGCGCCGTTACGTGCGCAAGCCGGTCGCCGCGCAGCTCCGTTGCCGCGGCGCCATGGGGCCGGGGCACCTCTTCTTCGACACCCAGGATCTCTCGGTGGGAGGTGCCTTCCTGCGTGCGGATCTCCTCCTCGAGCAAGGAGAGGAGCTCGAGATCGAGTTCGAGCTCCCGGGCCTGAAACGCCCCTTCCAGGCGCGGGCCCGCGTGGCGTGGGTCCGCCGCGCCGACAACGACCGCGCGGCACCGGGCATGGGGATCGAGTTTCTCGGGCTGAGCGCCGAGGATCGCGACGCCCTCGCCGATTTCCTCGAAGACAGCTGAGCCGGGGACGCCCCGCAGGCGGCGGGGACCTCGGCGTCCACACTGGCGCAGCAGGGCTGAGCACGGCCGCTAGTGCCGGGCCGTCTTCTCCTGGCGCTTCTTGCGGAGCTCGAGCAGGCGCAGCTCCTGTCCTGCCTCGAGGTGTTTGGGGCTGATCTTGAGGACGTTGCGGAAGAGCTGCTCGGCCTCCTCCATGCGGCCCTCCATGCGCGCCACCACGCCCAGGTAGTAGGACGGCCGCACCGCGTCGGGGTGCTTGGCGGCCGCTTCGATCAACTTCTGCTTCGCGTCGGCCACCTCGGCCTTGCGCGCCGGGTCCACGACCGCGCACCACAGCTCGGAGGCCAGGTAGTCGCCGTTGGGGTCGAGCTGGTACGCCGCATGGAACGCGTCCGCGGCGGCCACGTAGTCGCACTTGGCCAGGAGCGCGTCGCCCCTGAACGCGGCGATCTTCGCGTCCTCGTCGCGGGGTCGCGGGGCCGCGGGCGCGCTGCCCGCCGCGGCCCCCGCCTTGCCGCGGCCCTTGCTCGCGAGGTAGTCGCGGCGGCGGTCCTCGTCCGAGAGCGTGTCGTAGGCCTCCTTCACCGCGGCGAAGATGTCGCGCTGCTTGGCGGCGATGTGGGCCAGCTTGGGCGGCAGGTGGTCGGGGTGGAACAGCTGGACCGCCTTGACGAAGGCCGCCTTGATCTGTGGCAGCGTCGCCGATCGCGGCACGCCCAGCCGGGAGAAGTAGTCCTGTCCGGGAAGGAGCGCCGTGCGCTCGTTGATGAGCGCCTCGAGCGTGCGTTCCTCCGGCGTCAGCGGCCGTCCGTCCGCCGGCGGCGTGGGGACCGGGGAGGAGGTGGGCACCACCACGGTGGTGACACCGTCCTTCGGCTGGCCGGTGAACGCGCGGGAGAGCCGATCGGTCGGCGCGTTGCTGGCGATGGCGCGCTGCAGCAGCTTGCGCCGGCGCGCGCGGTCGTCCTCGAGCGGCCGGTTGCGCTTCGCCATCGAGGCCTGCGGCGCGGCGTGCATGATCTCCGTCAGCCGCTGGCGCGCTTCCTCCGCCGCTTTCCGCTCGGCGCTGGCCGCCGCGGCGCCGATCTGGCCGGTGTCCTCGGAGAGACCGTAGCTCACGAGCAGACCGGTCAGCGCCAGCTCGGCGGCGAGCGCGCGGCTGCGGGGGCGCGCCAGGCCGCTGGTCTCCCAGAAGATGGCCAGGGTCTTCGGAGCCAGGAGCAGCCGGGCCGCCGTGAGCTCGTCGTCGTCGAGGTCGAAGTGCTCCAGCGAAGGCTCGAGGTGGGCCGGGACCCGCACCGGGATGCGCTCGCCGCCGATGCGATCGATCAGCTTCTCGCAGACGGCCATCGACTGCTCGACCGTCAATACCTGCCGGAGGGTTCGCAGGGCGTTGGGAGGGACGCCCCCGGCCCACGACGGTGGCGGCCGCCCCGCCTCGAACGCGAGCTCGCCTTCCCCCAGCCGGGCCATCTCCACGAGGTTGCGGATCTGCAGCAGGCGCAGCCCCTCCTCGAGCTGCTCCCGCGTGATCGCCCCGATCTCGACGAGCGCCTCGCCCTGGCGCTTGTCCTGCCCCATCATCTCGATCGATTTTTCCATGGCGCCGAGGTCGATCCAGCCGAGCTCGAGCAGCAGGCGGCCGAGCGGCTTGAACGAGCGCAGCACCTGGGTGCCGGTGGGGATGCCGCCCTGGAAGTAGATGCGGTCCTCGCCGAGCTCGTGCGCCACGGCGAGCTCGCCGGTGACCTTCAGCTTCAGCGCGTTCACGAGGACGCTCGCGAGCGGCGTGGTGGCGAGGTTGTCGCCGAGGGTGTGAGGGCCGAGATCCCCCATGCGCCTTCATCCTACCCCTGTCGCGATCTGACGCAAACCTTCGTACAGTCCGATGCCCGCGGCGGTGGCCAGGTTCAGGCTGCGGCTGCCCGCCAGCATGGGGATCGCGACCGTCCGGTCGGGTCGCGCCTCGAGCAGGCTGCGGGGCAGGCCGTGGGGCTCCGAGCCGAAGACGAGGTAGTCGTCCGGCTCGAAGCGCACCTCCCAGAGGCTCCGCTGCGCTCGGGCGGTGAAGAGGTGCAGGCGGGCGCCTGCCGGCAGGAAGGCCAGGAACTCGGCCAGATCGGCGTGGTGGCGGCGCCAGAGGCGGTCCCAGTAGTCGAGCCCGGCCCGGCGCATGTCCTTGTCGGCGATCGAGAAGCCGAGGGGGCCCACGAGGTGCAGGCGGGCTCCGGTCACGGCGCAGAGGCGGGCGACGTTGCCCGTGTTGGGCGGAATCTGCGGTTCGACGAGCACGACGTGGAGGCGCGCCCCGGCGTGAACGAGATCCATCGGCCCGGGAGGCTACCATGCGATAATGGTCGCGATGGAGATCGTATCCGCCGAGAACGCGACGCGGGGCAGCGTGCTCGCGGAGCACACCGAGCGCACCACCCGGGCGGGCGAGCGACTGCGCGGGCTCCTCGGACGCGACGGCCTGCCCCACGGCCACGCGCTGCTCATCGAGCCCTGCAACAGCATCCACACTTTCTTCATGCGCTTCCCCATCGACGTGCTCTTCCTCGATCGCGAGGGCCAGGTCGTGCGTGCGCTGCCCCGCCTGCGCCCCTGGCGGGCGACGCGCGTCTACCTCGCGGCGCACAGCGTGCTCGAGCTCTGGCCCGGCGCGCTCGAGGAGCGTCCCGTGGCGCCCGGCGATCGGCTGCGCTTCCTGCCGGGCAGTTTGACCGCAAGTTCTCGAACGGGTTAGTCTTTTTCCCATCCGCCCCATGAGCTCGCTGCGCATAGAAGTTGCGGGGAACACCGACGTGGGGATGAAGCGCAGCCACAACGAGGACAACTTCCTGCTGTTCCCCGAGCAGAAGCTCTTCTGCGTCGCCGACGGCATGGGGGGGCACAGCTCCGGCGAGGTCGCCTCCAAGATCGCCGTCAACGAGATCGCGAGCTTCTTCGATCGCACCGGCCGCGACGAGGACGCCACGTGGCCCTACAAGATGGATCGGACGCGCTCCTACGAGGAGAACCGCCTGGTCACCGGCATCAAGCTCGCCAACCTGCGCATCTTCGAGCGCGCCCAGGTCGAGGCCCGGTACAAGGGGATGGGCACGACCATCGTGTCGATCCACTTCACCAAGGACGCGGCGCTGGTGGGGCACGTGGGGGACAGCCGCGTGTACCTCTTCCGGGGCGGCAAGCTCCAGCAGGTCACCGAGGA
>DATJNL010000179.1:0-2446 GCA_035508175.1 Myxococcales bacterium
CACCTTCCAGAGCGCCGGGGTGCCGTTCAGCGGCGCCGCGGGCCCCGCGCCCTCGCGCGGCGCGGCCTGCTTCGAGGAAGGGCAAAGCGGCCCGGTTGCGCTGACGCCCTGCACCCTCACCGACGGCGACTTCGGGACGCCGGTGGCCCTCCAGAGCTGCAGCGGCAGCGCCTGCGGCGCGTCCGCGCCGACGCTGAACAACTGGGCCTACGTCGATCTGGGCGCCAGCCGTCCCATCTCGCTCGTGGTGGTGCGCGGCACGGCCGCGGGCGTGGTCGTCGAGACCTCGGCCGATGCGACGGCGTGGGCGGCCCTGACGCAGACGGCGCAGTCCCGCGTCTTCTCCCTCACGGCCAGCGGCTCCGCCCGCTACGTGCGGGTGCGGTCGGCCTCGGCGACGGGCGACGTCACCGGGCTCGCCGAGATCTCGGTCTGGTGACCCGGGGCCGGGCGCGCCCTCAGCCCGGCTCGCCCGGCGCCAGCACCACCACCGAGTAGCCGATGGCCGGCGCGCGGCCCGGGTTGGCGTACGAGTGCCGCTGGTCGCCGCGGAACACCGCCACGTCGCCAGCCTGGAGCCGGTGCTCCTCGCCCGCGGCGCGCAGCACGATCTCGCCGGCCTCGCAGGCGAGGTACTCGCGCGTGCCCTCGGTGTGCGGGATGCCGGTGAGGCGCGCGCCCGGCGGCAGGGCGAGGCGGTCCATCTCCATGCCGGCGATGGGGTCGGGCAAGAGGCGCCGCAGCTCGACGTCGCCGCGGGTGCGGACGGGGAGGACGCCCCTCGGATAGACGCGCGCGGTGGCGCGGGGCGCGGCCACCAGCTCCTCCAGGCTGACTTGGAGCACCTGGGCGACGCGGGTGAGCACCGAGAGCGTCGGGTTGGCCGCGCCCGACTCGAGGTTCGCCCAGGTGGCCCGGGGCACGCCCGAGAGCCTGGCCATCTGCTGCTGGGTGAAGCCGCGGGCGTCCCGCAGCGAGCGCACGTTGCGCGCGAGCCGTGCTTGCAAGTCTTCGGTCATGGGCAAGGGCCTCCTCGAAGCCGGCCGCGGTCCGCCGGCAGGGATCGCCGTGCTCTCCCTTCCCGGACAATAGCCTTCCGCCAATCCTTTGGCACGCGCGCCAATCCGGTGGCGAGGCGCCGCTACGCTGCCCCATGGAGGCAAGGCCATGGAGCTGAAAGGCATCGGCGCGGTGGTGACCGGCGGGAGCCGCGGACTCGGACGGGCGCTCGCCCGGGAGCTCGCGGCGGCGGGGGCGCGCGTGCTCCTCACGGCGCGCGGCGAGGCGGAGCTGGCCCGGGCGGTGGACGAGATCCGCGCCGCGGGCGGCGACGCGCACGGCTTCCCGGCGGACGTCTCGGACAAGCTCGCCACCCACGCGGTGGCGGCCGCCGCGGCGTCGCTGGTGGGGCCGGCGGGGTTGCTCGTGAACAACGCGAGCACGCTCGGGACCGACCGGCTCGCGCTCTTGCTCGACACGCCCTGCGAGGCCATCGAGCGTGCCCTGGCCGTCAACGTGGTCGGCCCCTTCCGGCTGATCAAGGCGGTCGCCGGCGGGATGGCGCTGCGCCGGCAGGGGCTCGTGGTGAACGTCACGAGCGACGCGGGCCTGAACGCCTACCCGCGGTGGGGCGCCTACGGCCTCTCGAAGGCCGCGTTCGAGCATCTCTCGCGCACGCTCGCGGTCGAGCTCGCGGGCTCGGGCGTGGCGGTGACCTGCGTGGATCCCGGCGACATGGACACGCAGATGCACCGCGACGCGGTGCCCGACGCGGATCCCGCGACCCTGCTGCGGCCCGAGGCCGTGGCGCGAGAGCTGGTGCAGCGGATCCGCGCGCCCGGGCCGCTGCCCGCGCGCTTCCAGCTCTGGGAGAGCCCGTGAAGGCGGCGACCGGACCCCGCGACCGGCCCGGCGAAGCGCGGCTGCTGGTGATCGACGCGGCCGGAGGCGCGCTCCGCGACGCGCGGTTCGCCGACCTTGCGGCCTTGCTCGATCCCGGCGATCTGCTGGTCGTGAACGACGCGGCCACGCTGCCCGCCTCCTTCCCGGGGCGGCTGCGCGGCGAGCCGGTGGAGCTGCGCCTCGCGGCCTGGCTCGACGCCGACCGCTTCGAGGCCGTGCTCTTCGGCGCGGGCGACTGGCGCACGCGCACCGAGGACCGTCCGGCGCCGCCGCTGGCCGCCGCCGGGGACTCGATCGAGCTGCCGGGCTTCCGGTTCGGGATCGAAGAGCGCGAAGGCGCGCGGCTCTGTCGCGGCCGCTTCGACCTCGCCGGGGACGCGCTCGTTCGCGCGCTGCTCGCCGCCGGGCGCCCGGTGCAGTACGCGCACCTGCGCGCGCCCCTCGCGCCGTGGGACGTGCAGACGCTCTGGGCCGGCCGCCCCTGGTCGATGGAGCTGCCGAGCGCGTCGTTCCCATTCACCTTCGAGCTCCTGGCGGCGCTCCG
>DATJNL010000180.1:0-7555 GCA_035508175.1 Myxococcales bacterium
GAGGCGCAGAGGGGGATCTCACCGCCGCGGGCCAGCACGCCAACCCCAACTTCCAGCCGACGCTCTACTACGTGCCGTCCACCACCAAGGACGTTCTGTACAGCAACCTCGAGAACAACGCCTCGAGCGAGGTCTGGGGTCTCGGGTTGGCGCTCGACGACAACGCCGCCATCGAGGACCAGCTCTCCGGAAAGCGTTCGCTGCGCATCCAGTACGCCGCGAAGGCGCTCGCCGCCGCCCAGATCAACGTGGACGACGTGAAGCGCACCGAACTCTCGCAGCTCCGCCAGGCCTACGTGGCCGCAGTGATGGCGAGCCTGAACGCTGCTGCGGCCCGGGAGACCTTCGAGACCTACGACAAGCAGCTCAAGCTCACCCGCAAGCAGTTCGAGCTGGGCTCCGCGGACAGGCTCGACCTCTCGCAGATGATGACCTCGCAGCTGGAGGCGCTCCAGGCCCTGGCCACGGCCAGCGCCGGCTACGAGCAGGCCGTGGCGTCGCTCGTGTTCCTGCTGGGGGTCCGAGGCGACAAGCCGGCGGTGAAGCTGACGAGCGACATCGAGTACCGGGATCTTCCTGCGATCGAGCACACGACGCTCGCCGCGCTGGTCGCGGACGCCCAGCAGAACCGGACGGACGTGCGCATCGCGCAGCGGAACCTGGAGCAGGCGCAGGTGGCAGTGGCGCAGGCGAAGCGGGCGATCCTGCCCGACATCTCGATCAATGCGGGCTACAGCGAGATCTGCAACGGAGCCACGTGCTCGTCGGCGCCGGGCTTCAACCTCGGCCTCTCCGGCAATCTCCCCGTCCTCTACTGGCAGCAGGGCGAGATCAAGCGGGCCGAGAGCAACGTGAGCGCGGCCGAGCGCACGCTGGACAAGACGCGCGCACAGGTCCTCTCCGACGTGAGCCAAGCGTGGGCGGGCTACGCGGCGGCGCGCGAGCAGATCGAGCGGATGCGGGCGAGCCTCATCGCCGAGGCGAAGCTGGCGAGAGACCTGGCGCAGATCCAGTACCAGAAGGGCGCGGCCTCGCTCGTCGACTTCCTTTTCGCCGAGCGGACCTACGTCGCGGCAGAGCTCGAATACAACCAGGACCGCGCCAACTACTGGACCGCCGTCTACCAGATGGAGCAGGCCACGAACGAGAAGCTGCATTGAAGGAGTACGCCATGACCCTCCCACGCTCTTGCAAGAGGCACACCACCCTCCTCGCCGGGCTCGTCGTGATGCTCGCAGCCGCGAGCTCGCAGGCGATGGTGACCCACGAGGTGCGCGCCGCTCACCACACGGCGTATTCGCCGCTCTTGCCCAAGGTGTGCGAAGCGCGCCTGCGTTCGTTCTCACCGGTCCTCTCCGACTTCCGGGCCCCGAGGCCCGTGCTGGTGGCGCGCGCCGAGGTCCACCCGCGGGCGGGAGTGCGCCCGATCCTCCTGCCGTTCCCCCGCCACGCCTTCCACGAACGGGCCCGCGTCTCCATCCGCCTCGCGGCCAAGCTCAAGCGCTAGCCCATGCGACACCTCCTGCCGGCCACGGTTCTGCTTGCCTCCGCTTGCGGCCTTTCAAAGGCCGAGACGGCGCCCGACACGGCCAAGGTGCCGCGGCCGAACGAGGTCAACGCGCAAATAACGATTGAGCAGGTCCAGGAGGAGGTCGTGGGCAAGGCCATCGAGAGCAGCGCTCGCATCGTCTTCGACGAGAACCGCGTGGCCCACGTCTTTTCGCCGGTGACCGGCCGCGTCACCCAGATCGTCGCCCAGCTCGGCGAGCGCGTGCGCAGGGGGCAGACGCTCGCCATCATCACCTCGCCGGACATGGGCAATGCCGTCTCCGACGTGTACAAGGCCAAGCCCGCGGTCATCCAGACGGAGAAGGAGCTGAAGCGCCAGAAGGAGCTCTACGCGGCGCAGGCGGGCCCGTTGCGCGATCTCGAAGCCGCGCAGGCCAACTACGACCAGGCGGTGGCCGAGCTGCAACGGGCGCAGGAGAAGCTGCGGCTGCTCGAGCGGACGTTCCACACGGATCACGTGTCGCAGTTCTTCCCGCTCCAGTCGCCGATCGACGGAGAGGTCATGGCCCGCGCGATCAATCCTGGCCTCGACGTTCAGGGGCAGTACAGCGGCGGCGCGACCCAGGAGCTGTACACCATCGGCAGCGAGGGCGATCTCTGGGTCCTGGCCGACGTGTACGAGCAGGACATGCCGCGCGTGAAGGTCGGCGCCCCGGTGCAGGTGACGACGGTCGCCTACCCAGACCAGGTGTTCAGCGGCAAGGTCGATTGGATCTCGGGCACGCTCGATCCAGTGATGCGCACCGTCACGGTCCGCTGCACCCTAGAGAACCCCGGCGGCCTCCTCAAGTCGCAGATGTACGCGACGGTGGCCATCCAGACCGAGGGCAAGAGGACGCTCGCGATCCCCCGTGACGCGGTCCTGCACTTCGGCGACAAGCAGATGGTCATCGGGGTCGACCCCGTCGCGAACCGCTACGTCCGCGAGCCGGTGATCCTCGACGAGGACCAGGTGGGCAACTGGGTGCCGGTGCTCCACGGCCTGCAGCCTGGTGACCAGATCGTCACCAGCGGCGCGATCCTTCTCTCCGAGGCGGTCAACTAGATGATTCGCAAGGTGGTCGACTGGGCGCTCCGCACGCCCTCCCTGGTCGTGCTCTTCGCCATCGGCGCCATTGCCGTCGGCCTCTGGGCCTTCGACACGCTGGACGTGGAAGCCTACCCGCTGCCGACGCCGCCGCTGGTGGAAGTCCTCAGCCAGCCCATCGGCTGGAGCGCCGAAGAGGTCGAGCGTTACGTCACCGTGCCCACCGAGGTCGGCCTCTCGGGGATGCCCAATCTCGAGCACATGCGCAGCCAGTCGATCTTCGGACTCTCGGACGTCAAGTGCTACTTCAAGTGGGGTAGCACGTACGACGAGGGCCGGCAGGAGGTGATCAACCGCATCGCCACCTGGATCACGCTCCCTCCGGGCATCACCGCCGGCATCTCCCCCTGGAACGCCATCGGAGAGGTCTTCCGCTACCGGCTCAAGGGCAAGGGCTACACCCTCGCCGAGCTGAAGAGCGCCGAGGACTGGATCATGGAGAAGAACTGGCGCCAGGTGCCCGGCGTCGTCGACGTGACCAGCTACGGCGGGGAGACCAAACAGTACTGGGTCGACGTGGATCCGATGAAGCTCAAGGGCTACGGGCTCACGATCACCCAGGTGGAGACCGTCCTCGGCAACGCGAACATCAACGTCGGCGGAGACCGACTCCCAGTCGGCGAGCAGTCGTTCGACGTGCGCGGCATCGGGCTCGTCCACGACGTCCACGATATCGAGCAGGTGGTGATCAGCGAGAGCCATGGCACGCCCATCCGCGTCGCCGACGTCGCCACGGTGAGTACGGGCCACGCCCCGCGCCTGGGCGTGGTCGGGATGGACAACGAGCCTGACATCGTCCAAGGCATCGTGCTCATGAAGTACGGCGGCGAGACGCTGCCCACGCTGAACGGAATCTTCAAGAAGCTGGACGAGATCCGGAAGAACCATCTCCTCCCTCCGGGCATGGAGGTCGAGGAGTACTACAACCGTGGCACGCTCACGCACCTGACGACGCACACGGTCGTCCACAATGCGCTCGAGGGCATGCTGCTCGTCACCATCCTGCTCTTCCTCTTCCTGGGCAGCGGGCGGGCGGCGCTCATCACGGCCGTCAACATCCCGATCGCGCTCCTGATCGCCTTCGCCGGCATGAAGCTCACCGACACGCCGGCCAACCTCATCTCGCTCGGGGCGCTCGATTTCGGCATCGTGGTCGATTCCACCGTCATCATGATGGAGAACATCTTCCGGCACCTGGGCACCCACGGCCAGGGCACGATGAAAGAGCGCATCCTGACCGCTGCCGCCGAGGTGGGTGGGCCGATGGCGATCTCGACCCTGATCATCGCGGCGGCCTTCTTGCCGCTCTTCGTCCTGAGCGGCGCGGAGGGCGTGATCTTCGCGCCGATGGCGCGGACCTACGCCTTTGCCATCGCCGGCGCCATCATCCTCGCACTCAGCCTGACCCCGGTCCTCTCCGCCCGGATCATCAAGTCGGACATGGAGGAGGACGAGGGCAAGCTGATGGCCTTCTTCCACCGCCTCTACAACCCTCTCTTCGATCAGGCGCTCCGCATGCCGAAGCTGGCCGTCGCGCTGCGGGCCATCCCGGTCTTCGCCTGCGTGGCGCTGTTCCCGCTCCTCGGCAAGGAGTTCATGCCCAAGCTCGAGGAGGGCAACTTCTGGGTCCGCTGCACCTTTCCGACCTCGATCTCGCTCGACCAGAGCCTCAAGTACGTGCCGAAGATCCGCAACATCCTGCTGGGCTGCCCGCTCGATTCGAAGAAGGAGTGCGACCTCTCGACGCGCAAGCACCCCGAGGTGCTGCGTGTGATCTCGCAGCTCGGCCGGCCCGACGATGGGACCGACCTCGCACAGTTCAATAATCTCGAGTTGTATGCTCCCTTGAAGCCCTTCGACGAGTGGCCGCGGGGCCTCACCAAGAGCAAGCTGGCAGACCAGCTGACGAAGGAGCTGCAGGCGGAGTTCCCCGGCGTCATCTTCAACTTCTCGCAGTACATCTCGGACAACGTCGAGGAGGCCGTCAGCGGCATCAAGGGCGAGAACTCGGTCAAGGTCGTCGGCCCCGATCTGGTGACCGACGACAAGAAGGCGCAGGAGATCGTCGACGTGATGTCGACGGTCCCTGGCATCAAGGACCTGGGCGTGTTCCCCTCGATCGGGCAGCCCGATCTCAAGATCACGGTCGACCGGCTGGCGGCCCAGCGCTACGGGCTCAACACCGGCGACGTGAACGCAGTGATCCAAGCAGCGGTGGGTGGCACGGTGCTCTCGCAGGTGTACGAAGGCGAGCAGCACTATGATTTGAGAGTTCGCTGGGCGGCCCCGTACCGCAAGAACCTCGACGCCATCCGCCACATCACGGTACCGACGCCCGACGGCAACTACATTCCGCTCGAGCAGCTCGCGAAGTTCGAGATGGTCGAGGGGCCCACCGTGATCTACCGGGACGGCGGCTACCGCTACACGCCGGTGAAGTTCTCCGTCCGCGGTCGCGATCTCGGCAGCACCATCGCCGAGGCGCAGGCCGCCATCGCGAAGCGCGTCAAGCTGCCCTACGACAGCCACCTCGTGTGGGAGGGGCAGATCAACGAGATGAACGAGGCCTTCCATCGGCTGACGATCATCGTGCCGCTCACGTTGCTGCTCATCATGCTCCTGGTCTACCGGGCGGCCGGCAACTGGCTGGATCTGTTCATCATCATGATCGACATCCCGGTCGCCTGTACCGGCGGCGTGATCGCGCTCCTCCTCACTGGCGAGAACTTCTCGGCCTCGGCGGCAATGGGCTTCGTCTCGGTGTTCGGCATCGCGGTTCAGGACGCGCTGCTCATGGTCACCTACTTCCAGCAGCTCCACTACAAGGAGGGGCTGCCGGTCGAGAAGGCGGCGCGTCTCGCTTCCGAGCGGCGTTTCAGGCCGGTCTTGATGACGGCCCTGGTGGCGACCCTCGGTCTCCTGCCGGCGGCGCTGTCGCACGGCATCGGGGCCGACACCGTGCGGCCGCTGGCCATCGTCGTCATCGGCGGATCGCTGGAGCTGGCCATCCTCACGCGGATCCTTCAACCGCCGATGCGCGTGGTCCTCTACAACTGGCTGGAGGGCCGCAAGGCTCGCAAGCACCCGCCGGTGACGACGCCGGAACCCGGGGGAGCGCTTGCATGAGTCCCCGGCCGCGGCCCCCCGGCGCGTCCTCTTGATCGCGGCGGTGCTGTCCGCTTCGGCCTGCAACCAGCGACGGGCGAACGCGGAAGCCCACTCGAACGTTGGCTTCAAGAGCGTGGAGTCCTTCCTTCATCCTTGCGCGAACCTCGCCTCGTGCGAAGCCGCCTGCGATGGCGGCAGCGGCCCTAGCTGTACCTTCGTCGGACGGATCTACGAGTACGCCGACGGCGTCGAGCGCGACGTGCCGAGGGCCCTCGCCCTGTACGAGCGCGCTTGCGCACTGGGCTACCTGGGAGGCTGCTACAACGTCGCCGTCGTCCTGGAGAAGGGGCAGGGTGTCCCGCGAGACGCCGCTCGTGCGGCCCGGCTCTACCGGCGGGTCTGCGCGGGCGGCAGCCCGATCGCATGCGCCGCGGCCGCGAGGCTGGGTGCGGCGGCTCCGGCCGCGGACGGCGGCGCCCGATGAAGCCGCTAGAGGGGCTGTTCACCTCCGAGAACGAGGCGATGCGTGCCCTACTCGAGGGCGCGGCGAGGGCCGGCCAGCGCCCCTCCGCCCCGGTGCGGATCCACGGAGAGGTCGGAACTGGCAAGGAGCTCCTCGCGAGGTTCATCCACGAGCACACGCCCGCGAAGAAGAAGGCCGCCTTCGTGAAGGTCGCCAGCGCGGGCAGCACCGAGGAGCTGCTCGAGGCAGAGCTCTTCGGCCAGGAGCGCGCCGGCAGCGGGCGGGCGGAGACTCCGAAGGGCGCGCTGGAGCACGCGTCGGGCGGGACGCTGTTCCTCGAGGATGCCGCCGAGCTGCCGGCTCGCCTGCAAGTCCAGCTGCTCCGGGCGCTCAAGACGGGCCGTTTCCACCCAGTGGGAAGCGTGCAGGAGCGACCCTTCGACGCTCGGGTCATCGTGAGCACGGTGCCTGACTTGGCGAGGGCAGTGCGAAAGGGTGCCTTCCGGTCCGACCTGTTCCACCGGCTCGACGTGCTCTCCCTCGCTCTTCCACCCATCCGCAGCCGCCGCGAAGACATCGTGCCGCTCGCGCGCTGGTTCCTCGGACACCTCGGCCGCGAGTGGGTGCGGCCGGTGCCGGCGCTGTCGCCCGAGGCCGAAGTGGCGCTCGTGGTGCACGATTGGCCCGGGAACGTCCGCGAGCTGCGCAACGTGATGGAGAGTGCCATGATCAGCGAGCCCGGCCAGTTGATCACGGCTGCATCCCTCCCGCTCGGGAAGAACTCCTCCGAGCGGGAAGAGGCCTTGCTGACGGTCAGGGTTGGAGAGGACGAAGCTCCACCCCCGATGGCAGAGGTCGAGAAGCGCTACATCGAAGCCGTACTGAGGCGCGCGAAGGGCAACCGCTCGGAGGTCTCGCGAGTGCTGGGACTCTCCTATCCGACCGTCACGCGGAAGATCGCCGAGTACGGCATCAAGGCGCCCGACTAGACCCGCGGAACACGGCCTCAGCGCAGGGCGTACAGGTTGCCGTCGTCGGCGGCGAAGTACACGCTGCCGTCGCTGCCGATGGCGGGCGACGAGTTGACGGCCGCGCCCACGCCGTGCTTCCACTTGAGCTGGCCGGTCGCGCCGTCGATGGCGTAGAAGTTGCCGTCGCTCGAGCCCACGAAGACGGTGCCGTCGCCGCCCACGGCGGGAGACGAGAGGACGAGGCCGGTGGGGTACTTCCAGAGCTGCGTGGCGGCGCCGGTGCCATTCGCGGGGGGCGCGAAGGCATAGACGCCGTCCATCCAGCCCATGACCCAGCTGCCGTTGCCGAGCGACGCG
>DATJNL010000181.1:0-3207 GCA_035508175.1 Myxococcales bacterium
GAGCGGCCCGAGGCCTTCGTTGAAGAGCCCCTCGACCGCCACCTTTCCCAGCTCCTCGCGGACCAGCTCGGCCACCTCGCCGCGCCGGCGCAGCATCTCCTTCGCGGCCCGCTCGAGCGCCTCGATGCGCTCGTCGAGGGACCGCCGCGCCCAGCCCGCCTGCGCCTCTCGCGCGCGGGTCACGGCGGCGCGGACCTGCGCCTCGGTGGCCGCCGGCACGGGGTCGAGCTCGCGCAGGTCGAGCGGACAGATGGGGCGCAGCTCGCGCGGCGAGCCGCCGCGGTCTTCCCCGGCGATGGCGAGGTGCTTGCCCTTCCGGCCCTGGTTCGTGGTCATGCGGTCCTCTTCGCCCCTTCCGTCGCGTGCGCGGCTGCGCCAGGCAGTGCCGCCGGCAGCTCTTCCAGCTCCGAGGGGATCTCGGACGCCGGCTCCGCCTTCGTCCCCGAGAACACCGGCACCACGAGGAGCACCGTCGTCACCGCCATCAGCTCGCCGAGCACGGCGGCCCAGCCGAACGTTCGCAGCGCGCCCGACTGCGCGAAGACGAGCGAGAGGTAGCCGACGACCGTGGTGAACGAGCACAGGAGGATCGCGCCGCCCATGCGAGCGCAGGCCTGCCGCGCGTTCACGCCGAAGGCGTCCATCGCGCCCAGCAGGTTCACCACGTAGTCCGCGCCGACGCCGATCGTCACCGGGACCGCCGCGAAGTTGAACATGTTGATGTGCACGCCGAGCGCAAGCATGATCGACTGGGCCGAGATCGCCACCACCGCCACGGTCGCGACGCTCTTCAAGATGCGCAGCGGCCGGCGCAGGAAGATGGGCACGAGCGCCGCCGCCACCAGCATGCAGACCACCAGCACCACGTTCGTGGACTCGTGGCGCACGAGCCGGAGGATCTCGGCCATGAAGAGGAAGCTGCCGCCCACGACGGTTCCCGCGGGCAGCGTCACGTGCTCGAGCCGCTCCACGAAGGCCATGAGGTTCCGCGTGTCGTTGTAGTCGACCTTGAGCGAGGGGAAGATCAGCACCACGCGGTCGGTGCGGCCGTCGCGCTCGGTGAGGCCCTGCCGCATCGAGTACGGCACGTCGGCGGGGACGATGGGTCGCAGGTTCGCCGGGTCGAACCAGGCCTTCAAGAGCGGCCGGGCGGCCTCGGGCACGTCGGCCTCGGGGATCTGCCGCACCGCGGCCGCCACCTTCTCGAGGCGCGCGAGCCGCGCCGCCTGCTGGGCCGCGGGCGGCGCGTAATCGTCGATCGTCTCGACCCGCTCCGCCAGCGCCGGATGGCCCGCGCCGAGCCCCTCGGACAGCTCCTTCGCCGCCTCGGCCCGCGTCGACGCGTCGGGGGCGAGCGCGACCACCGGGTTCAGCCAGACGCCGAAGACGTCGCTCATGCGCCGGTCCCACGAGCCGCTGCCGCTGCGCATCGACTCGCGGTTGCGAAGCGAGTTGATGTCGCGCTCGTAGTAGCCGCCCTGCCAGCCGCGCCAGAGCCCAAGCGACGTGCCGGCGAGCGCGAGCAGCAGGAAGGCGCCCGCCGCGACGTAGGGCGCGCGCGGGCGCGCGAAGAAGGCGTCGATGCGATCGGTCAGCGGCGTGGTGTCCCGCAGCCGCCGCGGGGGGTCGAGCAGCGCGATGGCCACCGGCAGCGTGAGGAACGACAGCAGCCAGGTCAGCACCATGCCGATGCCGCCGATCCAGCCGAACTCGGAGAAGCCGCGGAACGTGGCCGTGGCGAGCGCGCCGTAGGCCGCCGAGGCCGTGAAGGCGGCGCCGAGCGTGCCGGGGAGCGCCTGCACCGCCGCGTCGCGCACCGCCAGCACCCGCGATTCGGAGGCTGGCCGCGCCCGGTAGTAGGCGAGGAAGATGATCGGATAGTTGATGCCGTTGCCGGCGATGATCGAGCCCAGGAAGGCGCTGTTGGAGTTGAGGCTGCCCACGGTGAGCCGCCCCACCGCGAACGAGGCCACCAGCCCGGGCACGAGGCTCAGCGCGACCGCGACGACCGAGCGGAACGAGCGGAAGTAGAGGACGATCAGGAGCCCCACCAGCACGAAGACGAGCAGCGAGGAGACCGAGAGGTCCTGGAGAATCGCCTGGTGCTCCTCGATGACGTTTGGAACCTCGCCGTTGTAGGCGACGGTGAGGTTCGCCGGGTAGTGGCCGCGGATGGCGGCCGCCTCGCGCTTGACGGCGGCCATCAGGCGCTGGGCCGGGCCGAGCTCGAGCTCGGAGCCCTGCAGCCAGATGAGCATCACGACGATGTGGCCGTCCTTCGATTCGAAGTAGCCGCCGGGGAAGCGATCGTAGCGCGCCAGCGCGCTCTTCAGCTCGGCGTCCACCTGCTTCAGCGCCTTCTCGCGCGCCGCGCCCGCGTCGTCGTCGAGCCCCAGGTTGAACGGGTTGGCGGCGACCTTCGCGTCGTGGACGGCCCGGTCGAGCTCGTCGGCGATGCGATCGAAGTCCGCCTGCGGCATGAGCAGCGCGCCGTGGTCGAGCAGCCACTGGCGCTCCTTGGTGACGCGGACCTCGATCGAGCGGGCCTCGGCGGGGGGATGCGCCAGCAGGCGCCCCCCCAGCTCGTCGATGAAGCGCCGGTTGGCCGCCGGATCGTCCGATTGCGCGATGACGGTGAGGTGCGACTGCCCGCCGAGATGCGCGTGGATGGTGTCGAGCGCACGCACGCTCGGCGCGTCCTTCGGGAGGAGGTCTTCGAGGCTGGTGCGGACGTTCGCGAAGTATTGAACGTCGAGAGCGATCCCGGGCAACAGCGCCAGCGTGATGATGGCGGCGGCGGTGCGGGGGTGCGCGAAGACCGCCGCGACGAAGCGGCCGTAGAGGCCGCGCATGGCCGCGGCGAACGTCGTGAGCGGGCTACGATCCACGGGTCACCGCAGGACTTCTAACGCGGCGGGGGCGCTCCCGTCGACCGTCTCCGCCGGCTTGAAAAGCAGGATGGCGGCCAGGCCCACCATGACCCATACGAGCTGCGCCAGGTGGGCGAGCAGAGCGATCGCCACCGCGCCCGCCGCGTCGATCGAGAGGGCGTGCGCGAACACCGCGAAGTTCGCTTCGGCCGTGCCGAGCTGGGCCGGGATGAGGTCGCCCACGGCCGCGCCCACGAGGTGCGTCCCCTCCGCGACGAGGCCCGCCACGGGCGAGAGGGCCCCCCCGACGGCCGCGACGAGCAGCGTGAACTCGAGC
>DATJNL010000182.1:0-5075 GCA_035508175.1 Myxococcales bacterium
CGGGACGAAGATCGCCAGCAGCGCGTCGAGGCCGGGATCGTCGTGCGCGATCGCGAGCGCCCGGCCGAAGACCTCCGCGCTGCTGTCCGCGAGGATGTCGATGGGGTTGTTCACCGACGCCGCGGCCGGCAGCACCGCCCGCAAGCGCGCCTCCGTGTCGGCGGCGAGGCGGGGCACGTGCAGCCCGGCGGCCTCCAGCGCGTCCGCGGCCAGGATGCCGGGCCCGCCCGCGTTCGTCACCACGCCCACGTTCCCCCCCGCGGGCAGGGGCTGGTTCGCCAGGATCATCGCCACGTCGAAGAGCTCCTCGAGCGTCTCCGCGCGGATCATGCCCGTTTGCCGGCAGAGCGCCGAGACGGCCGAGTCGGGCCCCGTGATGGCGCCCGTGTGCGACCCCGCCGCGCGCGCGCCTGCGCCGGAGCGACCGCTCTTCACGAGCGCGATCGGCTTCTCGCGCCCGACGCGCTCGGCGATCTCGCGCAGGTGCTGCGGATTCCCCAGCGACTCCAGATACAGCAGGATCACGCGCGTGCGCGCGTCGGCGCCCAGGTACTCGAGCACGTCGTTGCCGGAGACGTCGGCCTTGTTGCCCAGGGACGCGAAGATGGAGAAGCCGATGCCCAGCTCCTGCGCGTAGTCGAGCGCGGCGAGCCCGAGCGCACCCGACTGCGAGGCGAAGGCGATGCGGCCGTCGGGCGCGAACGTCGTCGCGAAGGTCGCGTCCAGCCGCACCCGCGGATCGGCGTTCTGCGCGCCCAGGCAGTTCGGCCCCAGCAGCCGCAGGCCGGCCTCCCGGGCGAGGCGTCCCAGCTCGTGCTCCCGCTCGCGGCCGCCGGCGATCTCGCCGAAGCCGGCGGAGATCACGCAGACGGCCGGCACGTGGAGCGCGCCCGCCTCGGCGACCACCTCCAGGACCTGCGCGGCCGGAACCACCACCACCGCGAGGTCGGGCACCTCGGGCAGCGCGCGCAGCGACGGGTAGGCCCGCACCGACTGCACGAACGGCGCCGCGGGGTTGATCGGGTAGACCGGCCCCTGGAAGCCGCCTCGCAGCAGGTTGTGGAGCACCGCGCCGCCGACCGACCCGGGGCGCCGCGAGGCGCCGACGACGGCCACCGACCTCGGGGCGAACAGCGGAGCGAGGCTGGCGGCGTCGGCGGGCACCCGTGGGCGAGGCTAGCTCAGGAGCATGCCGCCGTCGACCACCACCGTGGAGCCGGTCATGTAGCGGCTCGCGTCCGACGCGAGGAAGAGGGCCACGGTTGCGATGTCGTCCGGTTCGCCCATGCGCTTGAGCGGGATCTTGGCGTCGATCATCTGCTGAACCATCGCCTTCATCTGGGCTTCGTTCATCCCGGAGCCGGTCAGCGGCCGCTGCGTTCCTTCGGTCGTGATCCCGCCCGGGGCGATGGCGTTCACCAGGATGCCGTGCGGCGCCAGCTCCAGCGCGAGGCTCTCGGTGAGCATGCGCAGGCCGCCCTTCGAGGCGTCGTAGGCCGCGAGGCCGACCATCGAGGGGTGGAAGGAATCGACGGAGGCGATGTTGACGATGCGGCCACCCCCGCCCTGCGCGATCATCCGCGTCGCCGCCGCCTTCGAGAACAGGAAGGCGCTGCGCAGGTTGACGCGCAGGACCTGGTCGAACTGCTCGACCGGCATCTTCATCGCCGGGACCTGCGGGTAGATGCCGGCGTTGTTCACCAGCACGTCGAGCGAACGGAAGTGCTCCACGCAGCGCGCCACCGCGTCGGGCGCCGCCGCCTCGTCGGCCACGTCGGCGCCGAAGGTCCGCGCGCTCCCGGCCCCACCCGCCAGCTCCTGCGCGGCCCGCGCGAGCGCCTGCTCGTCCTTGTCGACGAGCAGGACGTTGGCGCCCGACCGGACCAGCCGCCGCGCGATCCCGAAGCCGATGCCCATCGCTGCCCCGGTCACGAGACAGCCCTTGCCCTTCACCGAGAACACGTCCGTCGCCGTCATCTCTCTCTCCTTCGCGTCAGGCATGAGCGGGCCGACCGCTCAGGTATTGCCTCGCCTCGTCGAGCACCAGGCGCTGCTCCGCGCTGCGGATGGCGCGCCGCGCCGGCTCCACGGCCGTCGGGTCGACCGAGATCGAGTCGATGCCGAAGCGCACCAGGTGCTCGGCGAACGCCGGCCGGTTGCTGGGCGCCTGCCCGCAGAGCGACGCGGTGAGACCACCCGCGTGCGCCTCGTCCACGATGCGGTGGATGGCATCGAGCACCGCGCCGTCCGCCTCGTCGAACAGCTCGGCGCAGAGCTCGGAGTCGCGGTCCACGCCGAGCATGAGCTGGGTCAGGTCGTTGCTCCCGATGGACACGCCGTGGATCCCCATCTTGGCGTACGTCGGCAGCCAGTGGACCACCGACGGCACCTCGGCCATCACCCAGCGCAGGAGGCCGTGCTGGGCGCCGAGCGGGCTGCGGTCGATGCGCGCGAGGAGCGCCTCGAGCTCCCAGGCGGTGCGCACGAAGGGCAGCATCACGTGCAGGTTGGGCGACTGCGCCCGCACGCGGGCGAGGATCTCGAGCTCGAGGTCGAAGAGCTCGGGGTCCTTCAGGTACCGGTAGCAACCCCGGTAGCCGATCATCGGGTTGTTCTCCTGGGGCTCGAACTTCTCGCCGCCCTTCAGGCCGCGGAACTCGTTCGTCCGGAAGTCGTACGTCCGGTAGATCACCGGGCGGCGCCCGAAGGCGCGCGCGATGCGCGAGAGCCCCGCGGTCATCGCCTCGATGAAGCGGTCGCGCCCGCCCGCCGCGAGGAGCGCCTTCGGATGCTGGCCCGCGAGGGCGTCGGAGATGAGGAACTCGGCGCGCAGCAGGCCGACGCCGTCGACCTCGAGCGACGCCACGCGCTCCGCCTCCTCCGGCATGGCGAGGTTCACGTAGAGCTTGGTGGCGATGGCTCCGTCCCCGCCCCGCGAGGCCGCGGGCGGCGGGGGCGCCGCGGGCTTCGCGGCCGCGCCCTGCTTGACCTCTCCGCGCGCGCCGTCGACCGTGACCACCTCGCCGTCCCGCAGGACGCGGGTCGCGGTGCGCGTGCCCACCACGCAGGGCAGCTGCAGCTCGCGGCTCACGATGGCGGCGTGGCAGGTCATGCCGCCGCCGTCGGTGACGATGGCCGCCGCCCGGCGCATCGCGGGCAGCCAGTCCGGCGAGGTCATGGCGGCGACGAGCACCTCGCCCGGCTGCAGGCGCGCCTCCTCGGCGGGCGATTGCAGCACCCGCACCTTGCCGGAGGCGATCCCGGCGGCGGCGCCGAGCCCCGTGAGCAGCACCCGGCCGGACGACGTCCCGGGCGCCTCTCGCTTGCCCAGCGTGGTGATCGGCCGCGTCTGCACGAGGTACCAGTCGCCGTCCTCCTCGGCCCACTCGAGGTCCTGCGGCGAGCCGTAGTGCTGCTCGACCTTGAGGCCGAGCGCGGCCAGCCGCTCCGCCTCCTCGTCGGTGAGGACGCGCGCGCCCGCCTCCTCGGCGTCGAGGTCGATGCGGCGCTCGTGGCCGGTGGGCTCGCGGACGATCTTGAAGGCCTTCTCGCCCACGCGCACGGCGAGCAGCTTCGGCCCGCGCTTCGCGATCGTGTAGGTGTCCGGCTCCACCTGGCCGCCGACGACCACCTCGCCCAGCCCGAACGCCGCCTCGATGACCATCTGGCTCGCCTGGCCGTTGCTCGGATCCACCGTGAACATCACGCCGGAGCGCTCCGAGTTCACCATCTGCTGGACCACCACGGCAATGGCGGGCTCCTCGGCGATCTTCTCCACCTTGCGGTAGGTGACCACGCGCTCGCCGAACAGCGACGCCCAGCAGTCCACGATGCGGGCGAAGAGCTCCTTCTCGCCGCCGACGTTCGTGTAGGTGTCGTGCATCCCCGCGAAGGACGTCTGCGCCGCGTCCTCGGCCGTCGCCGACGACCGGACCGCCAGGAACGCGTTCGGCCCCAGCTCGCGGAAGGCCGCGGCGACGTCGGCCTGCAGCCCCTTCGGGAGCCCCGCCTGGTGCACCAGCGCGCGGAGCTGCTCCGCGATGCGGGCGAGCCCCGCCGGGTCTTCCGGGTTGGCGGCCGCCATCAGCTCGCGCAGCTTGCCCCGCACCCCGCCGGCCTCCATGGCTGCGAGGTAGGCCTGCGCCGTGATGACGAAGCCGGGCGGCACCGGGAAGCCGGCCCGCGCGATCTCTCCGAGGTTGGCGCCCTTGCCGCCTGCGGTAGCGGCGTCGCCCTTCCCCAGATCCTTGAACCAGACGACGTTCTTGTTCGAAGTGCCCATGGCGGTTGTCTCCGTCCCCGGATCCACAGCACAGTCCGTGCCATCGACGAGATGCGCACTGGGCCTCTCGCCCGGGGGTGAATGCCCCACCCGGGACTGCGCAACGCATGCGCCAGCGCACGGCCCGCGCAAGCCATGCAGCCGACTGCTCCGACCGATGCGGGATTGTGCTGATTGGCGCTGGCGAGGAGCTTGCACCAGCTTCCAGCGTGATCCTGACCCTCACCTTCAATCCCGCCGTCGACCAGACCTCGTGGATCGATCGGTTGGTGCCGGGCACGGTGCACCGCGTCCGCGAGACGCAGCTCGATCCGGCGGGCAAGGGAATCAACGTGTCGCGGATGGCGCACCGGCTGGGCGCGCCCACGGTGGCCTTCGGCCTCGCCGCCGGCGACACGGGGCGCTTGATCGAGCGGGCGCTCGAGGCCGAGCGCGTACCCCACCACTTCGTCCAGATTCCCGGCGAGAGCCGCATCGACACCACGATCGTCGACGCGGCGGGCGTGGCGAGCAGCTTCTATGGCATCGGCCCCCCGGCTCCGCCCGATCGGCTCGAGGCCCTCTTCGAGCACGTGCGCCTCTGGCTTCCCGTCACGCGGGTGCTGGTCCTGGCCGGCAGCCTGCTGCCCGGCATCCCCCTCGATGCCTACGCCCGCTACGTGCACGCCGCGCGCGAGCGGGGCGTCTTCGTCATCCTCGACAGCCACGGCGGCGCCTTGCGGCGCGGCCTCGAGGCCGGCCCCGACCTGATCAAGCCGAACCTGGTCGAGGCCCAGGGGCTGCTCGGCCGCAA
>DATJNL010000183.1:0-4373 GCA_035508175.1 Myxococcales bacterium
GTAGACGTAGTTCGAGCTCGGCCCCGCGAGCGCTGCGGCGTTCACCGCGACCTGGACGGCCGCCGGCGAGCCGTTGGCGAGCACCACGCTGACCTTGCGTGAGAGGGCCGTGCCATTCACGTGGTACACGAACAACCGAACCGACCCGGGACCGACGGTGTCGGCATAGAGCAGGCCCGAGGACGGGAACGTCTCCGGGTCATCGCTAGACACGAGGACGCCGGCGTCCGCGGCAGGCGCGATCACGAGGGGCAGGGAGGGCAGGGTCGCCGGATCGGGCGCGCCCAGCGCGACCACGTCGCCGGGGCTGGAGGCAGCCCAGGCGCAGCTCGAGCCGGCGCAGCCGGTCGCGCCGCCCTCCAGGGGAGCACACGAGGGGCCGGCATCCCTCCCGGCGTCCGAGACCCCTGCGTCCGGCCGCCGGCCCGCATCGACTCCGGCGTCGGTGTCGCCCGCGTCCAGGCCCCCGTCCACGGGACCCTCAGGCCGGCCCGTGTCTGCGCCTCCGTCCGGCGCTCCAGCATTGGTTCCCAAGGCGCGCCCATCGGCCCCGCCGTCGGTGGGGAGAGCAGCGTCGGTCGCGCCCGGCTGCGGCGAGCAGGCGACGACGCAGGACACCAGAAGGGAGGCTCGACTCATGCCGTGGGACGCGCGGGCCGATCGAGGAGCCGCACCCGGACGAGCGTGCCGGCGGCGACGCGCTCGCTGCCCACTGGCAGCTCGGCGAGGGCGTCCTGGCCTGCCAGGCTGGTGAGGAGCCCGGAACCCTGCTTGGCCGCGGGAGCGAATGACCGTCCGTCGAAGCGGCCCCGGCAGAAGAGGGTGAGGTGGGGCGGCTTCTTGACGTCGGCGGCGAGCGGGACCTCGATGAAGAAACGGCCCGTGCCCTGGTGGCCTCCCAGCTTGCGCACCAGCGGGCGGCCGAAGACCTCGAACGTCACCAGAGCCGAGACGGGGTTGCCGGGCAGGCAGAGCACGGGCCGGCTCAGGCGGAGGCCGAAGGCAACCGGTTTGCCGGGGCGCATGGCCACCCGCCAGAGCATCAGACTTGTGCCGAGGTTCTCGAGAACGCCGCGGACGTGATCGCGGTCTCCGACCGAGACGCCTGCCACGGTCACCACGAGATCCGCGCCTTCGCAGCGCTGGAGCGCCGCGCGGATGGCCGTGGGATCGTCGGGCGCGCGCAGCACGCAGCTCACGGCGCCGCCGGCGGCGCGGACTGCCGCCGCGAGGGCTGGCCCATTGGAATCGAAGACGCCCGAAGGAGGCAGGGTCGCGCCCGCTTCGAAGAGCTCGTCGCCGGTCGTGAGAATCGCTACTGCCGGCCGACGATGCACGGCGGCGCGCGCGCGTCCGAGCGCCGCGGTCAGCGCAACCTCCGCCGGACCGAGCGTGGTGCCCCGGAGCAACGCGACGCCGCCGGCTTGGACGTCCTCCCCGGCGCGGCGCACGTGATCGCCGCATGCCGGCGCGCGCAGGATTGCCACGCCCGCTTCGGTCGTGCGCGTGTCCTCCTGCATCACCACCGCATCGGCGCCCGGCGGGATGGGGCTGCCCGTGAAGACACGCGCGACCTCACCCGTGGCCAGGCGTCGGGGTGCCTCGGCGCCGGCCGCCACGGCGAAGCCGATGGGAAGCACGGCCGGGACGCGAGCGGCATCCGCAGCCCTGAGCGCGTAACCGTCCATCGCCGAGCTGTCGAAGGCCGGCAGGGGCCGCTGGGCCACGAGATCCTCGGCGAGCGAGCGCTCGAGGAGATCGCCGAGCGCGCACTGCTCTGAGGCCAGAGGAGCGACGGCGCCGAGCATCCGCGCGAGGGCCTCTTCGACCGGCAGGAGCGGGCCGTCCGAGCTCACGGAGTGGTCCTACCAGAGCAGGTAGGCGGTCGCCAGCGCCGTGGGCACGGCGCCGCTGAAGGCCGCTCCCAGGAGCATCGCGGCCGGTTAGACGCCGAAGCAGTGCGCGGCTGCCAGACCGCCGAGGCCGGCGCCGCACATCAAGGCTCCGAGCGTGGCCAGGTCGAAGAGCGGTAGGGGGCCGGAGGCGGTGCCACGCCGCAGCCCGCGCCGGTGCCAGCGCCGCGCGATCGCGGCGAGGCCGACGGCGACCGCTCCGGCGAACCAGACCGAAGGGATCACGTCCCGCGGCGGCGCGGCCGGGTGAGCACGCGGCGGTCGCCGAGCGACCGCTCCAGTTTCTCGAGCCGGACGGCGAGGGCCTGCTGCTCGGCGTGCAGCGCCGCGAGGGCATCCAGCAGCCGGTTGTTGAAAGTGGTCTGCCGGGAAAGGGCGTCGTTGATCAGGGGCTGGAAGGCCAGCCGGAAGCCGCGCTTGGCCGCCACGACCGCCGAGCCGAACGAGCGATGCGACTGCGGCGGAAAGCCGCGAGAGGCTTCGGCGTTGTCGGCCAGCGCCCGCAGCAGCTCGCCGAACAGGTCGCGCGGCGCCGGAGCGCTCGGGGCCTCGGCTTCGGGCGAGGCCGGCCCGAGGTCCTTGCCCGCGCGGCGCTCAATCTCGGTCAGCAGCGCCGCATCGCCGAGTCCTTCGCCCTCGATGGAAAAGCGGCTCATCAGACGGCTCTCCCATCCTCGGCTTCCAGGGGCCGCGCTTCGCGGCAGGCTCGGGCGGGCACTCGGCCCGGGCGGCCCAGAACCTGCTCCTCGAGCAGGGCCGCGTAGCGGGCCTCGATCCGTTCCCAGCGGTAGTGCTCGGCCACGTAGGCCCGGCCGGCATCGCCCAGGCGCCGGCGGCGCGCCGGATCGCCCAGCAGCAGTTGCGCCTGCTCGGCGAGGTCGCCCGCTCCCCGGTAGGTGACGCCGGCCTCCGAGCGTCGCGTCTGGCCGGTGAGAACGGGTGACTCGCCGTTGGCGAGCACCGCCTTGCCCGCGCCCCAGGCCTCCAGGGCCAGCAGCGACAGGCTCTCCACGGCCGAGGGAACGACGACGAGCGCCGCGCCGGCGAGCGCGTCCCACTTCTCGGCTTCACCCAGCGCTCCCGTGAGGTGCACGCCCGGTCGGTCGCCGATGCGCATCTCGTCCGGCCCTGCGAGGATCAGGGCGGGCGCCAGCGCACCCAGGCGACGGCGCAGCAGGGCATAGCCCACGAGCAGCTCGCGCAGGCCTTTCCCCTCGGCGATTCGGCCCAGGTACAAGAGGTAGTCACCGCGCAGGCCGAGCCGCGCGCGCAGGGCGCCCGGATCGCCGGTGCGGGCCTCGACGCCGATGCCGACCACCTCGCGGTGAACGCCCGGCATCTCGAACAGCCCCTCACAGAGGGCCTGCTCCTCCGGCGTATTGAAGAGGATGGCCGCCGGCGAGGCAAAGGCCTGCCGGTAGAGGCCGAAGCGCAGCGGCGCCTCGTCGTGGGCGGTCGGCACGAAGAGCGCCCTGCGGCCGGCGATGGGCAGGCCAAACACGGTCGGTGCGTACAGGTACGTGAAGAACACGAAGCCGTCGTAGGCGTCGCGCTGCTCGCTCAAGTGCCGCAGGAGGCCGGGGCAGTCGGGCCCCTGTTCGGTCACCCAGACCTCCTCGATCAGACGCTCCTGGGCGCGACCGAAGAGGCGCCGCGAGAAGGCGTTGAGGTTGCGCATGTCGCGCGTTCGCGTCGCGGCGAAGCGGCGCACCGTGACGGGGCCGTCGCTGCTGGTGCCGGGCGGCAGGTCGTTGGCCCATGTCAGGTAGTCTTGCGCGCAGCTCGTCAGGATCTCGGTGCGCCAGCGTCCGGACATCCGCTGCGCCACGGTCCGACAGTGCCGCTCGGCGCCGCCAACCACGTCCGTGCCGTAGCGGGGCACTACGAAGGCGACCCTCGGTCGCTCGTCCTCGCTGGCTTTGAGGCGTGCACGCCGGGGATGACTCGGGCGGCCCAGGATCGCCTCGAGCGCCGCCGACAGCGGCGCTACCGCGGCTTCCGGCGACAGCTTCGCCGCCCGCAGGCGCTGGGCGTCGATCACGCGTCGGCGCCGCACCGGATCGTCGAGCAGGATCTCGCAGAGGGCGGCGACGTGCTCGTAGCTCTTCGGCGTGAAGAGCGCTCCGGCGCCGCCGAGCGCCTCGCGGACCGAGCCGGCGTCGAAGGCGACCACCGGCACCCCGGCCGCCATCGCCTCGACCAGCGGCAAGCCGAAGCCCTCGTGCTCACTCATCGAGACGAACAGGTGCGCCGCTCGATAGCAGGCGCACAGCTCATGCTGGGTGACCGCGCCCAGGAAACGGACGCTCTTGCCCAGCGGCTCGGCCTTCTCTTGCACGAGGCGAAAATAAGACGAAGCCTTCTGGTAGGCGCCCGCCACGATCAACCGGAGCGGGCGAGACTGGCTGCGGCGCTGCATCACCGCCAGGAGCTCGAGCAGATCCTCGACCTTCTTGTTCG
>DATJNL010000184.1:0-2654 GCA_035508175.1 Myxococcales bacterium
TGCCGCCGCCGGTACCGGTACCGCCGGCTGCGCAGTGGCCGCTCAGGCACGAGGCGCTGCAGCACTGGCTCGGGAGAAAGCAACTGGCCCCCGCCGCGGCACAGTTCCCACCGTTGGAGCCGCCAGCGTTGGTTCCGTTGCTGCCCGTACTGCTCCCGCCGCTGTTCCCATTGTTGCCGTTGTTTCCCCCGTTGCCGCCGTTGAAGACGCATTCCGACGCGATGCAGCTGAACCCCGAGCAGCAGTCGGCCGGCAGGGCGCAGCTCTCGCCAGTCTCGTGGCACTGGCCGTTCTGCGTGGGGCCGCTGCTGCAGGCGGCGAAGAAGACGGAAAGCCCGGTGAGGGCGGCGGTTTTCATGGCAGCTCCAGAGCTTGGACCGCGCCGTGTACCACCCCGGTGCCCCCGCAGGCAATCCGTCAACCGGTGGATGTTGACGGCTACTGGCAGAGCTGGGTGTCGCTGTCGCAGCTATAGCCCGCGCAGCATGCGCCACCGGCGCAGTCGCCGCCCAGGCCAATGCAGCCGACCATGTCACACAGGCTCGCGGCGTCGCAGAAGTCGCCGTTGGCGCACTCCTGACCGCCGGAGCAGTCCCCGCCCTGAGAGATCAGGCAGATTCCCTGATTTGCATCGCAGGTATAGCCGTTCGCACAGGGCGTGCCGTCGCTGCACGACTGGCCGTAGCCTGCAGGTGCGGTGCAGCTCGCGTTCACGCAGCTGAACCCGGAGCAGCAGTCGGCGTCGACCCCGCAGGGGCCATCGGCGGTGTGGCAGCTCTGGCAGGTCCGGGTCTCGCTGCTGCACAGGAGGTTCTGCGAGGAGCAACACACCTGGCCGCTCGCGCAGGTGGCTCCGTAGCCCGCGCAGGCCGTGCCGGTCGTACCCCGGCCACCGCTGCTGCCGCCCTGGCCCCCCGCGGCGACGCCGCCCGCCGCGCCCAGGCCGCCTCCGGTGACGCCGCCAGCCACGCCCCCGCCCGTGCCCCCGCCGCTCCCCGCGGTGCCGCCGCTCGAGCTGGAGGCAGTCCCGGTGATGCCGCCGGAGCCCGTGGCATTCTCGCGACCGCCGCTGCTGGTGCTCACGGGCGTGCAAACGTCGGCGACGCAGGAGCTGCCCTCGCAGCAGTCGCCGGTGTTGAGGCAAGCCTGCCCCGGCACGCGGCAGCCGGGCGGCGCTGTGTTGCTGCTGCACCCGGCGGCGGCCAGGCAAGCGGCGAGGGCGGCGCTTCGCAACCGTGTCATGACTTCCGTCATAGCCCGGCGCGCAGCCGCGCGACAATCCCGCCCCTGGTGCGGTTGTCAGCTCTTCGAGAAGAGACCGCGTGCGCGCGCGGCGACCGTCGCCGCCGTGAACCCGAGCTTCTCGGCGATGACCTTGTCCGGCGCCGAGGCACCGAAGCGGTCGATGCCGAGCGCGAGCCCGTCGTCGCCCACCCAGCGCCGCCACGGCTCGCTGCGCCCGGCCTCGAGCGACAGCCGCTTCACGCCGCGCGGCAGCACCTGCTCGCGGTAGGCGGGCTCCTGTCGTTCGAACTGCTCGAGGCAGGGCAGGGACACGACCTGGCAGCGCCGCCCCTCCTGCGCGAGCACGTCAGCGGCCCCCAGCACGACGTGCAGCTCGCTTCCGGTGGCCATGAGCACGAGGTCGGGCTTACCCGCGGGCCGGCTGACCACGTAGCCTCCGCGGCGCGCGAGCTCGGGGTCGAAGCCGGCCGGCCGCGCGACGGGCGGCAGCTTCTGGCGCGTGAAGACGAGGGCCGTCGGGCCGTCCCTGCGGCTCGCCGCGTGGGTCCACGCCGCGGCCACCTCCAGCGCGTCGGCCGGGCGCCACACGTCGAGGTTGGGGATGAGCCGCAACGCGCCCAGCTGCTCCACGGGCTGGTGCGTGGGCCCGTCCTCGCCGAGGAACACGCTGTCGTGCGTCCAGACATAGATGGTGTGCAGGCCGCCAAGGGCCGCCAGCCGCACCGCTGGCCGCATGTAGTCCGAGAAGACGAGGAAGGTCGCTCCGAAGGGGATGAAGCCGCCGTACTGGGCGAGGCCGTTCATGAGACCGCCCATGGCGTGCTCGCGGATGCCGAAGCGCACGTTGCGGCCGTCCCAGTGCCCCGGCTGGATCTCCGAGGCGGCCTTGATCGTCGTGTCGGTCGACGGCTCGAGGTCGGCGGCGCCGCCCATCAGCGCCGGCACCCGCTCGGCCACGAGTTGCTCCACCTGGCCGCCGAGCGCGCGCGTGGCGGCGGGGGCGGGCGCGGGCATCTTCGCGACGAGATCCGCGAAGAGGGTCGACGGCACGGCCTGGTCGAGCCGCGCGTGCCAGAGCTTGGCCTTCTCGGGGTTCTTCTTCGCCCATGCGTCGCGGAGCGCGTTCCAGGCCTCGTGCTCCTTGCGCAGGTCGGCCACGCGGGCCTCGAAGAGCTGCTTCACCTCCGGCGGTACGAGGAACGTCGGCTCCTCCGGCCAGCCGATGGCCTTCTTGGTGGCTGCGGTTTCCTCCTTGCCGAGGGGCGAGCCGTGCACCTTGTAGGTGTCGTGCAGGTGGGGCGCGCCGTTCCCGTTGTGGGTGCGGGCGGCGATGAGGGAAGGGCGCTTCTTCTCGGCGAGCGCCGCGTCGATGGCGCGGGCCACCTGTTCGTGATCGTGCCCGTCGACGC
>DATJNL010000185.1:0-5542 GCA_035508175.1 Myxococcales bacterium
GTGTGGCAGCACACCTGCGGGATGGCGCTCGGGGCGCAGCCGAGCTTCACCTTCGCGACCTGGTTGGCGGTGGGATCCACCGCGTACAGGTTGGCGCCGGCGGGATCCAGCGCCAGCCCGTAGCCGTCCAGGCTCGAGCCGCCGCCCGCGCCGCCTCCTCCCGCGAGGCCGCCGTCGCCGCGCCCCGCCACGTCCGCCACGTACCCCGCGTAGTCGATGCGCCGGATCACCGCGTTGCCGAAGTCGGCGACGTACACGTCGTCGGTCGCATCGACCGCCGCGCCGTGCAGCGACTCGCTCCAGAGCGAGGTCACCGCCAGCCCGTCGAGGAAGCCCGGCGCCAAGGAGCCCGCGAGCACGGAGACGCCCCCGTCGGGGCGGACCTCGAAGACCTGCGTGCCGTCGGTGGCGAACACGTTGCCGGCGGGGTCCACCGACACGCCGCTCGGCCCGATGGTTCCGGTGATGCGCGCGAGCGTGGTGACGTCGCCCGCGGGCGAGACCACGCGAATGCTCCCGGTGTCCGCCACGTAGCAGTTGCCCTGCACGTCCAGCGCCAGCGCAGCGGGCGCGAGGAACTCGGCGCCGCCGTCGGGGCCGCCGGGACCGTCGGTGGATCCGGCCCGGCCGTTGCCGGCCAGGGTCTCCACCGTTCCGGCGCTGACGACGCGGATGCGGCGGTTGAGCTGATCGGCCACGTAGATGCGGCCGCTCGAGTCGACGGCGACGCCCGTGGGGTAGTCGAAGAGCGCCGCGGCCGCGGGGCCGTCCAGGTAGCCCGCGTCGCCGTTGCCCGCGAGCGTCACGGTCTTGCCCGACGGCTGGATCTCCCGGATCGCCTGGTTGCCCGTGTCGGCGACGATCACGTCCCCCTGCCCGTCGACCGCCACGCCCTGCGGGTTCTGGAACGTCGCGGGATCGCCGTCCTGGAAGCCTGCGACGCCCGTCCCGGCGATCACGGTCACCTGGCTGCCGTCGCACCCTTCGAAGGCCGTGCAGCCGCCGAGGGCGTAGCCGCCGCCCCCGGTGGAGCCGCCGCTCGTCGCGGCCCCGCCGCAGCCCTCGGGCGTGCAGACGCCGCCGTCGGCGCAGAAGGCGCCCGCGCAGGCCGCGACGCAGTGCGTGCCGTCGCGGCAGACCGAGCCTTGGGCGCACGCCACCGCGCCGCAGCTCGTGGGGAAGCAGGCCCCGTCCACGCAGGCGCTGCCGCTCGCACAGCTCGCGCCGGCGCACGCAGCCGCGACGCACGCCTTGCCGCTGGCCTCGCAGACGCCGCCCCCGCTGCACTGGAGCGGCCCGCAGGCAGTGCTCTCGCAGCCGGCGGCGGTGCAGCGGGTGCCGGTGGGGCACGGCAGGGGCCCGGCGCAGTAGGCCGGCACGCAGCCGGCGTCGACGCAGGCGTTGCCGGGGGCACAGGAGAGCGTCCCGCACGCCGTGGGGTAGCACATGCCGTTGGCGCAGACCTGCCCCGTCCCGCAGGAAAGGCCCGCGCACGCGGCGGCGACGCAGGCGCCCTGGGAGCAGACGTCGCCGGGCGGGCAAGCGGTGCTCCCGCAGCTCGTCGACAGACACTGCCCGGTCGAGTCGCAGAGCTGGTCGGTCGCGCAGGTCACGCCGAGGCAAGCGGCAGGCGTGCACTGCGAATCGAAGCAGACCGTGCCGGCGGGGCAGACCTCGGCGCCGCACGTGACGTCGTAGCAGGCGCCGAGGACGCAGGTCTGGTTCCAGGCGCACGAAGCACAGACCGCCCCGCCATCCCCCGCGGGTCCGGGGGCGGGCTTCGAGCAGGCCAGCAGCAGGGCGAGCCACGGGCTGGCCCGGCGCACGCGACCCGAGGGGGACCTCACGGCCGGCCATCGTAGCGCTCCACCCGGCGACCACAAGGGCGCCGATCGATCGAGGAAGGAGCCCTGACACACCACCTGCGGTGCGCGTGCTCCACTTCGAGGGCCCAACTGACCGCAACCCCTCGGAAGCGCGTGGCCGCGCGCTGGGCACGCCCTTCGCATGTAAAAGGATCTAGAAGAGGCCCGTTGATGGCAAAGTGAGGATCCCATGTCGCGCCGCGCTGGCACGCTGTTGCTGCTGTTCGGTATTTCGATCAACGGCTGCAACTGCGGGAAGGCGAGCGACCTGATCGGGATCCCCGCCGACGCCGGCTCCGGCGCGGCCTCGCTGTACGTCACGCCCACCTCCCTCGACTTCGGCAGCGTCGTGGTCCACACCCTGGCCACGCTGCCGATCACGCTCACGAACTTCTCGACCTCGCCCATCGACGTGTCGTTCACGGCCCTCCAGGGGCCCAACGCCGCGCTCTTCACGCTGGGGACCAGCGGAGGCCTCACGCTCGCGTCGGGGCAGCAGGCGACGCTGAACGTGAATTTCACGCCGGTGCAGGCGAGCACGGCGCCGCTCACGGCCTCCTTCAGCATCGACGCCGGCGGCGGCTCCACGGCGATCACCCTCACCGGCACGGCCGTCGCCACCGGCCTGTCCATCGCGCCGAACCCGCTCGCCTTCGGCTTCCTCCCGGTCGACAAGTCGCTGACCAAGACCTTGCAGCTCTCCAACGTGGGCAACCAGCCGATCACGGTGAGCGCCATCACGCTCGATCCGGCGACGCCGGCCGCGGCCTTCGCGTTCGCGTCGGGCTCCCCCCAGGCGCCGCTGAGCCTCGCGCCGGGGAAGAGCGCCACCCTCTCCGTCGTCTTCACGCCGCCGAGCCTCGCGGTGTTCTCGGGGGGGATCACGCTCACCAGCAACGACAGCGGCTCGCCCAAGGTCGTGGTGCCCCTCACCGGCACCGGCGGCGGTCCCCAGATCCAGTGCACGCCCACGAACCTGGCCTTCGGCCAGGCCGCCGTGGGCATCCCGCTCACCATGCCGCTCCTGTGCAGCAACGTCGGCCAGGACGTGCCGAACGACCCCGCCTCGACGCTGCAGATCGGCGCCTTGACCGTGCCGGACGACCCGGCGTTCACGGCGAAGTTCGACAAGGCGCCGCCGGCCGCGGGCTTGCCGAGCGGGCAGAGCGTCCAGATCGACGTGACGTACACGCCGCAGGTGGCGGGTCAGGACTCGGGCCACCTGCACATCGCCAGCAACGACAGCCAGACGCCCGACGAGGTGGTCCCGCTCACCGGAACCGGGCTCAGCCTGCCGCCTTGCGACTCGGTGATCGCGCCCGCCGGAGGCCTGAACTTCGGCGTCGTGGCGACCGGCCAGTCGCTGCAGCTGCCGTTCGCGGTAATCAATGAGGGCGTCGGCAACTGCCTGGTGCAGGGCCTGGCGCTCAGCGGGGCGACTTCGTCCGCCTTCACGCTGCCGAACGGCCCCGTCGCCTCCACCATCCTGGGCTTCCCGGGCAACGCCCAGGGCACGCCCACGTCGCTGACCATCCCCGTGCAGTTCTCGCCCCAGCAGGCGGGGACGTTCGCGGGGGCGGTGGACTTCACCATCTCGAACCCCGGCCAGCCCCAGATCAGCGTGCCGCTGTCGGGCCAGAGCGGCCCGAGCTGCCTCGTGGTGAACCCGACGAGCGTCGACTTCGGCACCGTGAACCTCGATTCGGCGACGAACACCTGGTGCTCGAGCCTCAAGCGGAACGTGGAGCTCATCAACACGTGCACGACCGACATCCACGTCGCGGGGATCAGCATCGGAGCCGGCACGACCACCACGCCCGAGTTCGTGATCTCGGGCCAGCCCGCCAGCTACCCCGCGGCCATCCCGGCCGGCGGCGCGCCCATCGTCTTCCAGGTGGCCTTCCAGCCGACGGCGCAGGGAGCGGCGACGGGCGCGGTCGCGGTGACCCTGGAGGAGAGTCCGCAGGGCCCCTACCTCGTGCCGCTCAAGGGCGACGCCGAGCCCAGCGGCCAGGAGGTCGATACCTTCACCGTCCAGACCTCGCCGCCGCAGGTGGACCTCCTCTTCGTCACCGACAACGACGACGACCTGGAGCAGGACGAGAACATCGTGGCCATCCTGCCGCAGTTCTTCGCCGCCATGCCGGCGAACATCGACCTGCACATGGCGGTGACCGACACCGACTTCTGCAGCGCCCCGGGCGCCGATCAAGGCCACTTCGAGCCGTGCGCGAACTGCCAGTTCGCCGCGAACCCCGGCGACGGCACGCTCACCACGGTGTTCACCTCGCAGAACCCGCAGGCACAGGCCGAGGTCACGTCGCTGATTCCCCACCCGGCCTGGAACTGCGCGTCCGCCGGCGTCGACGAGCACATGTTCGACGGCTGGTACATGGCGCTGCAGCCGGCCCTGCTCAGCGGCGCGAACGCCGGCTTCCTGCGCCCCAATGCCTACCTGGCCATCCTCGAGATCGACGGCGACGCGGAGGACGACCAGAGCACCGACCTGGGCACGGTGCAGGCCTACTACGACTTCCTCGTGGGCGTGAAGGGCGACCCCGCGCTCGTCTCCTACTCGTACGTGAACCAGGGGCTGAGCTCGCTGCCGGGCGGAGCCAACGCGCGGGTGAGCCAGCTCGTGCAGATGACCGGTGGCGTCGAGTCGGACACGACGACATCCACCTGGATCACCGACCTCATCGGCCTGTGGACGGCGGCCACCGGCCTCGACCAGGCGATCTTCCCGCTCAACGGCCAGCCGGTGCCGACGAGCGTCGTCGTGACGGTGAACGGGGTGCAGGTGCCAGCGACGAGCGCGAGCGGGGCCGCCCAGTGGAGCTACAACGCGGTCAGCAACGCGGTGGACTTCTCGCCCGGTTCGGTGCCATCCCCGGGCCAGACGGTCACGGTGACGTACACCCCGGCCTGCAACTAGCGCTAGCGGCGCCGCGCGCCGCGGCGGGCCTTGCGCCCGGCGGCCTTGCGGCGCTTGCCCGCGGCGTGAATGCGGCGCGAGCCCTTGCCCTTCGCCCGGACCGGCTTGCGCGCACGCGCGCTCGAGCGGCCGCGCGCGGCGGCCCGGGCCTTCACCTTGGTGCGCTTGCGCACGACCTTCTTCTTGGCGGCCTTGGGCCGTGACACGGAGCGGGGCGCGACGGCGGCGAAGTACCGCTTCAGCGGCTCGAAGTAGTGGTCCACCCAGCCGGCCTCGTAGCTCTCCCCCTGCCCTTCGGGGATGCCGCTGTGGCGCAGCGTGAGCCGCGTGCCCCCGCTCGATTCCTCCAGGAGGACCTCGAGCAGCGAGTCCTCGCTGCCCGGGGGAAACTCGCTCGTTCGCCAGGACTGGAGGATGCGCTGGCCCTCCGAGAGCTCGAGCGTGCGGCCGCGAATGTAACCGTCCCAGGCGGTGAAGGCGCCGCCGATGCCGGGCTCGGTCTCGGCCTTGGCGCCGGTGAAGGCACCATGCTCCCGCTCGTCGAGCCAAGCCTGGTACACCCGGAGCGGCGTCGCCGGGATGATGGTCGTCAGGGTGAATGATTCCGTCACGTCTCGCCTCCCTAAGCACCGGTGAACGGTGGCCCAAGGTCGCGCGCCGCCGGGCCACCTGTCAAGACGAGCGTTGGTCGTTGGTCGTTGGTCGTTGGTCGTTGGTCGTTGGTCGTTGGTCGTTGGTCGGG
>DATJNL010000186.1:0-18157 GCA_035508175.1 Myxococcales bacterium
GCCGCAGTTCGCGGTCGTGGTGAGGTCGATGCACTGGCCTCCGCACACGCCCTGGCCGTGCGGGCAGGCACACTGTCCGCCGGAGCAGCTCGCACCGGTGGCGCACACGTTGCCGCAAGATCCGCAGTCGTCGACGCTCGCCAGGCTGACGCACTGGCCGCCGCAGGCGCTTTCGCCGGCCGGGCAGGCGCACTGCCCGTTCGAGCAGCTCGCGCCGAAGGCGCAGGCGTCGCCGCAGGAGCCACAGTTCGCCGGGTCGTCTTGAAGATCGACGCAGGCTCCACCGCACAGGTCTTGCGGCGGGCAGGCGCAGCTGCCTTGCCGGCAGACGTAGGTCGGATTCTGGCTCTCGCACGCCTGATCGACCGCGGGCTCGTCGTCGACGATCCCGTTGCAGTCGTCGTCCTTGCCGTTGCAAACCTCCGGCGAATACTGGCACTGGCAAACGTCGCCGGACTGGCCGAGCAACGGGCCGCAGCTCCAGCCGGGGACGCAATCCGACGCGGCGCCGCAGCTCGCGGTGCAGACGTTGCCGGTCCAGCCCGACTGGCCCGGCGGCTGGCCGACCGGCAGGCAGATCCCGCTCGGGCAGTCGCTGTTCTTCGTGCAGGGCTGGCCGGCCGCGGTCGCCTGCGGCTGCACACACGCGCCGCCCACGCAGGCCAGGCTGCCGTTGCAGACGGCGCCGCCACAGCACGGCTCGGAGAGCGCGCCGCACGCCGCGCTGCCCGTGGTGCCCCCGCCCGAGCTCCCGCCGGAGGCGAAGCCGCCCGTGCTACCACCCGTCGTGCCTGGGCCGCCGGCCGTGCCGGTGGTGGAGCCGTTGCCGGTGGTGCCTCCGGTCGAACCGGAGCTGCCGATCCCGCCCGTGGGGCCGCCGCCGGGCCCCCCACTTTCGAAGGCGCAACGCCCCTCGAGACAGGCGAAACCCGCGCAGCACTCCGCGCTGGTGAGGCAAGCCGACAGGCTCGTGCCGCAGGCGCCGGCATCGCCCGCGGGGGAGACGTTGCAGGCTGCTGCCGCGAGCCCGAGGCCGAGTGTCAGGACCCAGAAGGCTCGCCGCATCGTTCGCTCTCCTCGCCGAGGGGACGCCTCGCGCCCGGCGCCCGAGCGGCCAGGACATGACCCCTTGACCCGGGAGCTACCGCGGCTGCGCAAGGCGCGGCTCAGGGGATCCTCGCGGCCCTTCCCTGGACGGCCGCGAGTACGATACTGACGAGCCCTCCACGACTGGCGCTGGTGCCGCCGACCCCGACCCGATGAACGACGTCGCGCTTTCGATCAACCCCGAAGAAGCTGCCCCCGAGCTGCGGCAGCTCGCGGAGTTGCGTCGAAGCTCGCCCGGCGGCGCCGCGCTGAAGCAGCAAGCCGCGTTCGCCGCCAGGTACCGCGCCAGCCCCGCCGCGCTCGAGCTGGCCGTCCAGCGGCTCCTCCCGGCGGGCGCCGACGGCGACGGCCTCGCGGGCACGCTGGCAGCCAGGCTCGCCGGCACCGCGCGCGGGGGGCCCGTCGAGCAGCAGCGGTGGGAGCGCCTGCTGAACGGGCTCGCCACCCAGGCGTTCCTCGCCTGGGCGCCCGACGCCCTCGCCGTCCTCGCCAGCGCGGATCTCCCCGCGGCGGCCGCGGGCGCGAAGCAGCTCGCCGCGCTCGTGGATCAGGTCCGCGGCGCACCCGCGGCGCAGGACCTGGCCAGCTTCGACGCCCTCTGCGACGGCATGGACGAGCTCTCTCTCGTGCTCCTCGAGGCGGAGGATCAGCTCGACGAGGCCCTCGTGAAGGCCGGGGTCGAAGTCGGCGACTGGTACGAGGACGACGTGCCGCCGGCGCCCGATCTCGAGCTCCCCCCTCGCGGCGCCCTCCGGCTGGCCTCGCTCTCCTCCGTGGGGCTCACCGACGCGCTCTCCGATCTCGCCGAGCTCGCGTGCCATGGGCCCGTCTTCGCCGAGGTCCGCAACGGCCACGCGCGGACGAGCGACCTCGAGACCCTCCACCGGCGCATCGCGGCCGCCCTCGGCCAGCGCATGGATCGGGTGCTCACCGAGCTGTTCGAGGCGGTGCTCGCCATCGACGGTCCCGCCGGCACGCCGCTCGCGTACCGGATCCGGGAGGCGCTCTCCGACCCCGCGCCCCTCTGGGCCTTGATCGCGGCGGCCGTCACCGCGGGCGTGGGCTGGTATCTCGCGAGCCGGAGATAGCGCAACCGGCCCGCCGCGATCGCGAGATGGGGTAGAATGCGCGCATGTGGCCGGCGCTCCTGGCATTGACGCTCGCCCAGCCACGGGTTTCGCCCGCTGCCGAGCGCGAGGCCAAAGAGCTCGCCCGCCGCTCGCAGCTCGAGTTCGATCTCGACCACGCCGCGGCCGCGCTGCGCGACATCGAGCGCGCCTACCTCCTCGATCCGCTGCCCGGCTTCCTCTTCAACCTGGGCCAGTGCCACCGGAAGCTCGGGCACTGGGAGCAGGCCGAGACGTCCTATCGCAACTACCTGCACTACCGGCCCGAGGCGCCGAACCGCGAGATCGTGCTGCAGCTCATCGAGGAGGTTCACCGGCGCCGGGTGCAAGCGTCCGCGCCGGCCGTGGTGGTCGTGCCGGTTCCTGCTCCCCGCGTGACTCCGCCACGACCCGTGGCCCCGATCGTCTGGGACCAAGCGCCGCCGAAGCCGCACCGGTCGCACGCCCTCGCTTGGACGCTCGTGGGTGTGGGCCTGGCTGCCGCGATCGTGTCGGCGGTCGGAGCGGCGCAGGTGCAGCAGTACCAGTCGACGGTCAACGGCGTGGAGGACGGCACCCTCACGCCCGAGCCATCCCGTTCGAGTGTGCTCAGCCAGCAGTCGGCTGCCACCACCTGGCGCGCCGTGGGCTTCGTGACGCTCGGCGCGGCCGTCGCCTGCGTGCCGGCCGTGATCTTCGCGTGGTGAAAGCTGCCCTACCAGCGGCGCTGCTGGGCTGCGGCCTGCTCGGCGGCTGCCCGATCTTCCCGCCGCCGCCGACCTGCGCCGACGGCGGATCGTGCCCCCCGGGGCTCGTCTGCTGCACCGACGACTATTGCCGCGCGCCCGGGGCGATCGTGGGTTGCGGCGGAACCACCGGCAGGCCGGTGAAGTCCAGCTCGAGCGGAAGCGGCGGAACGACGGGGACGAGCACGTCGGGTGGGTCGTCCGGGGGCTCGACGTCCGGCGCGGGCGGCACCGGCGGCGGGAGCACGGGAGGCAGCCCGTTCCTGATGGCGTGCCCCGTTCCTTCCGGCGCCGCTTGGCCCACGAAGTGCGGCTCTCCGATCGAGGTCATGGATCTCCCGGATGCCTCGATCAACGACGTCTCGATCGTGGGCCTCGGCGACGGCGGCTTCCTGGTCGGGGTGGTCGACGATAACTTCGGTTATGCGCAGTTCGCCACGGTCGAAGCGGGCGGCGGCCACGCCGACGCGGGTTACGTCGATTGCGCGCTCACGGCCTGTCCGAACACCTCGCTGTCCTTCGTTCCCGGAGCGGCCGGCAAGCCGCCGACGCTCGTGGCCGGCTATTATCCTCCCGGACCGACGCTGACGTTCGTCGACGAGATGGCCTGCTGGGCGCCGTTCTCTACCGGAGCCCCCACGTCGGTCATCGCTGATCCCGACCAGAGCGGCTCCTTCGACCTGGTACGTGCCGCCGCCTCTCACGGAGACATCGGTGTCGCCGTCACCGATTTCAATTGGTGCCTGGCGTACCTGGCCTTCGGCGACGGGGGCTGTCCAGTGGCCGTCGAGGCGGAGGGATCGGGCAACAGCGGCGCGCTGGCAGCGACTGGCCTCCCGGGATCTTCGGCTTTCTTGTCGGCTTCCAGCGCCTCGGGGGCGCGCTTCGACGAGGTGGGACTGTGGCTCGAACCGGAACACCACCTTCTCGAACAGCTCCCCTACGGCGCCGCCGCCGCGACGTGCCCGAACGACGTCGGCTCGGCGCCCTATCCGATCGTCGGAGCGGCCAGCGACGGGGTCACCGCCGTCGCGGTCACCGGGGATCCGGTGGTCGGCGTCCAACTCTTCAGCGCGACGCTCGACGGCGGACCGATCCTGGACGGGGGCGTCGTTGCCCTCGGACCCGCCGCCGGCGTCGCTTCGGTCAGCTGCGGTCCCGATTGCACGCTGGCGAGCTGGATCTATTCGCCGGATGCGGGAGCCCCCACCGTGGCCTACGCCTTTCTGACCCCACAGGGCTGCGGAACCGGCCAGTCGTTCGGCTTCCAGCCGGCCTTTGGGGAGAGCGTGCCCCTCCAGAACGAGGCCACCGCGGTTGCCGCGCAGCCAGGGAGCGTCGCGATTGCGGGGACCGCGTGGGCGCAGCTGCCGCCGAACTGCGGAGGCGGGTTGACCTGCGTGCCGACGGCCGTCGTGTACGTCCAGATCTGCACGGCGCCGTGAGCCGCTCCCTTCGTCGAACGGCCGCGGTCGTCGGGCTCCTCGGTGCCTTCGCCTGCTCGAGCAGCCCTGGCGGGAGCCCCGTGGGCTCCACCGGAACGGCGGGCGCCAGCTCCGGCGGAACGGCGGCGCGGGGGACCACCGGCGGTTCTTCGGGCGGCGGCGCCTCCACGAGCGGCGGGCGGAAGGGCTCCTCGGCGAGCGGCGGTTCCTCGGGAGCGGGGACATCGAGCGGCGGCAGCTCGGGCGGCGGCCCCGTGGACGCTGGCGTCGACGGTGGCACCCTCGCCGCCCTCTACCCCTGCGATCAGGGCATCGGCAACGACCCGGCGGTCGTCTGGTCCGAAAACTTCGGCGAGGGCTCGGTCGCTGCGTTCCAGGCCCGCTACGACAGCGTGAACGACCCGGCCGGCGAATCGCTGGTCGACGACGTCCCCACCGGGAGCTGCAGCACGGCGTCCGTGTCGCTCGTGTCCAGCGGCGACGCGGGCGCCAACGCCACCGACTTCTACAAGGAGCTGCCGGGGAGCGACGAGTGGTGGGTGCGCTGGTACGCCAAGTACCAGGGGAGCGTGCAGTGGCACCACGCGGGCGTCTGGTTCGGCGGCTACGACCCGCCGCTCGACTACCCGTACCCCCACGCGGGCGATCTCCCCGCCGGCAACGATCGCTTCTCGGTGGCCATCGAACCCATCTTCGGGATCGGCGCGCCCGACCCGCAGTTCGACACCTACAACTACTGGATGCAGATGCACTCCTACACGGCCAACCCCGTGCCCGGCGACTACTTCGGCAACGCCGTCGTGAACCAGACCGACTTCGTGGACACGGACGACACGTGGATCTGCCTCGAGATCCACGTGAAGCTGAACAGCGACCCGGCTTCCGCCACGGGCGCCGAGATGGACATCTGGCGCAACGACGCGCTCATCCAGCACTACGACGCCCAGAGCCCCCTCGGTTTCTGGACCGCCGACAAGTTCTGCCCGCCGGCCGGCGACGACTACTACTGCGTGACCTACCCGCCGCCCGCGGGCACGACGCCGATTCCCCTCGACCTGCAGTGGCGAAGCACGACGGCGCTGCAGCTCAATTACTTCTGGCCGCAGAACTACATCACCGACCCGGGACCCGGCGTGCTCCAGTTCGCCGACATGGTCGTCGCCACCCGCCGCGTCGGCTGCCTGCAGCCCTGAACGGACCGCCGCCGCGGCTCATCGCCGGTGGCCAGAGCTCAAGCGGTCGGCTCCCGCTGCGAGGCGAGGTGGACGATCTTGCCGTTGAGGCCGCCCTTCTCGAGCAAGGCGGACGACTCGCGCGCCGCCAGCAGGGGCAGCCGCGCGGCGATCCGCGGGTGGAGCTTGCCCTCGGCGAGCAGCGCGAAGAGAGCCGCGAGATCGTCCCGGAAACGGCCGGGATGGCGGCGGTGCTCCGAGGAGATCCGGTAGACCCGCGGCCGGCGACCGGCCGACCAGCCGGCGGCGTAGAGCCCCGCGAGCCCGCGCAGGAACGCGCTTCGCCCGGCCGCGGCCCCGAAGCCGTACGCGACGACCGTTCCCCCGCGGCGCGTGGCGCGCACGCACGCCGCGCTGTACTTGCCGCCCAGGCAGTCGAAGGCCGCGGCGACGCCCTCCGGGGCCAGGGCCCGCACCGCGGCGTCGAGCGGCCCGCCCCGGCTCTCGAGAGGCGCCGCGCCGTAGCTGCGGACGAGGTCGTGGTGCGCCGCGCCGGCGGCGCCGAGCGCGCGGATGTCGGCGAGGCGCATCAGCTCTAGGAGCGCGGTGCCCACCCCTCCATTGGCCCCGGTGACCAGCGCGGTGTCCCCCGCCTTCAGAGCGGCCACGCGGTGGAGGCACTGCCAGGCCGTCACGTAGTTGAGCACGAGGGAGATCGCGCTCTCGTCGTCGACGCTCGGCGGCACCGGCACGAACAGGTTGGCCGGCCGCACCAGCTTCTCCGCGTAGCCACCATGGCCGAGCAGCGCCGCCACCCGCTGGCCGATCGCGAGCCCCTCGACGCCCGGGCCGAGCGCCTCGACCTCGCCGACCGCGTCGTAGCCGAGCACGAAGGGCATTCGCGGGGCGCCGGGATAGAGGCCCCGCCTCATCAGGAGGTCGGTGCCCCCCGCCCCGGCGGCCCGGACGGCGACGCGAACCTCGCCGGGCCCGGGCTCCTCGAGGGGCAACTCCACCGTCTGCAGCCCCTCCACCCCGCCCCGATGAGCGAGCACCACCGCCCGATAGGTCCCCATGCCGACACCATAGCAGAGCAGTCCCTGGTCGGCCCGGCTCCACGGGAAGTCCTGCGTGGGCCGCACGGGGCCACCCATTCGAGACCGGCCCGCCGGAGCGGACCTCTTCCGGCTCGGACTGGCGGAGCCTATCTCTGCCCGATGGACGATCGGGCGGGAGAGCGGGCGATCGGGCCGGGCGCGGGGGATCCCCTGATCGGGCGCACGCTCGATCGCTACCGCGTGCTGGAGAAGCTCGGCGAAGGGGGCATGGGCGCGGTCTACGCGGTGGAGCACGTGCTCCTGCGCAAGCGCATGGCCATGAAGCTCCTGCGCGCCGACCTCTGCGAGGACGCCGAGCAGGCGGCGCGCTTCCACAACGAGGCCATCGCGGCCGGCCGCATCGGCCACGAGAACATCGTCGACGTGACGGACTTCGGCTGGACGGGCGACGGCCAGGCCTACCTCGTGATGGAGGAGCTGCGCGGCCGCTCGCTCGCGCAGGCGCTGCACGCCGAGGGCCCGCTGTCACCTTCGAGGGCCCTCAAGATCGCCTGGCAGGTGGCCCGGGCGCTGGAGGCGGCGCACGCCGCCGGGATCATCCACCGCGATCTGAAGCCGGACAACATCATGCTCGTGCCGCGCGACGGCGTCGAGATCGTCAAGGTGCTCGACTTCGGCGTTTCGAAGGTCGCGGCCGGGCCGCAGGGACTGACCCGCCTGGGCCTCATCCTGGGCACGCCGGAGTACATGTCACCGGAGCAGTCGGGCGGGCGCCCCGTCGACCACCGCTCGGACATCTACGCGTTCGGCGTCCTCCTCCACGAGATGCTGGAGGGTCGCCCGCCGTTCACCGACGTCAACCCGGTGCAGGTCCTCTTGAAGCACCAGAGCGCGCCGGTGCCCGAGCTCCGCACCGCGCGGCTGCCGGCGGCGCTGCGGGCGCTGATCCGGCAATCGCTCGCCAAGCACCCCGACGACCGCCCGCCGACGATGTCGGACTGCCTCTCCCGGCTGACGGAGGTGGCGCGGCAGCTCCGGGCCACGCCGCTGCCGGCTCAAAAGGCGGAGCCCCGCCCGGGTGCTTCGAAGTCGGCGCCGAGGCTGCGGCTGCTCCCCGCCCGCCGCCCGCCGCCCGTGCTCACGCCACAGCAAGCGTTCGTGGCCTCGAGGCTCACGGGCTGCGCGCTGACGCCTTCCCAGCTCGTGCAGGTGAGCGGCTTGCCGCGGGCCGCCGCGCTGACGATCATCCAGCAGCTCCTCGCGGAGCGCGTGATCGACGTCGCGTAGCGAAAGGGCCGTCAGTGGAACTGCTGTGACGTGCCGCAGACGTTCGCCTGGCCGGCGCCGCCGCACGTGCCGCCATCGCCGCAGCCGCAGTTGGCGCCCTCGAAGCAGCTGCTGCCGCCGCCGCAGTCGATGGTGCCGCCGCAGCCGTCGCCCGCCATGCCGCAGTTGTAGCCGAGCTGCGAGCAGGTCTGGGGCACGCAGCTCCCCGTGGGGGTGCTCGTCAGCACGCAGGAGGAGAGATCGAAGAGCATGAACTCCAGCACCTTCTCCTGGGGCGTCATCGGCGCCGCGCTTCCGCACTCGGCCGGGAAAACACTGCCCGTGTCGCCGTTGTTGTTCTCGACGTGGAAGTCGCTGAAGACGACGCGGCCGCACTGGGCCGAGGGATCCGCGCCGACCGGGGTGTCGAACGTGTAGTGCACCGGACCGTCCCAGGTCGTGTCGCCGCCCCCGCCGCCGTTGCCACCCCCCGTGTGACCGCCCGTGAAGCCGCCGTTGCCCCCGCCCCCAGGGGTCCCGCCGTCCCAGTAGAGCCACGTCTCGGAGGGTGGCACCGACGCCGTGAAGTCGTTCCGCAAGACACCCAGCGGGATCACGCCGTAGGTCGTGGAGGCGCCGACCACCTGCAGCCAGCGGGCGAGCTGCGCGCCGCGCGAGAACGACGTGTTGATGTCGAGGCTCTCGGGACCGGTCTGCGTTCCCTTGTTCACGTCCCAGTCCGCCGTGCCCGAGAAGGGCGTGTCGTTGAACAGCCACACGTAGCTGTAGTGGGTCGCGTAGACCCGTCCGCCGGCGTTCGCGTAGTCGATGACGTTCTGCTGGTCGGCCTGCGCCTGCTGCTGCTCGCTGCCGACACAGGCAAAGACGACGAGGTCGTAGTCGCCCAGCGTGGTGGGGCTGCTCACGAGGCTCTCTTCGCCGGGCGCGGAGCTGGTCGCGTCGGTCGAGCCGTTGCCCACGTAGATCTGCACCCGGCCGCCGCCCGAGGGCGTGGTGAACTCGCTGTCGTCGATGCCCATCTTGCGCAGCACGCACTCGATGGAGTCCACGCTGCCGGTGACCATGGCGATGAGCGGGATGTCGCCCTCGGTGTGGTTGCGGGGCATGCGCGTCTGGTCGGGCGTGAGCTGGGTGTTGGTGCACGCCGTGACCGTGGGGATGGTGATCTGGCGGCGCCAGCGGCCGATCTGGATCACCAGCGGGATGTTGCTGCCCGCCGGCACGTTGTCGAGCGTGAAGGTGCCGTCGTCGCCGCTCACCGTGCTCACCAGCGGATCGCCGGTCACGGGGGCGCCGCAGGCGTCGCAGGTGACGCCCTCGGTGAACGGCTCGACGGTGCCGTTGGGCACGTAGACGAGCACGTTCGGCAGCGGATCCGGGTTGCCGAAGCCGTTGGCGGGATTCGTCGCCGCGTACACGGTGCCGCTGAGCGAGGTCGTGCCGCCGCCGCTGCACGCGACCTGCTGGGTGCAGAGGCCGGTGCAGGGTGCTCCGCCCGAGCCGCCGGAGCCGCCGGCCGAGCCCGCCGACCCACCCGTGGCACCGCCGCCGCAGACGTTCGGGCCGGCGGCGCCACAGCTCTGGCCCGCGGGGCAGGTGCCGCACTGGATGATGTCGCCGCAGCCGTCGCCGAGGGCGCCGCAATTCGCCTTGGCCGAGGCGCAGGTGACCAGGCCGCAGCCGCCCCCGCCCGCGGTGGCGCCCGAGCTGCCCGTGCCCGACGTCGCGTGCCCACCGTCGCCCGCGTCCGAGGCGCCCTTCGCCGGCGAGCCGCAGTTGCAAGCCGAGCCGAACGAAAACGCCAGGAACACCGCCACCATGCTGCCGGAATACCGTCGAACGCCCATGGTCGGCCTCCTGCGACCTCTGAGCGTCTCACGAGAACACTCCGAGATCAAATGAGCGGCGGCGCCTGCCTGTCACCGCGCGTGCGCGGGCGTTGCCTCCGGAACCGCGTCCTCGGCCGGATCGACGGGCGGCAGACGGTACTCGTCCGCGAGCTGCCCCTGCACCTGCGAGACGTCTTCGAGGAGCGCGCAGACCGCGGCGTGCAAGCTCTTCCCGGCGCTCTCCGCGAGGCGCAGCTCGTCGGCCACCGCCGGCAGCTCGCGCAGCGCCAGCAGCTCGTCGGTCCGCGCCGGCCAGAGATCGCGCAAGGCCTCCTCGGCCGGTGCGGCGCGCTCGCCGTTCAGGATCAGCTCGGCGAGCGCCGGCAGCCGCGCGGAATCGCCGGCGAGCTGCGCGAGACCCTCGGACTGCACGAGCGCGTCGAAGGCGCGCCGGCAGGTCTCGCGCAGGTAGCGCAGCGAGCGGTCGTGCCGCGCCGCGAGCTGTCGCTGGCCGGCGCGGTGCCGCCAGAGCTGCTCGAGGTTCGGCAGAAAGCGAGCCGGCACCAGCCGCTCGACCTCGCGAAGGCCTTCGAGGTCCCGACCCGCCGCGCGGAACGTCCAGCGGCCGCCTTCGCCGCGCTCGGCCTCCAGCCGCAGCGCCGCCCCGAGCGGCTCGAGCACCGTGGCGAGCCACACGCGCACCTGCCTCCGCGACGGCCGACGGTCGTCCTTCATGATCTACCCCGCGATCTTCCAGCTCGTGCCCGCCGGCCCGTCCATGATCTCCACCCCGAGCGCGGCCAGCTCGCCGCGGATGGCGTCGGCCTTCGCGAAGTCCTTCGCCCGCCTGGCCGAGGCGCGGTCGCCGATGAGCGCCTCCACGCGCGCCACGTCGAGCTGCTTGCGCGCGGCGAGGTGCACGCGCCGCTCGGCGAGGTACTCCGGAGGCGGGCGCTCGCACAGGCCGAGCACCGCCCCGGCCTCGCGCACCGCGCGCAGGAGCGCCGCCGCGATCGACTGGCTTTCCTGCCGCTGCGCGGCCTTCCCCGGCCGCTCGGTCAGCTCGTTGAGCTTCTTCAAGGGCTCGGAGAGCGCCGCCAGCGCCCCGGGCGTGTTGAAGTCGTCGTCCATCGCCTCGTCGAAGGCGGCGGTCACCGACTCGGCGGTCGCGGGCTCCGGCTCGGGAGTCGCGCCGGCCAGGAGCGCGTCGGCCTTGGCGAGCGTCTCGTAGAAGTAGTCGAGCCGCCGCTCGGCCTCTCCGAGCGCCTGGTCGGAGAAGTTGATGGGGCTCCGGTAGTGCGTCGAGAGCAGGAAGAGTCGCAGCGCCTCGGGTTCGAACTTCGCGGTCACGTCGCGGATGGTGAAGAAGTTGCCGAGCGACTTCGACATCTTCTCCTGGTCCAGCGTCACGAAGCCGTTGTGCATCCAGATCCGCGCGAAGGGCTTGCCGCTCGCGCCCTCGCTCTGCGCGATCTCGTTCTCGTGGTGCGGGAAGACGAGGTCCTTGCCGCCCGCGTGGATGTCGAAGCTCTCGCCGAGGTATTTCTCGCTCATCGCCGAGCACTCGATGTGCCAGCCGGGGCGCCCCGGCCCCCACGGCGAGGGCCATTGCGGTTCGCCGGGCTTCGCCGCCTTCCACAGCGCGAAGTCGAGCGGGTCGCGCTTCTGCTCGCCGGGCTCGACGCGCGCGCCCGCCTTGAGGTCGTCGAGGTTGCGGCGGGAGAGCTTGCCGTAGTCGGGGAAGAGGCGCACGGCGTAATAGACGTCCCCCGCCGCCGGGTAGGCGAGGCCGCGCGCCACCAGCTTCTCGATCAGCGCGACGATCTCGGGGATGTGCTCGGTCACCTTGGGCTCGACGTCGGCGCGCCGCACGCCCAGCGCCGCCATGTCCGTCAGGTACTCCCGGATGAAGCGCTCGCTCACGTCCGACGGCTTCTGGCCGAGCTCGTGCGCACGCTTGATGATCTTGTCGTCGACGTCGGTGAAGTTCCGGACGTAGGTGAGCCGGTAGCCGCGGCGCCGCAGGTGGCGCGCCACCACGTCGAAGGCCACGTACACCCGCGCGTGGCCCACGTGGCTCATGTCGTAGACCGTCGGCCCGCACACGTACATGCCCACCGCGGGTGGCCGCAGCGGCTCGAGCGGCTGCTTCTCGCCGGTGAGGGTGTTGAAGATCCGCACGGCCATGGGTCGGGGACCATACAAGAGAGCCCGGAGGGACGCCAGCGCTCGGAGGTGGTGCGTGGATGCTCCAACGGCGCCCAGCTGCTCCATTTCTGCCGCCTGCCGTATCGTGAATCCAGGCGCTTGCAGCTGGTCCACCTCTTGCTTCGATCGGAAGGCATGTCGCAAACGGCAGCCATCTTTCCGAGACGCCTTCCTCCGGTGGCCCGGAGCGAGCAGCGGACCCTCCTGCGGCCGGTGCCGCCGGTGGACGAGCTGCTCGCCGAGGCGCCGTTCGACGAGGACACGCGCGGCTGGCTCGAGGCCCACCTCGACAAGCTGCTCGCGTTCGTCGGCTCGGCGGCCCTGTCGGCGGCCCTCATCTCGAGGCTGCTGCCGGCGGGGCCGCCCCACGCGCCGGTGACCGTCCGCACGGCGCCCATCGTCGCGCAGGCCGCGCCGGTGAAGGTGGTGGTGCCCGCGGTCCCCATCGCCACGGCCCCCGTGGCAGTCGAGGTGGCCATGCCTCCTTCAGAGGCCCCGGCTGCCGCGGTCCCGGCCGTCGCCGCTCCGCCGGTCGCTCAGGCGACGCCGCGGGCGGTGAAGCACGCCGCGAAGAGGATCGCGCACGCGAAGCACAAGGCGAGGGCGCACCTTCGCCGCGCCGCGCGCGTCGCTCCGCGCAGCGCCACGCCGGCCGACGCCTCCCTCGGTCCTGCCGCGGCCGCCCTGATCGCCCAGGGAACCGATGCCCTCCGCCGGCACGACGAGGCCCAGGCCATCCACGACTTCGAGAGCGCGCAGGCCGCCAGCGGGCACAAGCTCCCCGCCGCGGTCCGGCAGAAGCTCGGCCTGCTCCACGTGGCCGCAGCGCTGCGCGATCGCCGGGCCGGCAACGAGGCGGGCGCCCGCATGGAGTTCCAGGCCGCTCACCGGGCGGACCCCAGCAACGCCCGCGCCGCGAGCGAGGTTGCCGCGTCGACCGACGAGGTCGAGCTGCAGGACGCGATCGACCCCGACTGAGCCCGGCGCCGTTGCGGGCGGCATCCCCTTGCGATAGACCAGCCACCGGGAGGCCCCCGGGATGCGCTCGAGCTGGGTCGGCAGTTGCCTCGTCCTTCTCGGCGGCTGTCATGGATCCTCCGGGACGGTCCAGCCGCTCACCGAGCAGCTCGCGATCTCTCCCGCCTCGCTCGACCTCGGTTCGGCCTGGGTCGACGGAACGGCCACCGGCACCATCCTGGTGAAGAGCAGCGGGACGGCCGAAGTGACAATCCAGGCGACGCTGTCATCCGGCCCGTTCTCCCTCCGCGGCGGCCCCGCCTTCTCCGTGGAGCCCGGCGCCACCTCCAGCATTCCGGTCCTCTTCTCGCCCACGGCCGCCGGCCCCGCCTCGGCGACGGTCACGCTCACCTGGGACGAGGGGAGCGCGCCGGTCGCGCTCACGGGCACGGGCCTCGCGTGGCCCGCCTGCCCGGCGGCCGGCCCGTGCGCACGCAGCGTCTTCGACCCCGACGCGGGGGCATGCGCCGGCGCCCCCCTGGCCGACGGCACCGCCTGCGACGCCGGTCTCGATTGCCTGCAGAGCGGCGTCTGCCAGGCCGGCGCGTGCCTCGGCCAGCCGCTCGACTGCGACGACGCGAACGCCTGCACGCTGGACTACTGCGTCCCCGGCCAGGGCTGCGTGCACCAGCCCCAGAGCGCGTGCACGGGCAGCGACCCGTGCCAGATCTACGCCTGCGATCCCGCGCAGGGTTGCGTCTCGAGCCCTGCGCCGAACGGCACCCCTTGCGCCTCGAGCGAGAGCTGCCAGACCGCGACGATCTGCTTGCAAGGGCAGTGCATCGGCACGCCGGTGCCGGACGGGATCCCCTGCAAGCTGTGGTGGGAGCCGTGCGTGAGCGATGCGACCTGCCAGGCCGGCGCCTGCGACAGCCCCACGGCCGACGCCGAGCAGCCGGGGCAGCTCCGCTGGCGCTGGCAACCCGATGCCGGCGGAGCGATCACCCCATCGACGGTCGACGAGCTCGGTAACGTGTACCTGGCTGCTGCGGGCGGCAACCCTTTGCAGAATTGCCCCGAATGCCTGGGCGCGAACTGCCCGTGGGAATGCGGAAACGCGTCCGCGGACCTCGCGTCGCTCGACGCCTGCGGCCGGCTCCGCTGGGAGAGCCCTGCCTATCCCGGCGTGACGCAGATGCTCCTCGACGGCGAAGAGCTCGTCTTGATCGATGCTTTCGGCGACCTGACGGCCTTGTTTCGAGACACGGGACAGCTTCTCTGGCAGCTCGATCTGTCGCGCTGGGTCCCACCCGTTCCGGGGGCCGACGAGGAGATGCTCCCCAGCGTCGCGATCTCGGATCTGGCGCTGTCGCCGTCCGGGCCGATCTACGTCTCGGGCATCGGCTTCGACGGCAGCGGCGGCGCCTGGCCCTTCCTGGCTGCGATCCTGCCCGATGGCAACCTGGATTGGTTCCAGACCGTCTCGCCCGGCGGCGCGGCGCCGGCCGCCTTCGGGACTCCGCTCGTCGCCGATCGCTCGGGCAACGCCTACTTCTTCTCCGGCGACCCGCTCCACCCGTCGATCCTGTCGTACGATCCCGGCGGCAACCCGCGCTTCTCGCTACCCATCGCAACGGGAACGCCCGTGCTCGCCGCCGGCGCCGATCGGCTCGTCGAGGTCGTGACGGGCGACGAATGGGCCCTGGACGGCGGTTACCTCGGAGCCATGGTTCAGGGACCGACCGACCTGGCCCCCCAGGTCCTCATCGACGGCCAGGGCACCATCTTCACCGCAGGCAGCTCCAGCTGGGCCGGGGGCCAACTGGAGTTGTTCGCCGCCGGCGGCGCCACGCCGCTGTGGCAGACCCCCTGGAGCGATCCCGGCGATCCCTGCGGCCTCGCCCTGGGCGAGGGGCAGATCTTCGGGCAGGCCAGCGAGCTGACCGCCTTCGACGCGGCCAGCGGCAACGTGCTGTGGACCGCGCCCACCGCGAACCTCGACGCCGCTCCCGGGCCGCTCACCCTTACGCTCACCGCCACGGCCAACCTGATCCTGTCGCCAGGGAGCGCGGTCTTCGCCTACTTCGCGGGCAAGCAGCGCCCTCCCGCCGATGCGCCCTGGAGCCGGTGGCGCGGCAACGCGGCGAACCAGGCGAGCTCGGCGGCGCCCGCGCAGCCCTGACGCCGCCGCCCGGCGGATTTCTGATGTTCGCGTGAAGTTCTGAAGGCGGTGGCGTGCACAACCACCCGTCATCACGGGAAGCTGCCGCTGGCCCGTCGCTTGCTCGTCGCTCCCCTCGCCGCCGCCGCGCGGCCGGGAGGAGCGTCCGTGCGTCGAGCCATCGTGGTCACTGGGTTGCTGCTCGCCGCCTGTCGCAACGTGCCGGGAGACGTACAGCCGCTCTCGGTGAGCCTTTCGGTGGCTCCCACGGCGCTCGACCTGGGCTCGGTGTACGTGCAGGCGACCGCCAGCGGCACCCTCCACGTCGTGAGCACCGGCACGGCCGCGGAGACGGTCACGGTCACGCTCCCCCAGGGCCCGTTCTCGACGCCCGCGGGCCCGACGTTCGCGGTGGAGCCGGGCGCGGACGTGGCGATCCCGGTGGTCTTCGCTCCGACCGCCGCAGGCTCCGCCTCGGCCACGGCGCACGTGGCCTGGGACGAGGGCAGCGCCGACGTCGCGCTCTCGGGCCAGGGCCTCGCGTGGCCTGCCTGCGCGCCCGAGGCCCAGTGCCAGGCCGCTGCCTTCGACCCCGACGCCGGCGTCTGCGTGCGCACGCCCCTCGGCGACGGCGCGGCCTGCGACGCGGGGCTCGACTGCCTTCAAGACGCCCAGTGCCTGGGCGGGCAATGCCTCGGCGCCCCGCGCGACTGCAACGACGACAACGCCTGCACGCTCGACGCCTGCGTCCCCGGCCAGGGCTGCGTGCACCAGGACGAGAGCGGCCAGTGCACCGGCACGGATCCCTGCCAGATCTACTACTGCGATCCGACCCACGGCTGCGCCTCCGAGACCGCGCCCAACGGCACGCCCTGCTCGAACGACGAGAGCTGCCAGACCGCCAAGATCTGCGTCCTCGGCCAGTGCATCGGCACGCCCGTGCCGGACGGCTTCCCCTGCAAGCTCTGGTGGGAGCCCTGCGTGAACGACGCCGAGTGCCACGGCGGCAAGTGCGACAGCCCCACGGCCGACGCCGAGCAGCCCGGGCAGCTCCGCTGGAGCTGGCCGCCCGTCCTCGATGCCGGGGCGCAGATCCCGCGCTACACGTCGATCGCCGTGGCCGCGGCCGACGAGCTGGGCAACAGCTACCTCACCGCGTCGCCGGGATCCTACGCGGATCCCGAGGTGGCGAGCCTCGCCTCACTGGATTCCTGCGGCAACCTTCGCTGGCAGAACGCGAGCTGGCTGGGAGTGCAGCAGCTCCTCCTGGACGGCCAGGAGCTCGTGTTCCTCGACCCTGCCAGCAACCACCTCGTCGCGCTGTTCCGCGACACCGGGCAGGTGCTGTGGAACGTCGACCTGCTGCCGGCGCTGATCGGGGGCGGCGACGGCGGCAGCGCCCTGCCGGCCGTGGTCACGCTCTCGGATCTCGCGCTGTCCCCCAAAGGGCCCATCTACGTCTCGGGCGTCCTGACATACGACGTCGGCGCCGATCTCCAGCCCCAGCCTTTCCTAGCGGCGGTGCTCGCCGACGGTACCGTCGCCTGGGCGAAGCTCTTGCCACCGGAGAACGTGACCTCGTTCGGTTCCCCGCTCGTGGCCGATCTGGACGGCAACGCCTACGTCTATGCGGACGTCGAGTGCGACGCCATCTGCCTGTTCGCCCCGGACGCCGGAGGCCCCGGCCCCGCCCTGTGGTCGTACGACCCCGCCGGCAATTCGCGTTTCGCGCTGCCCCTGGGCACGACCGAGCCGGTGCTGGCGGTCGGCACCGATCGGATCGTCGAGGTCTCGACCGCGTCGATCTGGGCGCTGGACGGCGGATCACTCGAATCCGTGCGCCCCACGCCCTTCAGCGGGCCGCCGAGCGCCGTTCTCGACGGCGCGGGCGACATGTTCATCGCCGGGATCGCCGGGGACTTCGCCCCGACCGGCGCCGTCGCCGCCTTCGATGGCACGACGCCCCTGTGGACCACGCCGATTGCGAACGCCGGGCCGTTCCTGTTCCCCGCCCTCGGCCAAGGGCAGCTCTTCGTGGCGACGTGGTCCTACTGCGAGGTCTGCGATCAGCCCAGCAACATCGGGCAATCCAAGCTCCTCGCCCTCTCCACCGCGGACGGCGGCCAGCTCTGGTCGGTGACCCTCAGTCCCGTCCTCTACGGCCTCGAGCCTCCCGGCTCGGCGCTCACCCTGACCAACACCGCCGACCTCCTGTTCGACACCATCGGCGGCACGGTCGACGCGTACTTCGCGGGGCAGCAACGGCCACCCCCCGACGCGCCCTGGAGCCGCTGGCGCGGCAGCTACGCCAACCAGGCCAGCAGCGCGCCGCCGCCGCAGCCGAGCGGCCTCTGACTCGGTCGTCCCTAGAAGAATCGTCGGATCAGCGCACTTCGGGCGGCGGGAGGCCGGCCCGCCCCGGCGCTCAGACAGTCCTCGCGCGCGTAGGGTACGGGAGAGACCCGTGGGCGGCGCGCTACGGAACTCGCGCGGGGCCGGGCCGGCCTCCCCCCGCCCGCACAGCCGAGCCGCGCCACTCGTCGTCGGAATCGGTGCGCGGGAACGGGCCGTCCTCCCGCCGCCCGCACAGCCGAGATCCACGTCCCCGCCCCGCGTCTCTTCGCATCCCGACACCCGAAGAGCTCGAAAGGGCGAAACAAGCCGGATCAGGCCGGCGGGTTCTCGCGGTAGCGCAGCGCGTGCAGCTTGGGGCCGAAGTCGCCGGGCGCGGCGCCCCTTGCCGAGGCGACGAGATCCACGAGCTTCTGGCGCTGCGGCGACAGCGCGCAGGCCGGATCGGTCGCGGCGGGATCGCCCGTGACCAGCGCGGCCTGGCAGCGGCAGCCGCCGAAGTCGACGTCGCGGCGATCGCAGCTCTGGCAGGGCTCGGGCATCCAGGCGGTGCCGCGGAACCGATTGAAGGCCTCGGACTCGGCCCAGATGGCGCCGAGCGGCCGGTCCCGCACGCTCTCGAAGCGCAGGCCCGGAATGGCGCCGGCCGTGGGACAGGGAAGCACGCGGCCTTCCGGATCGACGGTGAGCTGCCGGCGGCCCCAGCCGTTCATGCAGGGCTTGGGGCGG
>DATJNL010000187.1:0-2460 GCA_035508175.1 Myxococcales bacterium
CAAGGCCGCGCGCACGGCGGCGCAGAAGGCCGCCTCGGCCGCCAAGGCCGAGCAGACCCGCCTGGCCCGCGGGACGATGGGCAAGGCGCAGAAGGCCGCGGTCACCGTGACCGGTGCCCCCGGCGTGGTGGTGGTGGGACCGGACGGAGAGCCCCTGGTCGGCGTGACCAAGGGCGGGCCCACCGCACCGGCGCCCATCCCCGTGAGCGGGAGCAGCGCGAGCGGCACCCCGGTGGCAGCCTCACCGCCGGCCCTCAACACCCCGTCGGTCGCCACCGCGCCCGCGGGCAGCACCCCGGGCGGCTCCACCGCGAGCGGCTCGAGCGCCGGGTAGCAGCAACAAGCAGGGCAGCACGGGAAGGGCCGGCTCCGCGAGGGGCCGGCCCTTTTCGCTATCGAGGGCTCTGGCGAGAAGCGAGCAATTCGTGATAGGTCACAAGACATCTCTTCTTGGGGTTCCAATGGCGTTCGTGGTGCTGTTTCGGCGCGGGGCGGAGCTGATGCACTACCGGCTGGGCCGTGAGCCGGTGCTCCTCGGCAAGAGCCCGAACTGCGACCTCTCGCTCCCCGACAAGTCGCTCGCGCGCCACCAGGGGGTCATCCTCTGGGAAGACGGCCGCTACCGCTTCGACGACCGCTCGGGCAAGCAGACGAGCGTGAACGGCAAGCCGGTCGCCACGGCCTGGCTGAAAGACCGCGACTACATCGACCTGGGCGCCTTCCGCGCGCACTTCCACGACGTGGAGCTGGCGGAGCCGGCCGACCGCGCCTCCGCGGTGCGCACGGAGGTGAACCCCGCGGCCCGCTCCGCGGCGCTCCCCGAGAAGCTCTGGCTCTCGGCGCAGCGGCCCACCGGCGGCGAGGCCGTGCGCGTGGAGCTGGGGAGCCAGCCGGTGGAGGTGGGCACGAGCTCCCAGTGCGGCCTGCAGCTGCGCGGCGACAAGCTCGCCTCGGCGCAGCACTGCCGCGTCACGCGCCAGGGCGACCTGCTCTTCGCCGCCGACCTCGGCAGCACCAACGGCCTCTACGCTCGCGGCCTGCGCTTCCAGGAGGTGACGCTCCCGTTGGGCGAGCGTATCCGCGCCGGCAGCCACGACCTGTGGGTCTCCGCGTCGCTCCCCGAGGCCGAGCGCGAGGCCGCCGCCTTCGAGGGCATCGTCACCCAGGACCCCGGCATGCTGCGGATGTTCGAGCGGCTCCTCGCCATCGCCGCCGCCTCCGGCAACGTGCTCATCCACGGCGAGACCGGCACCGGCAAGGACCTCGTGGCCCGCGCCCTCCACCGCCGCAGCCCGCGCGCCGCGGGGCCCTACGTGCCCATCAACTGCGCCGGCCTCACGCCCGAGCTGCTCGCCTCCACCCTGTTCGGCAGCGAGAAGGGCGCCTTCACCGGCGCCGACGCCGACCGCACCGGCCTGGTGGCCGCCGCCCACGGCGGCACGCTCTTCCTCGACGAGATCGGCGACATGCCGCCCGACCTCCAAGTAAAGCTCTTGAGGACCGTGGAGAGCGGCGAGATCCTCCCCGTGGGCGCCTCGAAGCCGCTGCACGTGGACGTGCGCTTCGTGGCCGGCAGCCACCGCGACCTCGCCGCCCTCGCGCGCACCGGCCGCTTCCGCGAAGACCTCCTCTACCGCCTCAACACGCTGCCCCTCGAGGTGCCCCCGCTGCGCCAGCGCCTCGGCGACGTGCCCCTGTTGTGGGACCACTTCGCGCGCGAGTTCACGACCAGCGAGATGTGCCCCGTGCTCACCCCCGCCGTGGTGGAGCGCCTCAAGGCCCACCGCTGGCCCGGCAACGTGCGCGAGCTGCGCGGCATGGTGACGCGCACGCTGTGCCTCATGAAAGGGGAGCACCTGCGCGTCGACGACCTCGCCTTCGACACCACCGCTGAGCCCCCGCCGCCGCTCACCGACAGCATCCTGCAGCGCGGCCTCAGCCTCGACGAGCTGAAGCTCCTCGCCATCCGCGCCGCGCTGCAACGCAACCGCGGGAACCGCTCGAAGGCGGCGGCGGAGCTCGGGATCGAGCGGACGACGCTGCAGCGGCAGATCGCGGAGCATGGGCTGGAGCGGGAAGGGCTGCGGGATGAGGAGGAGGGGGAGTGAGGCGCCGGACCAGCGCCGCCCCATATCCCCACCAACGGCTGCAACCACAACCAGAACGACAACGAGGTAGCACGCAGGTGCTCCGTTTCTCGGTGTCAGGCTCAAGCGCTACCCTTGCCTGTCGCTGACTCCGGGGGCGCGAGTTGCTGCCCAAGCTCGCACTTAAGAGGAGAACCGCCCTCCAGCATCGCCGGCGGACTTGAACGTTGGAGCATACGATGAGCTCACCGACAGCCGGATCAGCAGTGGCCATTCGCAGGCGGCACGCCCGCATCGGACTTGTGATTGGACCCGGGGCGACGGTCGACCTGTCGTTCTATTCGAAACTGACCAACGAGCTGGCCAAGCGCTT
>DATJNL010000188.1:0-6503 GCA_035508175.1 Myxococcales bacterium
CTCCGCGATGCCTTGCTCGTTCAAAGTGGGAACGAGGGCTCCGTCATGAACTTCGATCGGATGGACCATCTGCGGCGCTCGGCCGGAAGGCTCCGGCGGCCGGAGCTCTTCGACGCGATCGAGGCGGTGCGACAGGGAATCGCGGCCATCGAGGGTAACGGCGCCCCTCGGCTCCAGCTCGAGGCGGTCTTCCTTCGCGTCGCGGGGACCGCGCACGGATGAAAGGCGTCGAGCTCCAGGACAGTGGGGATCTCAAGCAGGCGCTCGCGGAGATCGGCGCCGGCAAAGCACGGCAGGTGTACCTCATCCATGGAGACGAGTACCTGTGCCGGACCGCTGCTCAGGAGATCGCCGAGGCCTTGGTTCCTGCCGGCAGCCGCGATCTGAACCTGGTGGCGCTCGACTCGGCGGCAGGCCCCAGGCGTGTCGCAGAAGAGCTGCGGACGCTCCCGATGTTCCGCGGCACGAAGGTCGTCTGGGTGCAACCCGCCGAGTTCCTCGCACCGCGGAAGTCGGCGCGTGGTGATCCCTGGGCGAAGGTGCGGGAGCTCTGGGGGGCGGGGCGGCGTCGGGATGCGGCTCGGCGGGTGCTCGCGATGGCGGGCCGGGCCGGCTTCAGCCTGGAGGACCTGGGCCACGGCTCGCAGGAGGAGTGGGATCGGGCGGGGCTGCCGCTCAAGCCGGGCGACGGGGAGATCCTGGCGGCCGTTCTGGAGCTGGCCACCGCCGAGAGCATGACGATTCCGGAAAACGACACCCGCGCGCTCGAAGAGCTGCTGGCGGCGGGGCTGCCGCCGGGCCACCACCTGGTGGCGGTCGTCGAGGAGATCGATCCCGTCTCTCCCGTGGCAAAGCTCTGTCGGGAAAGAGGGCTCGAGATCGGGCGCTCGCTTCAACCGGCCGCCGGCCCGGGCAAGCGGCCGGAGGCGGACGCGGCGGCGCTGGCGCGGGAGGTTCTTGCTCCGCGTGGCAAGGCGCTGGCACCGGATGCCTCACGCCTGCTGGTCTCACGGGTGGGAGGGGACGCGCGCGCCCTCGCTTCGGAGCTCGAGAAGCTCGCGAGCTACGTGGGGACGCGCGAACGGATCGAGGCGAAGGACGTGCTGGACGTCGTGCCCCAGTCCGCCGGGGAGGACTACTTCGCTCTCACGAATGCCCTCGAAGCGCGGGACGAGCGGGGCCTGCTGGTCGCCATCGACGGCGAGCTGGCCTTCGGTGCCGCGCCCCTCAAGATCCTGGCTGGGTTGGCTGCGAGCGTCCGCGGTCTCCTGTCGACCCGGGCCCAGCTGGCCGATCAGGGCGCGCAACGGGGCATGTCGTTCCAGGAGTTCGAGCGGCGAGTGTTGCCCCGCATCGCAGAAGCGGATCGGCGGGCAGGGCGAAAGGCCCAGCACCCGTTCCGCGCATTCAAGCGGGCCGAGGCTTCTCTGAAATACCGCCGGACCGAGCTGGCCCGCGCCCTGCTGCTCTGCGCAGAGGCGGACATCGGCCTCAAGCGCGGAATGGACGGGCGCACCTGGCTCGTCAGGCTGGCCGCGGCGATTGGAGGGAAAGGATGAGCAGGCTCCTGGTTACGAGCGCGCTGCCGTACGCGAACGGGCCGATCCATCTCGGCCATCTTGTCGAGTACATACAGACCGACGTTTTCGTGCGGTTCCAGAAACTCGCGGGACACGAGGTGGCGTACGTGTGCGCCGACGATACACACGGGACGCCCATCGAGCTGAATGCCCGCAAGCAAGGGCTGTCACCGGAGGATCTGGTCGCCCGGGTCGGAGAGGGGCACCGGCGCGATTTCGCCGATTTCGAGATCGACTTTTCGGCGTATGGCAGCACGAACATTCCGGAGAACGAGCGCATCGCGAACCAGATCTTCGAGCGGCTCAAGGCCGGCGGGCACGTCGTGCGCCGGGCCATCGAGCTGACTTACTGCGAGAACGATCGGCGCTTTCTTCCGGATCGGTTCGTACGCGGTGTCTGCCCCAGGTGCGGCGCCGCCGATCAGTACGGCGACGTCTGCGAGAACTGCAAGTCGACGTACGCTCCGACGGACCTCAAAGATCCGCGCTGCGCCATCTGCGGCACGCCGCCGGTGCGTCGTCCATCTCAGCACTATTTCTTCCAGCTCGAGCATTTTCGGGCGCTGCTCGAGGGCATCGCCGCCGGCACGGCCGAGCCGGTCCTGGATCCCCAGGTTCGAAACTTCCTGCGCGGCTGGCTAGACCAGAAGCTCCAAGATTGGTGCGTCTCTCGGGATGGCCCCTACTTCGGCTTTCCGATCCCCAACGAGGAGAACAAGTTCTTCTACGTCTGGCTCGATGCGCCCATCGGCTACATTTCCAATACACCTGCGTCCTGGGCCTCGGTCTGGCAACCGGGCGGCGACGGCGAGATATGGCACTTCATCGGCAAGGACATCATTTATTTTCATGCCCTGTTCTGGCCGGCGATGCTCTCTGGCTCCGGTTATCGTCTCCCCCACCGCATCGTCGTCCACGGGATGTTGAACGTCCGGGGCGAGAAGATGTCGAAGAGCCGCGGCCGCATCCGGACGGCGCGAGAGTACTTGGATGTTCCCGGCCTCTCAGCGGAGCACCTCCGTTACTACTTCGCCGCCAACCTGACACCCGAGCCGAGCGACATCGACCTCAACGTGCAGGACTTTCGGCACCGCGTGAACGCCGAACTCGTGAACAACCTTGCCAACTTCTTCCATCGAACGCTCAGCCTGCTCCGCAATCGCTTCGACGGACGCATCGTCGCGGCCACGGAGCATCCGGTCTGGGCCGCGGCGATCGAGAGTCTGCGAGAGGCCGTCGCTGCTTACGAGGCCGTCGATTTTCGCGACGCCGTCTCGAAGATCGTGGCGGCGGGTGACCTGGCGAATGGCTTCCTGCAGGAGCGCAAGCCCTGGGCCACAGAGGAAGCGCAGGCCCAGGCGGATCTCTCGCTTGGGGCAAACCTCGCCTTTGCCTGCGCCGTCCTGCTTTCGCCCGTCGTGCCAAAAGTGTCGGCGGAGGTACTCCGGCAACTCGGCCGGACGGATGCGAGGCTCGCGGACCTGCGCCTGGCCGAGAAACCACTACCCACGCCCTGGATCAAGGAAGGGCGTGTGCTCGATGGCGCGCCCCTCGTGTCCCGTATCGAGGTGAAGGCTGCCGAGGCGCTGCTGCCCGAGGAGTTGGCCGTCGTCGCGGGGACCCCCGGCGCTTCTGGAGCTTTGCAGGGCCCAGCGGAGGTCACGCTCGAGACCTTTTCGACCCTGGATCTACGGTGCGGTGTCGTCCTCTCGGCGACCGCCGTGCCGGGCGCGACGAAGCTCTTGAGGCTGTCCGTGGACCTGGGCGAGGCAAGTCCCCGCGAGATCGCGTCTGGAATCGCCGAGGGGTTCACGCCGGCGCAGCTGACCGGCCGACGGGTCGTGGTCGTGGCCAACCTGGCGCCCAAGACCATCCGGGGCATCCGCTCACACGGCATGTTGCTCGCTGCGGGCGAAGGGAAGGCGCTGGCACTGGTGGAGCTGCCACCCTCGGTGCCGCCCGGCACCAGGGTCCGCTGAGTCATGACGCTGATCGATTCCCACTGCCACATCGACGGCTCCGAATACGACGCCGACCGCGGCGAAGTCGTGACGCGCGCACGCGCGGCGGGCCTGCGGAAGCTGATCGTGATTGGCCTGTGGCGAGCTCCGGGCGACTTTGGCCGCGCTCTGGAAGTGGCCTGCGACCAAGCCGGGTTCGCGTTCCCGACGGTGGGCGTCCACCCCCACGACTGCGCGCGCGTGCCCGAGGCAGACTGGGAGAAGCTTGCCGAGTTGGTCGCTCGACCGGACGTGGTCGGAGTGGGGGAGACGGGCCTCGACTACCACTACGACCATTCGCCCCGCGAGGCGCAGCGGGCCGCTTTTGAACGACAGCTTCAGCTCGCCGCCGCGGTGGGGAAGCCGGCCACCGTGCACCTGAGGGAGGCCCATGCGGATTGTCTCGCGATTCTCCGCGCCTCGGGGATTGGGAGTGGGCCCGGCGCCGTCGTGCACTGCTTCTCCGAGGACCGCCAGGCCGCGGAGGATTATCTGGCGCTCGGGTTGTACCTGTCCATCTCCGGGATCGTCACTTTCAAGACCGCCGGGTCGCTCCGGGAGGCCGTAGCCGCGATCCCACTCGATCGACTGCTGGTCGAGACCGACAGCCCTTGGCTCACCCCGGTCCCATTCCGCGGCCAGCGCAACGAGCCGGCGCACGTCTCGCTGGTGGCTCAGAAGATTGGCGAGGTCAAGGGCTTGGCACCGGAGGAGATAGCTCAACGGTCAGCGGCCAACGCCGAAAGGCTGTTCCGCCTGGAGGGGTGATCAGTGGAGGCCGGGGAGGTCGTCGGCAAGTACCGCATTCTCGCTCGTCTCTCGCAGGGAGGTATGGGCGAGCTCTACCGCGCGAGCGAGATGGGGGCCCGTGGCTTCGAGCGCGAGGTGGCGCTCAAGATCATTCGGGCCCGAGTCCAGGGCGAGGCGGAGTTCGAGCGCATGTTCGTCGAGGAAGCGAAGATCAATGCTCGCCTCAACCATGCGAACCTGGTTCACGTCTACGGCTTCGAGGCCCACGACGGACTCCTCTACCTCTCGATGGAGCTGGTTCAGGGCAAAGACGTGAAGTCGATCATGGAGCGCCTCCGCGAGGATCGCTCCGCGCGGCTCGGTATCGGCTACACGCTGCGAATCGTGGAGCAGGTGGCCGAAGGCCTGGATCATGCGCACCGGCTGGTCGGCGACGACGGGCAGCCGCTGGAGCTCGTGCACCGCGACGTCAGCCATTCGAACATCCTGGTGTCTTTCGACGGCGCGGTGAAGCTCACGGATTTCGGAATCGCCCGCATCCGGCGCGCCGTGCCGCTGACGCAGAGCGGCGTCATCAAGGGGAAGGTGGCGTACATGTCGCCCGAGCAGGCGATCGGGGGCGCGGTGGACCAACGCTCCGACATCTTCTCGCTCGGGGTCGTCGCGTGGGAGGCCTTGACGGGCCAGCGCCTCTTCACTGGAACGACCGACAAGGAGCGGCGTGAGGCGGTCCTGGACAAAGCGATCTCGCCGCCGTCGACGTGGAACCCAGACGTCCCCGAGGAGCTCGACCGCATCGTGCTCCGGGCCGTGGCGCGCAACCCGCGGGCGCGCTTCCAGACCGCTCGGGAACTGGCCAAGGCGCTGACGGAGTTGGGGGTGACCCGGCGGATCCTGGCCGACGGGATGGAGTTGGGCAGGGAGCTGCGCCGCCTGTTCCCGAATGACGTGCCGGCGACCGCGATGGATTTGGCCGGGCTGACAGGACCCCGCCTGGCACTCCCGACTGCAGCGCCGCGGATGATGGAACCGGTTTTTCAAGAGCCATCGACGCCGCCGACGCCGGTGACGGCGCCGCTAATCGAGGTGACTTCGTCCCTCGTGACGGCGCCGCAGCCTCCGGATGCCGTCGTCGTGGAGGTGCCGACGCTGCCGGAGACGGCGCCTCGCCTCGAGCTGCCTGGTTCGGTCGGAAAGAGCGGCCGCAAGCGGGCCTGGACGAGCGTGCTCGCGAGCGCGGTCGGCATCGCCGCCGCAGTTGCCCTCATCGCGAGGGTCGCTTCAGTTTCCGGTCCGATGCGGACCAGAGCTCCGGCCGCGACCGCGACCCCGACCGCGACCCCGACCGCGACCCCGACCGCGACCCCGACCGCGACCGCGACCCCGACCGCGACCCCGACCCCGACCGCGACCGCGACCGCGACCGCGACCGCGACCCCGACCCCGACCGCGACTGCGACCCCGACTCCGACCGCGACGACCTCACACCTGCCGCCGGAGCGCATCGCCCACCGTTCAATCAAGCGCGTACCTCGCAAGCCCGGCACCCTTGCGGTCATCGATCTCCGCCCGTGGGCCGAAGTGTTCGTCGATGGCGTCCACCGCGGCTGGTCGCCGGCGCCCGCGATCCCGGTGCCTGCCGGGCGCCACCGCGTGACCCTGACGAACTCCGATACTCACGTCCGCCGCAGCTTCATGGTCGATGTGCCTGAGGCCGGCCGAGTCGTGCTCCGCGGCGACTTGCGCACGCTGCAGCCCTGAGCAGCGGGCAGGCTCGCGGGCGCTCGTTCCAGGACTCTTCGTCGGAGGAATGAGGTAAGCTGCCTGGCGCCGGGCCCTTGGGGCTCGACCCGCAGAGCCGCCGCGCGCCCCTCGAGGAGGACGCCATGAAGGACAGCAGCAAGCACAGCCTGGAGCCGGCCCCGCCCGAAGGACTTTCCGAGGACGACGAGCGCAGCCGGTCGAGGACCATGTCGCGCAAGGAGATGGCGCGCGATCTGCGGCGGCAGCGGCTGGCCGGAGGACCCGATCCCGAAGAGCTCAAGCTCATGGAGCAGATCGAGCGGCTGCGACCGAAGACCCGGGCCGATTGCGTCAACGGCCCCCGTCCTTGTCTTTTCGTCTCCTGCAAGCACCACCTCTACTTGGATGTGAACCCGAACACCGGTTCGGT
>DATJNL010000189.1:0-23727 GCA_035508175.1 Myxococcales bacterium
ACCGTGCAGCTGCCGTTGGCGCAGCCGGCATCGGCCGTGCCGCTGCTCCCCCCGGGCCCGCCGCCGGTCGAGGCGCCGCCGCTCGCGCCGCCGCTGGTGGCCGCCGCGCCCGTGCTGCCCCCCGCACCGCTGCCGGTCGCCGCGCCGGTGCCGGTCGCCGCGCCGCTCCCGCCGGTGGTGCCCGAACCGGACAGGCCTCCCGAGGCAGCGCCGCCGCTGGAGTTGCCGCCTTCCGCCTCGCACCGTCCGCTCAGGCAGGTGGCGCCGCTGCAGCAGGCGAGTGTTCGGGAACAGGCGCTGCCGAGCGCGGCGCACGTCGGCCCGCCGCTCCCGCCGCCCGAGACCGGGACGTCCGGGTGAGAAGCAAAGCAGCCGGCCAGCAGCAGGAGCGCCGCGGCGGGAAAGGCCGGGAATCTCATCGGCGTCCCGAGCATAGCAGCTGCGCCCTTGCCAGCGGGCTGGGAGCAGCCCTATATGTGCCGCGTTTCCCCGATGGCTTCCCCGAGGTTCCCCATGGAAAAGTACAAGACGCTCTCCGATCTCGCGGCCCGCTGGAACGACGCCGTCGCCTACGACGGCAAGGAGCCGCTGCGCGTGAAGGACGCGGCCGCGCTGCGCAGCGCCCGCATGGACGAGCTGGCCTTCAACTCGGTCTTCGCCCCCGACGACGAGGTGAAGAAGGGGGCGCGCGCGCTCATCTCCGCCGCCGCCGTGGCGACGGGCGCGAAGCCGGCCTCCATCCACGACCTGTACGCGGCCCGGGGCCGGGGCGAGCTGCACGGCTTCACCGTGCCCGCCGTCAACGTGCGCTGCATGACCTACGACTTCGCGCGCGCGATGTTCCGCGTGGCGCAGAAGAACGACTGCGCCGCGATGGTCTTCGAGATCGCCCGCAGCGAGATCGGCTACACCTTCCAGCGCCCGGGCGAGTACGCGCCCTGCGTGCTGGCCGCCGCGCTGCGCGAGGGCTGGAAGTGGCCCGTGTTCATCCAGGGCGACCACTTCCAGGTGAACGCCAAGAAGTACGCCGACCCCAAGACCCGCGAGCACGAGCTGCAGGCCATCCGCGACCTCATCGGCGAGGCGATCGCCGCCGGTTTCTGGAACATCGACATCGACACCTCCACGCTCGTCGACCTCTCGAAGCCGACGCTCGACGAGCAGCAGCGCACGAACTACGAGCTGTGCGCCCACTACACCAAGCTCATCCGCGAGAAGGAGCCCAAGGGCGTGACCATCTCGGTGGGCGGCGAGATCGGCGAGGTGGGCACGGTGAACTCCACCGTGGAGGAGCTGACGGCCTACGTCGACGGCTACCACCGGACGCTCGGCAAGCTCGAGGGCATCAGCAAGGTGAGCGTGCAGTCCGGCACGAGCCACGGCGGCATCCCGCTGCCCGGCGGCGGCGTCGCCCAGGTGAAGCTCGACTTCAAGACGCTCGAGGACCTCTCGAAGGTGGCGCGCGAGCGCTACCACATGGCGGGCGCGGTGCAGCACGGCGCGTCCACCCTGCCCACCGAGCTCTTCCACCACTTCCCCAAGGTGGAGACGGCGGAGATCCACCTCGCCACCGAGTTCCAGAACATGATCCTCGATCACAAGGCCTTCCCGGCGGAGCTGCGGGACGAGATGCACGCCTGGTGCGCCGAGCACTGCAAGGACGAGCGCAAGGACGGCCAGACCGAGACGCAGTTCTTCTACAAGACGCGCAAGAAGGCCTGGGGGCCGTTCAAGGAGCGCGTCTGGACGCTCGCCGAGAAGGACGTCATCCTGAAGGATCTCGAGGCCCGCTTCGACTTCCTCTGGAAGCAGCTCGCGGTGGGCGGCACGCGCGCGGCGGTCGAGAAGTACGTGAAGCCGCCGGACTTCAAGCCGGTCGTGCCGGCGGGCCTCAAGGTCGGTTAGAAGCAGTTTCCTTCTAACGCTCCACCGTCGCGCGCGAGCGCGGCGTCTCCCACACCTCGACGCGCTCGACGGCGATGCGCTCGTCGTCGAGCCGCTCGCAGAGCCCGAGGAAGAGCCGCCGCGCGATGTTCTCGGCGGTGGGGTTCTCCTGGTCGAACGGCGGCGTCTCGTTCAGGTCGCGGTGATCCCACGGGGCCATCACCTCGTGGGCGGCGGCCTTCACGTCGGCGAAGTCGATCACCATGCCGAGGGCGTCGAGCTCCTTCGCGCGGACCGTCACGCGCACGCGCCAGTTGTGGCCGTGCCGCCGCTCGCAGCGACCGCCGTGCAGGCGGATGGCGTGCGCGCCGCAGAAGACGAGGTCCTTCGAGACGGCGTAGGTGGGCATCGGGCGGAGGATCGGGGAGAGCCCCCCGGACGTCAAGCGCCGCGGGCAGCCAGCCGCGCGGTAGACTGGGCGCGTGCGCACCCCCGCCCCGGCCCTCTGGCTGCTCGCTGCCTGCTGCAGCGCCGGCACGACCTCGGCCGGCTCCTCGGGCGGCGCCACCACGGGCGCGGGCGCCTCGTCGGCCGGCGTGAGCGGCACCGCGGGGACGACCGGCCGCGCGGGCGGCGCGTCGGCCACCGGCGGCTCGGGGAGCGGCAGCGCGGGCGGGTCCAGCGGCGGCGCCGGCCCCTCGTCCAGCACGGGCGGCTCCGCCGGCAGCCGCAGCACCAGCTCGGGCGGCACCACGGGCGCGCCTCCCGCGCACGTCGCGCTCTTCGCCCACTACGGCGACGGCTACAGCCCGAAGGACCCGCCCCTCGATCCCGCCGACGCCGGCGCGTGGATCGACTGGTCCGAGTGCGGCGCCTCCGTCTGCGCCGCGCTGCGCGACGCCGGCGTGCACACGTACTGGTACACCGACTTCGTGCAGGTGGGCGCGAGCGACTACGTCGCCCGCAACGCCTACCCGTGCGACTTCGCCCACGGCTGCGATCCCGCGTGCACCGGCTGCGACCCGTCGACGTGCAGCGCGAGCTCGACCTGCTCCGCCGCCTGCGCGGCGGACGAGATCACCAGCTCCGGCGGCGCCTACCACCTGATGGACGCGCGCTCTCCGCACCTCGCCACCCTGTGGGATCAGGAGGTCGCGGCCAACCCCGCCGTCGACGCCGGCGCCTACGACGCGGTCTTCGCCGACGACATGCCGCTGCCCTACGGCGTCGCGCTCGCGTGCGGCGCCGACGCCGGCAACTGGGCGCGGGCCGAGGCCGCCGTGCTCGCGAGCCTCCCCCACCCGGTCGTGTTCAACGGCGCGATCTCCTTCCCCTACCCCTCGCCCGCGTACTACGACGCCGGCGCGCTCTCGCCCTACGCCGTCGCCGACTACGCGCCACCCAACGTCGTCGGAGCGCGCGGCGAGGAGTGCTACGGCGCGGGCGGCGCCACCTGCGACGACGCCGGGCTCATCGATTCCCGTTGCCAGAGCCCCGGCTCCGACCCCGAGCCCGGCCTCTTCGTGTGGCAGCAGACCGAGAACACCGAGCTCTGGGTCGCCCGGAACCACCAGGTCCTCATCTGCATGGAGGACAACCGCGGCCTCCCGGAGTGCTCACCCCGGCAGCGCCTCTACTACATCGCGTCGTTCCTGCTCACCTACGCGCCCCCCTGGACCGTGGCGGCGCCCCTCTGGGGCTGGCAGGGGAGCTTCCCGTACCTCGAGATCTTTCCGGAGGAGACGCTGGTCCCGACGGAGCCCCTCGTCCCCGCGCCCGAGGACGTGGCCGCGCTGCAGCGGGACGGCGGGACCTACGCGCGCGAGTGGGCGGCGTGCTACCTGCGCGGCACCCCGGTGGGGCCCTGCGCGATCGTCGTGAACAGCGACTGCGCGAGCCACCCCTTCCCCACGCTGTCGCGGACCTACGCGCACACGCTCGCCCTCTCGGGCAGCGGCAGCCTCTTCGACGGGGCCGTGGCGACGCCGGACGGCGGGCCTCCCGCGGATCCGGTGCCGGAGCTGACGGGCCTGATCGCGCTGCCGTAGATCTAGGGCAGGCAGCCCTTCTGCGAGCCCAGGCTCACGCAGTAGCCCGACTGGCAGTCCGAGACGATCGGGTTGCCGGTGCAGGACGCGAGGCACATGCCCCAGTCGAAGCTGGCCGAATCGGGGTCCCAGCAGAACTGGCCCGAGCCACAGCTCGCCCCGGCAGGCCCGCTCGAGCCGCACACCTGCTCGCACACGCCCTGCGAGGAGCCGACCTGCGTCGGGAAGCAGAAGCCCCCGGCGGCGCACGACTGGCTCACGTCGCCGCCCGCGCCGCGCGTGGTGCTGCAACCGGCGCCCAGCGCGATGGTGCCGTCCTGCAGGCAGATGCCCACCGTGACGCCGCTGCCCTGGACCGGCAGGCAGGTGCCGTCGCCGCTGCCGATGGCGTTGCAGCTGCCGTAGTACGACGACCCGTTGGCCGTCGCCGGCCCGCAGACGTCGAAGAGGCAGTAGCTCTGCCCCCCGCTCTGCTGGCAGGTGGCGAAGCCGTCGGGGCAGTCCGCGGTCGTGCTGCAGCTGCGCACGCAGGTGCTGCTCGCGCCCACGGTCAAGCACTGCAGGGGAGCGCTGGTCGTGTCGCAGCCCACGCAGGGGAGGCAGCTGCCCAGCTCTCCCGGCAGCTCGCATTTCCCGCTGAAGTCGCTCTGCAGCGTGCAAGCGTACCCGTCGGCCGCGCATGGATCGGGCGACTGTCCGGGCGTGCAGCTCGCCCCGGGCGTCCCGGAGGGGCACGTGCCGCCGGTCGAGGATCCGCCGGTCGAGCTGCCCGCGCTGCCGCCGCTGGCGCCTCCGGTGCTCGCCGCGCCCGCCGTGGCAGACCCACCGGATGACGCGGCCCCGGTGCCCGTGCCGCTGGCGCCGCCGGCGGTCGAGCCGCCGCCGCCGGACGAAGCCGCGGCGCCGGTCGCCCCCGTGCTTCCGCCGTTGGCGCTGGTGAAGACACAGATTCCCTCCACGCAGGCAAACCCTTGGCAGCAGTCGGCGTTCCCCGTGCAGCTCTCTGCCGTGGAGCGGCAAGTCCCCGCATCACCGGCGGAGCTGCCCGAACAGGCCGCCAGGAACATCCCCGCAGTCGCCGCGACCAGCGTCTTCATTGCTTCCTCCGGAGTGTCAGCTGCCGGGGAACATCTTACCCGGGTTCAGGATGCCCTTGGGATCGAAGAGTGCCTTCAATCGACGCTGCAGCAGGACCAGCTCCTTCCCCTGCTCCAGCTCGAGGAACTCCTTCTTCGCGAGCCCCACCCCGTGCTCGCCGGTGATCGTCCCGCCCATGCGGATCGCCGCCCGCAGCATCTCCGCCACCGCCTCGTCCACGCGCGGCCGCTCCTCGGGCCGGTCGTAGAGCACGTTCGCGTGCAGGTTGCCGTCGCCGGCGTGGCCGTAGCAGGCCACCGCGAGGCCGAGCTTCTTCCCCACCGCCTGCACCTCGGCGACCATCTCCGGGATGCGCGAGCGGGGCACCGCGATGTCTTCCGAGATCTTGAGCGGGTGCAGCGACTTCAGGTTGATCGACACGCGCCGCCGCGTCTCCCACAGGTCGTGCCGCTGCGACTCGCTCTGCGCGAGCAGCACGTCGATGGCGCCCTCGCGCTGGCAGACGCCGCCGAGCCGCTCGATGGCGGCCGCGCAGGCCTCGGGCAGGTCGCCGTCGACCTCGGCGAGCACCGCCGCGCCCGTGCCGGCCGGGAACTGGAAGGGCGCGTGGGCCGCGGCGCTGGCCGCGATGGACACGTCGTCGATGAGCTCCAGCGCGCGCGGCAGGATCCCCTCGGCCAGCACCGCCGAGACCGCCCGGCTCGCGGCGGTCACGTCGCGGAACAGGCAGAGCGCCGTCTGCACCTCGCGCGGCAGCGGCAGGAGCTTGGTGGTGATCTCGGTGACCACGCCCAGCATGCCCTCGGAGCCCACGAACAGCGCCGTGAGGTCGAAGCCCGCGACCCCCTTGATGGTGCGCTTGCCGGTGCGGACGATCTCGCCGGTGGGCAGGACCACCTCCAGCCCCAGGATGTACTCGCGCGTGACGCCGTACTTGAGCGCGCGCGGGCCGCCCGCGTTCTCGGCGACGTTGCCGCCGAGCGTGCAGAAGGCGAGCGAGGCGGGATCGGGCGGATAGAACAGACCGACCGCCTCGACGGCCTTCATGTAGTCGCCGGTGATGACGCCGGGCTCGGCCCGGCCGGTCAGGTCTTCCTTGCGAACCTCGAGCACGCGGTTCATGCGCTCGACGCTCAGCGAGAGGCCGCCCTGGACCGGCAACGATCCGCCGCTCTTGCCGCTGCGCGCGGCGCAGGGCGTCACCCGCACGCCGCGCTCGCCGCAGAGCCGCAGGATGGCGGAGATCTCCTGCGCCGTCCGCGGCAGCACGGCCACCTCGGGCGGGAAGTCGCCGAGGTCGGACTCGTCGTGGCTGTAGGGCAGCAGGCGTTCGCGGTCGGTGACCACGTGCGCCTCGCCCACGAGGCGGCGCAGCTCCGGTACGAGGTCGGTGGCCGCGCTCACCCGAAGGCCTCGACGGCGCACCCCGTCATCGCGAACGGCGCCTCGTCGCACAGGAAGGCGATCACCTTCGCCACGTCCGCGGGCTGCATCGCCGGCGCGAAGCCCGAGCCCTTCAGCATGTCGGTGTCCACGGAGCCCGGCAGCACCACCGCCACGAAGACGCCGCTCTCGCGCAGCTCCTCGGCGAGCGCCTTGGTGAGCCCGGTGAGGCCCCACTTCGAGGCGCAGTAGGCCGTCAGCTTCGGCGTGCCGAGGGTGCCCGAGATCGAGCCCACGTTCACGATGCGGCCGCCCTTGCGGGCGAGCATGCCCGCCGGCCCCGCGAGCGCCGCGCGGCTGCACAGGTATGCGCCCTTGAGGTTCACGTCGAGCGTGCGGTCCCAGTCGTCCTCCGAGAGGTCGACCAGCGGCCGGCGGATCACGACGCCCGCGTCGTTCACGAGCAGGTCGACCGGCCCCAGCTCGAGGGCCGCCACCCGGAACAGCTCCGCCACGTCCGCGGCCCGGGCCACGTCGCAGCGGACCGCCCGCGCCTCCCCGCCGCGCGCGCCGATCTCGCGCGCGACCGCGCCGATCTCCTCCGAGGTCCGCGCCGCCACCGCCACGCGCGCCCCCCGCTCCGCGAGCGCCAGCGCGACGGCGCGGCCGATGCCCCTGCCGCCGCCCGTGACCACGGCGGTGCGGCCCGCGAGGCTCACGGCGCCACCTCGCGCGGAAACGGCAGGGCCCCGCTCGCGATGGCCCGGCGAAACTCCTCGCGCAGCTCCCCCCGCCGCTCGAGCTCCCCCACGAACGCCTCGCTCCGCGTGCGCGCGCGGGCCCGCGCCCGGCCCCGGCAGGTGAGGCAGGCCTGCTCCGTCTCGAGCACGCAGCCCGCCCCCCTCGCGCCCGTGCCCGACTCGAGCGCCGCGGCGATCTCCCGCGCCAGGACTTCCTGGAGCAGCAGGCGGTGCGCCAGCGCGTCCACCAGCCGGCCCAGGCGCGAGAAGCCGACCACCCCCTCGGCAGGCAGGTAGGCCACGTGGGCCAGGCCGCGGTAGGGCAGCAGGTGGTGCGGGCAGGTCGAGTGGAAGTCGAGCCCGGTGACACAGACCAGCCCCGCGCCCGCCGCGGGCAGCAAGGGGCCGAGCGCCTGCGCGGCCGTCGTGCCGTAGCCGTCGAGGAAGTCGCGCGCCCAGGCCTCCGCCACGCGCGCCGGCGTGCCGATCAGCTCGCCCTGCAGCGGCAGCCCCGCCGCCTCGAGGAAGCGGCGCACCGCCCGCGCCATCGCCGGCTGGTCCGGCGCTCGCCTACGGGCCCCGGTAGACGACGGCATATTCGGGGGTCTCGTGCAGCCGCAGCTCGCAGAGGCCGCGCAGCTTCGGCGCGAGCTGCGCCCACATCCACTCGGTGATCAGCTCGGCGGTGGGGTTCGGCAGGAAGTCGTTCAAGGTCTGGTGATCGCAGACGTCGAGCACCTGCTTCTGCACCACCCCGGTCAGCTCCACGAAGTCCATCACCATGCCGCTCTTGGGATCCGGCGCGCCCTCGATGGCCACGAAGAGCACGTAGTTGTGCCCGTGCATGCGGAAGCAGGGTCCGTCGTAGAAGGGCAGCCGGTGGGCGGCTGCGAAGTGGAACTCGGCCTCGAGGCGCATCACCGCAGTGCTTATGGCGTCAGCCTTCCGATGTCCAGGGGTCGGCCTCCAGCGGCTCGGCCGCCTCGTCGGGCACCTCGACCTCGATCGTGCCGTCGACCACCCGCACCGGGTAGGTGCCCACGTGCGCGCGCGCGTTGCTCGGCGAGACCCCGGTGCGCAGGTCGAAGCTCCAGGCGTGCAGCGGGCAGTAGATGACGCAGCCCGACAGGTCGCCCTCGGACAGGGGACCGCCCCGGTGTGGGCAAGCGTTGTCGATGGCGAAGAACTCGCCTTCCACCTGGAACAGCGCCACGTCGCGGCGCCCGGCGGTCACGCAGCGCCCGCGCCCGGGGGGCAGATCGGCGGCCGGCAGCACCGGGAGGAATCGCGCCATGGCGGCGACAAGCTAGCGAAGGCAGGGAGAAAGCTCAACGGCGCCAGGGCAGGCCTGTCATGGATCCCCGCCGCCCGTGCCCTGCCGCCTCTTCAAGCTGCCGATTTCCATGGCAGGCAAGGCTGGCACGACCCGTGCTTTTGAAGACCGCCAGAGCAAGCAGCGCGGAGCGAGAAAACCATGGGCAGCGCAGTGCGAATCCTCTTCCTGGCGATCATCTTCCTCCTCCCCGGAGGCTCGCTCGTGCTCGCGGGCCTGGCCGCCCGCTCCGCGGTGAAGAACCGCTCGTGGCTGAAGGTCCTGCCGCCGGCGCCCCGCCAGTAGGGCGGCCACGGCGCCCGGCCGGTTGCCAACCCTCCCAGCGTGCGAAAAGATGGCCGCGTGATGGGCCGCCCGCGCAGCTGGGCCTCGTGCCTGGGTCTGGCGTCCTTGCTCGCCTGCGGCAGCCCGCGAACCACCAGCGAATCCGCGCCCTCGAGCGGCTGCTGCGCCGGCTGCGATTGCCCCCCGACGTTCGTCGCGCAGCCGGCAGCGCTCGACTTCGGGAACGTGGCCCTCGGACAGACCAAGGCGCTGAGCCTTCAGGTGACGAATGTCGGCTCGGTCGCCGTCGGCCTGGCCGACGCGCAGCTCTTCGGCGCCTCCGATTTCTCGTTCGCCACGCCGCTGCTGCCCGGCCCCATCGCCCCGGGAGCGAGCGCGTTCGTCGACGTCCAGTTCTCGCCGAGCTCGGTCGAAGGGCCGGAGAACGCCTCCCTGGAGATCACCGGCCCGCGGCCGCTCGAGGTAGCCCTCACCGGCAACGCCGTCGCCGCGGACGGCGCCGACGCCGGCCCGGCGTTCTCGTTCTCTCCCGACCCGATCGCCTTCGGCACGTTCCCCGCCGGCCAGAGCCACACGATCGCGGTGACGGCGATGAACCTCGAGAGCGCCGCGATCACCGTCCAGAGCCTGTCGCTCGACGCGAAGGGCGACCCCGCCTTCACCCTGGCGAACGTGCCGGCGCTGCCCGCGCCGCTCGCGCCCGGCGCCGTCCTCAACTTCGCCGTCGTCGATTCACCGACGAGCGCCTCGGGCCTCACCAAGAACGACCTCGCGGTCACGTTCACGGTGGGCGCTGCGCCGACGCGGCTCCAGGCCGACCTGTTCATGACGGGCGGCGGCAGCTGAACGCGCCCGTCGAAGCAGCCTTCGTTGCGCAGCCGTCGCCCCCCGGGTGTAATCCCCTCATGCCCACCCTCCCCTCGCCGTTCCTCGATCGCCGGAGGCTTCTCCCGCTGCTGCTGGGCCTCGCGGCCGCTGCTTGCTCGGGCGCCGGCTCCACCTCGGGGGGTTCGGGCGGGTCCTGCGGCACGGCGCTGGAGGCCTGCGCCAGCGCGCTGGATTGCTGCGCGGGCTTCTCCTGCGAATCGGGGCGTTGCGCGTTCGTCGCCGGTGGCAGCGCGGCCGGGGGCAGCTCGGGCAGCGCGTCGAGCACGGGCACGTCCACGGGCGGCTCCACGGGCTGCGCCGGGCTCGGCTGCCAGGGAACGGGTGGGGGACCCACGGGCGGAACGGGCGCGAGCGGCGGGGGCGGAAGCAGCTCGGGGGGCGGGTCCAGCACCGGAACCTCGGCGGGCGGGTCGACGGGCTGCGCTGGGCCGGACTGCCAGGGGACGGCCGGGGGCAGCACGGGCGCGGCGAGCTCGAGCGGCGGCTCCACGGGAGGGCCGGCCTGCGGCGGCCTCCTGGGGCCCTGCTGCGCGGGCGGCAGCTGCGCCGGGAGCCTCGTCTGCCAGGGTGGCGCGTGCATCGAGCCGGGAACCGGCACCCCGTGCAGCAAGAACGCCGACTGCGCGAGCGGCATCTGTCTCCCGGTGGGTCAGCCGGTCGGCGGCCAGCCGCCCGGCGCGCCCGTCTGGACCGGCAACGTCTGCACCACGCCCTGCAGCTCGGGCGCGAGCTGCGTCCCGGGCTGGAGCTGCGGGGCCCTGACGGGCCAGGCGGGCGACGTGTGCACCTGCAGCTATTCCCCCGAGGCGTGCGACGGCCTGGACGACGACTGCGACGGCGTCGTCGACGACGAGCCGGCCACGGACGAGTGGTGTGGCAGCGGCGACGTCCCCGGCACGACCTGCCAGAACGGCGCGTGCGTGTGCGGCAGCGGCGGTACGCTCTGCGGCACGGGGGACGGGCAGTTCTGCACGGACACGCAGACGGACTCGACCGATTGCGGCGGTTGCGGAGTCAACTGCCCCTACGTGGGCACGGACTACGCCGTGTGCCAGGCCGGAGCGTGCTGCTACCCCGACGGCGCGCTGGTGGTCACCGACAACCCGGCGGACTACGCCCCGTGCTGCTCCGGCATCTGCACGCCCGCGGGCGGCGGCGGCCCGGAGTGTTACTGCACGCGGGACGGCGGATGACCCGGCCTCGGCGCGGCGCGCGTTGACGCCCCAGATCGGCGTCGCTAGGATCCCCACCCGGGAGGAGGCGCCATGTCGCTGGGGCACGCAGCATCGCGGGGGCTCATCGTCGTCTCGCTGGCTCTGGGCGGGCTCTCGGCCTGCACGGGGCCGACGGGGCCGATCGGCCCGGCGGGACCCACGGGCGCCCAGGGCCTCTCCGGCCCTACGGGGCCCACCGCCTCGCCCGGCTCGACCGGGCCGACCGGGCCGACCGGACCCCAGGGTGCCACGGGCGTCGCAGGCGCCTCGCCGGGCGACGGGGGCTCGAGCCCCGGCGGCTCGGGAACCGGCTACGCGCTCGTGGACGCCACGGGAACCGTGGTGCCCCGCGTGATCGGGATGTCGAACAATCCCTGGGCGCAGCTCTACGTGGACGACGCAGGCGTGATCTGGGGCCTGGACACGGACACCGGAAAGCTCGGGAGCGCGATCGATCACCAGGGGCCGCAGGACCTGTTCCCGTCCACGTGGCGGTACTACCCGACCCCGGATTGCAGCGGCACGGCCTACGCCTGGAGCGTGCCCCCGCGCTGGGCCTACCCGCTTCCGGACGGCGGCTTCGCGGTCCGGCCCGACAACCTCGGCGCCCTCGTCTTCTCCGCGGGATCCGTGAACGGGCTCGCGGGCGAGGGCTGCACTGGCATCAGCGACTTCGTCGTCAAGGGCGTGGATCCCACGCAGTTCGTCCCCGTGGGAGCGCCGCCCTCGCTGGCGGTCACGCCCCCCCTGCACATGCAGCTCGCGCGGTAGATGGGCCGGCGCGGGCGGTGGGGCTGGCTGTGCCTGGCCGTCTCCCTCGGGACGGCCGGCCTGGCGATCGCGAAGGACGACCCGCAGTGCAAGGTCGACGCCGACTGCGTGTTCGACGACGTCGACTGTTCACCGTGCGGCCACTGCCCGGGCTTTCCGCCGGTCGCCGAATCGCGCCGGGAGCGGGACGCCCGCGCGCGCGCCTGCGAGCTGTACGAGAAGCAGCAGGCCGCGCCGCGCGCGCCGGACGCCGGTCCCCCGCTGGCCTTGCCGAACTGCTCGCCCTGTCCCGCGCCGCCGCCGGGGCCGCTGCCGACGCGCGCGGCCTGCGAGCGCGGGCGCTGCGTCGCGCGGTGAGCAGCGCCGGCCTGTCGTTTCGCGGCCGCGCTGGCAGGGCGCGGCGTCGACGTCGAAACGCTGGCGCCTACGGAAGCAGCGCGTGCGTCGCTTCACGACCACACCGATCTCCCCGTCGGGTCAGTCTCCACCGAAGCGCCGGCGACTCCCCGATGCCCCGGTGACCTGGAGGCGGCGTCCCGGTGTAATCTCGAAGACCTTGCACCGGCTCCGACACGCAACCCTCGGGCTCCTCGCCGGCCTCGCCTGCTGCACGGCGGGAGGCCTGTCATCGCATCCGGGTGAGAGCTCGAGCGGAGCCGGCCGCGGGAGCTCTGGTCCGGCGTCGACGTCCGGCGCGCAGGGCTCTTCCACGGCCGGGACATCGAGCGGCGGGACGTCGACCGGAACCGCCTCCACGGGCGGCGACACGACCTCTGGCACCTCGACGGGCAGCGGCACGAGCGGGCAAGCGCCCACGACGACCGCCGGCGGCTCGACGGGGGCGGGCGAAGGCAACGCCTCCGGCGGCTCGACGGGCGGCAGCTCCACTGGGCCGGCGGACGCCGGGGACTGGGCGGTCTCGCGCGTGCTCGCCACCGACGGCCCGGACGTCGAGGTCTGGGACCTGACCGTGCCCGCGCAGGCGGCCCCGATCATCGGGCCAGCCTCGATCACCGGCGGCTGCGCGCCCCGGTCGGTGGCGATGGCGGACGACCAGGAGATCCTGGTCGCGACCCAGTGCGCCGTCGACGTCTTCAACCCCGACGCCACGCACGCGGGAGGCGTGAACGTGGCGCTGATGGACCCGTCGCTGGACCCGGTGAACAGCCTGGTCTTCGTGGCCTCGGACGCCGGCCCACCGACCGTCGTCCTCTGCGGCGGGGGCGGGCTGGAGGGATTCGCTTACCCCGGCGCCGCGGCGTTCGACGGCGGCCTGCTGACCTTGCCAGTGCTCTGGTCCAACGCCACCTTCGGCGTGGGCGCAGCCGGATCGATCGGCAACTTCATCGGCACCTTCGACCAGTGCGCCGTCGGTCCGTCCGGCACCCTCTTCGCGGCCTACGGCGTGAACGGCCTGGCCTCGTTCGATTCGAGTGGACACCCGCTGTATGCGGGGTCGACGGCGCCGGGCTGGCCCGGCAGCGTCTCCGGCGTCGCGGTGGGCCCCGGGGGCGAGACCCTCCTCGTGGGAGAGGACGATGGCGGCAACGGCTTCGCGGCGCTCTTCGCGGCCAGCGGCGAGTGCCTGGTGGCGCGCACCGGCGGCGCCTGTGCCCAGACCTGCGACGCCTGTTACGCCAGCGATGCGACGCTCGGGCAGACCCCGCTCGACCAGGCGGCGTCGCTGGGCGACGGCACGTTCATCGCGACGATCCTGAACCAGAACGCCGCCCTCGCCCAGTCCAACCAGATCGTCCGGCTGGACGGCCGTCACCAGCTCGCGCCCACGGACTACTACCAGGGCGTCGGCGTGTTCTCGGGAGGCCCGCAGTTCATCGGCGTCCTGGCCTGGCCGCAGGGCCCCTGAGGCCGGGAATCGAATTCCAGAGAGCGGGAAAGCTGTTCCCGCGTGCAGGAAAGGACATCCCGGGGGCGGGAATCGAATTCTAGCGAGCGGGAAAGCTCTTCCCGCGTGCTGGAAAGGACATCCCAGCAGCGGGAATCGAATTCCAGCGAGCGGGAAAGCTCTTCCCACGTGCGGGAAAGGACATCCCAGCAGCGGGAATCGAATTCCAGCGAGCGGGAAAGGTGTTCCGACCGCCTGCAACGGACATCCAGGCGGCTGGCATCGAATTCCAGCGAGCGGGAAAGGCGTTCCGACCGCCAGCAACGGACATCCAGGCGGCTGGAATCGAATTCCAGCGAGCGGGAAAGGTGTTCCCACCGCCAGCAACGGACATCCAGGCGGCTGGAATCGAATTCCAGCGGGCGGAAAAGGCGTTCCGACCGCCAGCAACGGACATCCTGGCGGTTGGAATCGAATTCCAGCGAGCGGAAAAGGCGTTCCGACCGCCAGCAACGGACATCCTGGCGGCTGGAATCGAATTCCAGCGGGCGGGAAAGCTCTTCCCGCGTGCTGGAAAGGGCATCCCGGAGGTGGGAATCGAATTTCAGCGAGCTGGAACGCTCTTCCCGCGTGCTGGAACGGACATCCTGTCGGCTGGAATCGAGTTCCAGCGCGTGGGAACGACAATCCCGCGGGCAGGAAGGCCCTTCTCGGGGACGGCAATCGAATTCCCGCTGGCTGGAAGGGCGCTGCCAGGCGCCGGCCACGACTTCCCAGGAGCTGGAATCGAGCTCTCGCCCCTGGGAATCGCCATGACGCCCGCGGGAAGATCCCTCCGGCTCCATGAACGGCGAAGCGGCGCGCCGCTCAGTACGCGTTCTTCGAGAGGAAGCCGCCGGCCACGGTGCGGGCGAGGATCTTCACGTCGAGCCAGAGCGACCAGTTCTCGATGTAGTACAGGTCGTACTCGATGCGCTTCTCGATGCTGGTCTGGCCGCGCAGGCCGTTCACCTGCGCCCAGCCGGTGAGGCCGGCCTTCACCTTGTGCCGGAGCTGGTAGCGCGGGATCTGCTTCTTGAACTCCTCGATGAACACGGGCCGCTCGGGGCGGGGGCCCACGAGCGACATCTCGCCGCGCAGGATGTTCCAGAGCTGCGGCAGCTCGTCCAGGGAGCTGCGCCGCAGGAAGGCGCCGAGGCGGGTGGTGCGGGGGTCGCCGGGCACGGCCATGCGCGCGCCGTCCTCCTCCGCGTCGGCGCGCATGGTGCGGAACTTGAGGGCGCGGAAGCGGCGGCCGTCGAGCCCCACGCGCTCCTGGCCGTACAGGATGGGCCCGGGGCCGGAGAGGGCCACGCCCGCGGCGCAGCAGGCCATCACCGGCGCGGCCACGAGCAGCGCCAGCGCGGAGAAGACCACGTCGAAGAGCCGCTTCATCACGCCGTTCCAGCCCTCGAGCGGGCCGTGCTGCAACGAGAGCAGCGGCAGGCCGCCGAACTCCTCCACGCCGCCCGAGAGGGTCACGTACTGCACCAGGTCGGGGACGATCTTCACGTCGGCCGTCGACTCGGAGAGCACCGCCATGAGGCCGCGCAGGGCGCCCTGCTCTTCCAGCGGCAGCGCGATGACCACCTGGTCGATCGGGTGGCTGGCCATGACCCGCTCGAGGTCGGCGAGCTCGCCGAGGACGGGCACGCCGTCGACCCGCGTGCCGACCTTCTCCACGTGGCGGCTGAGCACGCCCACCACGCGGAAGCCCAGCTCGCGGTGGTCGTGCAGGATCGCGAGCACGCGCCGGCCGAGGTCGCCCGCGCCGACCACCAGCACGTCCTTCAGGTTGTAGCCGCGCTTGCGGATGGCCTGGAGCGTGCGCCGGAACACGTAGCGCTCCAGCACGAGGAGCGACAGCGACAGCAGGAAGAAGAAGCCCAGCACGAGGCGCGAGTAGCGCACCGGCTGGAAGAAGTAGGTGATGGTCACGAGGCCCATCGACGCGAGCAGCCAGGCCTTGAAGAGGCCGAACACGTCGTCGAGGAAGCTGCGGATGCGCGCGGCGCGGTACAGGCCGAAGCCGTGGATCACCGCGGGGTAGAGCACCACGATTGTCCCGAGGATGCGCAGCGTGTTGTTCCACGGGCTCTTCTCGTGGAACGGCAGCAGCGAGGGCGACCAGAAGCGTCCGGTGTAGGCGAGCCCGAACGCCGCGGCCAAGACGAGCACGTCCAGCAGGACCTTGAGCTGCGTGAAGAAACGCTGGAAGCGGTGGAACAAGCGCTCGGCCTCCGGGACGGGGCCGCGAGACTACACGCGGGGCGGCGGCGCCGCCAAGAGCCCCTGCACCTCGGCGAGGATCTCGCGGCGAAAGCGCTCGGGGGCGAAGCGCTCGGCCTGGCGCCGGCAGACCTCGGGGCGGAAGGCGGCCTCGGCGGACTCGAATCGCCGCACCGCCTCCATGAGCCCGTCGACCTCGCCATCGTACAGCACGCCGGTGGGGGCCTCCGCGCCGCCCAGCGGCAGCACCGTCTCGAGCACGCCGCCCTTCCCGAGCGCGATGACAGGGCGCCCGCTGGCCTGCGCCTCGAGCGGGGTGATGCCGAAGTCCTCCTCGCCGGGCATCACGAAGGCGCGGCAGCCGGCGTACAGCTCGGCCACCTCCGCGTCGGCGCGCGGGCCCAGCCACTCCACCGGACCGCCGAAGAGGGGCCGCAGCCGCTCGGCCTGCTGGCCGCCGCCGACCACCTTCAAGGGGCGGCCCAGCCTCCCGAAGGCCTCGAGCGCCACGTCGACGCGCTTGTAGGGCGCGAAGGCCGTGACCATCAGGTAGTAGCCGGCGGGTCCCGGCGAGGGCGAGGGGCGGAAGCGGTCGAGCTCGACGGGCGGGTACACGAGGCCGGCCTCGCGCCCGTACGCGCGCGCGATGCGGTCCTGCACCGTGCGCGAGATGGCCACGAAGCGGTCGACGCGCGAGGCGGTGCGCGCGTCCCAGGCCCGCAAGAGGGGCGCCCCCGCGCCGGCGAGCGCGCGCACGCCGCGGCCCGCGCGCGACTGCCCGAAGTACGCCTCGCTCTGGTCCCACACGTAGCGCATCGGGGTGAACACGTACGACAGGTGGCGCGCGCCGGCGGGCGGCCGCACGGCCTTGATGGCGCAGTGCGAGGTGGACAGCACGAGGTCGCAGGGCGGCAGCCGCAGCGCCTCCACCGCGGCGGGCATCAGCGGCAGCAGCCAGCGGTAGCGGCGGCGCAGCGCCGGGGGGAGCCGCTGCAGGGGCGAGCAGACGATGCGGCGGGCCTCGATGAGCTCCGACACGGCGCCGGGCTCGCGCAGCAACGTGTAGAGCGGCGCGTCCGGGAAGAGGCGGCACAGCTCGGCGAGCACCCGCTCGCCGCCGCGCATCCCGGTGAGCCAGTCGTGGGCGAGGACGACCCGCGGGCTGCTCAATGCGGGGCCTCGAAGCGCTCCTCCAGGGCGGTGCGGTGGGCCTCGAGATCCCCCTGCTGCTGGTCCGCCTCGTCCGACAGGCGATCGATCGCGTCCTGGAGCTTCCCGCGACGCTTCTCGACGGCCAGAGCCTGCCCGATCTGGTCGGGGTGATCGTCGTCGAGCGCCTCGAGCTGGCGCTGCGCCATCTTCAGGGAGAGCTGGGTCGCCTGGAGCCGGGCGCGCAGGCTGCGGGCGCGCGCGTCGTCGAGCGCACACGTGACCGTCTGCGGCTGCGACGGCTTCACCTCGAAGCGCCGCTCGCAGGGGAGGAGCCCGGGCAGGAGCATGCGGGCCACGTGCGTCCGGCCCACCTCCACGGGGAGCTGCAGCGGCGCCTTTCCGGCCTTCTCGCCGTCGAGCTCCACGGTCGCGCCCTGGGGATCGGACTGGAGATCCACGAGCTGGCCGCGGCGCAGCTTGCGCACCAGGTGCACCGTCTCCCCGGCGGGCACCGTGACCGTGGCGGTGTCGGGCAGGTAGCCGGCCAGGGAGAGCGTCACCTGCACCGGGACGGCCGCGGGGATCGAGAGGGTGGTCGGGGTGGGCGTGAGTACCACCTGCCCCAGGATCGCGACGGTTGCCCCGGCGGGCTCGCTCTCGGCGTCGAGGAGCGCCGCGACCGGGAGCTTCGCGTCGACCTGGGCGGGGGGGTCGCCGGCCGGAATCTCCTGCCGGAAGGGCACCCGCCCCGGGGCCTCGAGGACGATCTCGTGGGGCAGCAACGGCTCCCAGCTCTCGATGCGGGAAGGGGTCTTGCGCCCGAGCGACTGGCCGTCGAGGACGATCTCGAGGCCCGTCGGATCGCTGGTGACCCACGGTCCGGGAGGCCCGGCGTCGACCTCGGGCCGGCGGGCACAGGCGGCCGCGGTCGCGACGATCAACAGTCCCAGGAAAGAGCGAGTCCCCATCGTGCCGCGGAGCGGTCCTCCTCCGGCCAACGAGTGTAGCACCGCCCTTTTGCCGGGGAAGGCCGGCCGTGTCAGGATGCGCCGGCCCATGGCCCCCCTCTCACGCGCCGGCCGCGCGGCCGCGGCCTGGCTCGCCGCGATGGCCGCCGGTGCCTTCGCCGCGCGCTGGCCCGCGGCCGGGGCGGCACTAGGCACGCTGGGCGGCGGCTGGGCGCTGGCCCGCAGGCGCTTGCCCCTGGGCATGGCGATCGCCGGCTTCACGGCGGTCGCGGCCGCAGCGGCGCTGCCGTGGGCCGCCCTCGCGCGCGACCCGTTCCACGCGTTGCCGGCGAGCGCCGACTGGCCCGTGGCCGCCGTCGCGCTGGCCTTCCTGGGCACGGGCGCGCTCGTCTGGACCGCCTTCCCGGCCCTGGACGTGGCCGCCGCGCCCGCGGTGCCCGCCCCACCCGCGCTGCGGCGCGCGCTCCATCTCGAGCTCGGCGCGCTCGCGTTGCTCTTGCCGGTCGGCATCGCCGGCACGCAGGTCGCCCTGGCGCTGATCGCCGCGACCCTCGCGTGGGCGGTGTTCCGAGGCGCCCGACTGCGAGGCACCGGGGCGCTCGGCGGGCCGGTGGCGGCGCTGCTCGCGGCGGCGCTCGTGTCCATCGCGCTTGCGGCGCGGCCCACGCCGCCCTGGACGATCACCGCGCTGCGCGCCCTCGTGGCGTTCTTCGTGCTGGGCTGGGCGCTCGGGGCGGCCGACCTCGACGAGGGACGCGCCCTGCGGCTCGTGGCGCTCTGGGCCAGCGCCTCGGCGGCCGTCTCGGCGCTGGCGTTCGTGCAGCACTGGTCGGGCTTCGACCTGCTGGCGGCGCTGCACCTGCGCGCCGCGGTGCGGGTGGCGGCGCCCGAATCCCCCGGCCACCTGGCCGGCATCGGGACGTTCGCCTCGCGCCTCACCTTCGCGCACGCGACCCTGGTGCCGCTCGCCGTGCTGCTCGGCCTGCAGCTCGCCGGGGCGGCGCGGCGGCCGCTCTGGCTCGGGGCCCTGGCGCTCGAGCTCGCGGGCCTGTGGTCGACCTTCGCGCGCGCCGCGTGGATCGCGGCAGCCGCGCTCGCGGGCGTCGCGGCGATCCTGGCCCTCTCGACGCGCGAGCGACGCCGCGTCCTCCTCGGCCTCGGCGCGGCCGCCGCGGCCGTCGCGCTGCTCTTCGCGCTCGCCCCGGGCGCCCGAACGTGGGGCCTCGCCGCGCTGGACCCGTCCGCCAACCGCGATCGGCTCTTCCTCTGGGCGCGCGCCGCCCAGATCGCCCTGGACCACCCCCTGCACGGCGTGGGCTTCGGCAGCTACCACCTGATCCTCGGCCCGTACTACGACCGCCTCGACGCAGCGTTCCCCATGCGCACCTGGGCGCACGACATGCCGCTGTCGCTCCTGTGCGAGACCGGCCCCTTCGGCCTGTTCGCCTACGCCTGGCTGATCGTGGCCGGCCTCTCCCTGGCCGGAAGCGCGAAGGCGCCCCAACCAATCGCCAGAGGCCTGGCCCTCGGCGCCGCCCTCGCCACCCTGGCCTTCGCCATCGTGGCCACCTTCCACGACTCCCTGTACGACGGCCAGGTCGCCTACAACCTGTTCTTCGCCCTGGCGCTGGGATCCTGGGCAACCGGAAACACCGCGCTCTTGCGCGCGCGCGGCTACGAGCCCGAGATCCTGCGCAGGCCTTCTCCCCTCCCCCGAGAGACAAGGATCGGGTCCCGCGACAACCCGCGCTGACCCGCCCCCGAACGAGCGAGGCCGCAGGCCGCGAGCCGCCCAGAGCGGGCGGGGTGGGGGCCCTGCCGCCGCGAGTTCAGCGGCGACTTCTCCGCCGCCGATTCGCCTCCCACCTGAGGAGCCGCTGCTGTCTGAGCCCGGTGACCCGCCGGAGGCGGCTCCGCGGCGTCCCCCTGGTGCGGGGGACTGAGCGGCGGCAGGGCCCCCGCCCCGCCCGCCGTGGATACTCCCCCCCCGCGGCCCCGCCGTTGAGGCGAGCCCCCGCCGTGTTGTAAGTTCCCCGCTCCGTGTCGAACCTGCGCGAGCTATTCCAGTACCGCGCCCTCGTCTGGGCGCTCACCGCCCGCGAGCTCAAGTCCCGCTACCGGGGCTCGCTGCTCGGCTTCTTCTGGACCTTCCTGAACCCGCTGTTGCTCATGGCGGTGTACGCGCTCGTCTTCTCGGTCTTCATGCAGCAGCAGATCCCTCACTACACGTACTTCATGTTCGTGGGGCTGCTGCCCTGGATCTGGTTCTCGAGCGCCATGCTCGCCGGCACCGCGAGCCTGAGCGCCAAGCGCGACCTGCTCACGCGCGTGAAGTTCCCGCCCCAGGTCTTGCCCGCGGTGGTGATCCTCTCGGAGCTCTGCAACTACCTCTTGGCCGTGCCGCTCATGCTGGCGCTGGGGCTGCTGTCGGGCGTCTTCCCGGGGCCCGCCGTGCTGCTCTTCCCGCTCGTCGTGGCGGTCCAGGCCTTGTTCACCATCGCGGTGGTGCTCGCGACGAGCGCGCTCAACGTCTTCTACCGCGACCTGCAGCACGTGCTCACCAACCTGATCACGCTCTGGTTCTTCCTGGTGCCGGTCGTCTACTCCGCGGACGTGATCCCCAAGGCGTTCCGCGGGCCGGTGATCTTCGGCGACCCGATGGCCGTTGTGATCACCAGCTACCAGGCCATCTTCTATTACGGCCGCCTGCCCGACTTCCGCGGGCTCGCCCTCGCGACGGCGCTCTCGCTCGTGGTCCTCATGGGCGCGCTCTCGCTCTTCGAGAGCCGGCGCGACGAGTTCGCGGAGTTCGTGTGAGCGAGGGCCTCTCGATCGAGCTCGTGGGCGTGGAGAAGAGCTTCCGGCGCCTTCACGTGGCGCCGGGCAGCCACACCACCTTCAAGACCCAGCTCGTCGACTGGGTGACCGGCCGCAAGAAGAAGCCGCCGCCGCGGCGGCTCGAGGTCCTGCGCGGGATCGACCTCGCCGTCCCCAAAGGCGCGACGCTGGGCGTCGTGGGACAGAACGGCTCCGGCAAGAGCACGCTCCTCAAGATCCTCGCCGGCATCTACCGCCCCACCACCGGCCAGGTGCGCATCGAGGGGCGCCTCTCGGCCCTCATCGAGCTCGGCGCCGGCTTCCACCCCGAGTTCTCGGGGCGCGAGAACATCTACATCAACGGCATCATCCTCGGCCGCACGCGCCGCGAGCTCGACGCCCTCGTCGACCCCATCATCGACTTCGCCGAGCTGCGCGACTTCATCGACGAGCCGGTGCGCACCTACAGCTCCGGCATGTACATGCGGCTCGCCTTCTCGGTGGCGACGATCGTGGACCCCGACGTGCTGGTCATCGACGAGATCCTCGCGGTGGGCGACGAGCACTTCCAGCGCAAGTCGCGCGAGCGCATGCAGGAGTTCCAGCGCAAGGGCAAGACGCTGGTGATGGTGACGCACGACGCCCGCACCGTGGAGAGCTGGTGCGACCTGGCGATCTGGCTCGACCAGGGCGTGGTGGCTGCGCGCGGCGACCCCGCGGACGTGCTCGCGGCGTACCGCGCCAAGATCGCCGAGCGCGAGCGGCGAGACGAGTCGCGGGTGGGACCGTCGGTGCCTTCCGCCGACGACCCGGCCCCCGCCCTCGACGTCCCTACGTCTGCGTCCTGACCAGGCCCGCGATGAAGTTCAGCTCGCCGAACACGAGCTGCGCCTCGCCGAAGGTCACCACGTCGCCGTCCCGCAGCACCTGGGCCTCCCCCTGCTCGAGCACGTGGTGGTTGATCATCGTGCCGTTGTAGGAGCCGCGGTCGCGGAGGCTGAAGACCCCGCCCACGCAGTTGATCTCGGCGTGGAGCCGCGACACGGTCGGCTGGTCGACGTCGACCGCCGCCCGCGAGGTCCGCCCGACCTCGGACCGGCCCTCGGCCAGCAGCGCGAGGCAGCGCGCCGGCAGCGCGGGCACCTGCTTCCCGGCCCGCGTGGAGACGAGGTGGCCGCGCCCCGTGGCGGTGGCGGCGTCGGTGGTCTCGTCGCCGAGCACCCAGGGCTCGAGCGGCACGAGCACGTGGCGCGCCCCCAGCGCCGCCTCGGCCCGCTCGATGGACTGGGAGAGCAACACGAAGAGATCCTGCACGGAGAGACCCGCCATCCGGAGCAGGATACCTGCTGTCGGGCAGGTAGCAAATCTGCTCTCTCACCGGGGGCTGCCGCCCCCGCGCCCCCGCTGCTACATAGGCGCTCGAGATCAGGGGCGCGGGTGGGCGGGGGATTGAGCGCGGGGCGGCGGGTCGGGTTCGGGGCCGGCCGGTCCACTCGCGGCTCGGCCTCGCCTGTCTCGATCCCGCGTCGTATAGGCGCTCGTTCGCGAGTGGCATCGGCCTCGACGCTCGGTCCCAGCCGCCCCCACACCCGCCCCGCCTCTCCACTCTACGAACCCCCTTCAACCCAAGCTCCATGAACTTCAATCCTTGCGTGCGGCGCTGGTCGAGATGCGATCGAGATCCACTGCATAGGCGGTAGAGGGGTAGATGAAAGAGGGGAGGAGGGGGGGGCCGACGCGCAGGGGTCCGGGGGGCCCCCGCCGCGCCCGCAGCGCGCCCATGTTGGTGCACGAGCGACGGTACAGCGCGGTCCCGCGCGTGGGGAGCGCGAGGACGGACGGGGGTCCGGACCCCGAGCAAGCGGCCTCCCCTCCGTCCCTCGTTCATCCGCCGCTACCCCTTCGCGCGCATCTCGAGATCGAGCCGGGGGCGCGGGGGCGAAAGCCCCCGGAGAGAAAGAATCAGCGCCATCGCCGCCAGCAAGGACACCAACGCCCCCACGCGCACGCTCGCCGGCCGGTAGTCGAAGACCACGCGGTGGCGGCCCGGGCCCAGCCGGACTGCGCGGATCATGCCGTACGCCCTGCGGATGGGCGCGGGCACGCCGTCCACCGTCGCGACCCAGCCCGGGTAGTACAGATCCGCCAGCACCAGCCAGCGCTCGCCGGTCGAGGCCGTGTCGACCACGACGCGCTCGCCCTCGTCCGCGGTGAGCGTCGCCGCCTCCGGCCCTGCGGACGGCGCGCCGGCCGCGGACGGCGGCGGCGGAGGCTCGTCGAGCAGCACCTCGCGGCGCGCTTCGGCCAGCGTCTCGCGCGCGGTGTCGCCCTCCACGTCGGCGCTGACCCGCGCGGTCGGCCGGAGCTCCACGCGCGGCGCCGCGTCCGGAATGGTCGCCGCCCACAGGGGCGCGAGCTCCGGCGCCGCGATCGGCACCAGCCCGGGCACGGCGCTCGGACCGCTGCGGAGCAGCAGCGTGGCGCCGAGCAGGCCGTCGCCGGTGGCGCCCAACCGATCGAGCACGCTCTGCACACCGGCCGGGGCCGGCGTCCCGTAGAAGCGGATCGACGGCAGGCCATACTGCGCCGGCCGGTCGCCCAGCAGGCAGACGTTGGCGAGACCGGAGCCGGGCAGGGTGAAACCCAGGCCGTGCACGAGGGCGGTGCCCGAGACCGCGTCGAGCCGTCCCCCGCCGAGCCTCGCCGCGGCGCCCGCGAGGAACGCCCCGCAGCCCTCGCCGTCGTCCTGCAAGGGGACGCGGAAGGAGCAGAGCACGGCGTCGGCGGCACAGAAGGCCACGAGCGCCCACTGCCGCCACGGGCCGAGGGGCACCCAGCGCAGGATCGCCGCGAGCGAGAGCAGTCCCTCCGCCACCCAGGCGATGGAGAGCGCCACTCCCAGCTGCCGCTGGCCGATCGCCATGGCTCCGAGGAGCGACGCCCCGCCCAGCGCCGCGAGCACGGCGAGCGCCCGACCCGGCTCGGCCCGCGCGACCCGCTCGGCGCCGAGCGCGGCGAGCAGCGCGACCGCG
>DATJNL010000190.1:0-9280 GCA_035508175.1 Myxococcales bacterium
TGATTCCGTGGGACAAGCGCGTGGCGGTGCTGACCCGGCGCCCCGGCGGCGCCGCGGTCCATGCCGTCGGGCTGGCGGACGGCCGGGCGACCCCCTTGCCCGAGCCCGACTTGGCGCACCCCGGTCCGGTGTGCGTCGCCGGCGGACAGTTGATCGTCGCAGGATCGCTCGGCGGCGAGGGCCGCGTCGTCGCTTACGAGGCGGCGAGTCTGCGCTGGTCGTGGCGCGGGGCTCCCCTGGGCCAAGGGCTGCCCCAGCTCTGTGCAACTCCGGACGGGGTCGTCGTTCGCGGATCCCGCCGCATCGTGTGTCTCGACGCGGCCGGTCGACTCCAGTGGCAGCTGCCCTTCGACGAGGAAGTCCACGGGGGCCCAGTTCCCCTTCTCCGGCGAGGCGTGCTTCTGGTCTTGGCCGATCGTGGGCTGCTGGCGCTCGATCCCGGCTCCGGCCGCCTTCTCGGCGAGGCGGGAGTTGGCGAACCACTGTGGCCCTCGCTGCTCGCCGCCGACGATCGCCTGACCCTCTTCGCGGCGGAAGAAGAGGGCACGGTCGAGGCGCACGGCCTCGAGACATTCCTGTCGGTCGTGTAGCTCGGCTTCGAGTCGCTCAGACGCCCAGGAACAGCCGCTTGCCGAAGTTCAGGGCGAGATCCGCGTCGAATATCTTCTGCGCCGAGCTCTCGATGTCGTACTCGACGCGGAGGTACTGCACGGTACGCGCCTCGGTGTCGAAGACCACGCAGCAAGAGCGGCTGTCGTAGTCGCGGGGCTGGCCCACGCTGCCGACGGAGACGATGTACTTGTAGCCGCGCCGCAGCGTGAACTTGGGGGCGACGACGTCCGCGACGTCGGAGGCGCCGATGGCGAACGCCTTGCAAAGGTGCGAGTGCCCGATGAACGTGATCTCGGGGAGGTCCCGCGTGTACGGCATCAGATCCTGAGCCTGCTCCAGCGCGAAGATGTATTCGTAGGCCTCCGGGTCGACCGGCGAGCCGTGCGAGAAGCCCACCTCGCCGATCTGGTACGTGTAGGGAAGACCTTTGAGCCAGGTCATGTTGTCGCCGCTCAAGCGAGTCGCCGACCAGTCGAGCGCGTGCCGAGCAGCCTCGTAGTAGAACGAGTAGTCCATGCGCGCCGCCACGGCGGCGTCGTGGTTCCCGAGCAGTGTGACCTCGCAGAGATCCTTCACGATGTCGCAGCACTCGTTGGGGCTGGCGCCGTACCCGACGACGTCGCCCAGGCAGACGAAACGGTCGATGGCCTCCGACCCGAGCGCGTCACGGACCGCGGTGAGCGCCTCGATGTTGCTGTGAACGTCAGAGATGATGGCGATGCGCACTCAGATCTCCTGTCCCGACAGGCGCGAGACCAGGATCCGGATTCCGGCTACCGCCTCGGGAGCGGCGCTCGTGAAGCGCAGGCCCATACCGGACGGGCTCGCGGCAGCGCCGCTCGTCCCCCAAACCACGACCGCCTTGACCTCGTGCTCGGGACCGTCGTCGCCGAGGTGGAACCGGAGCGTGGCCTCGGTACCGACCGGCAACGGCAGTTGCGTGCGCACGAACAACCCGCCCTCGCTCAGGTTCCCCATGGGAGCGAACACGCTCACGTCCTCGGCCTCACACCAGCACCTCTCGTTCAGCAGGATTCTAGGATGCTGTCGTCGTTCCCGGTCGGCCATCGTCTCCGCGCCAGGACCGGGTTCGAACGTCCGAACCCCCCGTGCCGGTCGGAGGCCTTTCTGGCTCCAAGGTTAACGGACTGCGGACACCGGCGTCAACTTGGCCGCCGGCCCCTCGAGCCCCATCAGGGACGCGAACTGGCCGAAGCGGCGCTGGATGTCGGCTGGAGTCAAGCCCCGGAAGCGATCCAGGCTGAAATCCTCGACGGCGAGGCTCGCCATCACGCTCCCCATCACCGTGGCACGCCGCAGCGCCGCCGCATCGAGGCTCCCCGCCGCAGCGAGCGAGCCGAGAAAACCGCCGGCGAAGCTGTCGCCCGCACCGGTCGGGTCGCGGACTTCCTCGATCGGGAGGGCGGGCGCCGCGAAGAACTCGGCGCCGTCATCGACGTCCCGCAGAAACAGGAGCGCACCGTACTCGCCGCGCTTGACGCAGACGAGCCGAGGTCCCATGCGGCGGATCGCCTTCACGGCCTTCACGACGTTCGACTCGCCGGCCAGCTGCCGCGCTTCCGAATCGTTGATGAACAGCAGATCGACCCGCCCCAGCGCCCTGCGCAGGGCGTCCGGCTTGCCGGAGATCCAGAAGTTCATCGTGTCGGCTGCCACGAGCTTCGGCTTCTGCACCTGGTCGAGCACCGACGACTGCAGGTCGGGATCGATGTTGCCCAGGAAGACCCACTCGGCCGCCGCCAGCGCGGGCGGCACGCGGGGCGCGAAGCTCTCGAAGACGTTCAGCTCCGTCGCGAGCGTCTGTGCCTCGTTCAGGTCCCAGCCATACTTCCCTTTCCAGCGAAACGTCCGCCCCGGGCGCTTTTCGAGACCGGAGAGCCCCACGCCACGGGACTCGAGGAAACGGAGGTGCTCCGCCGGGAAATCTTCCCCGACCACGGCCACGACGTCGACGTGGGTGAAGAACGACGCCGAGGTGGAGAAGAACGTCGCCGACCCGCCCAGCGCTTCCTCGCGCTCTCCCGAGGGCGTGCACACCGAGTCCAGCGCTACCGAGCCGACGCAGAGAATCGACATGGTTTCACCTCGAATGAGCAGCGGACCGGCGGCGGACCCGTTTCGCCGCGACCGGCTTGGAGCCGGGGGCCGACAAGCGATCGCCGAGCAAGAGCGCGAGCCGGCGGCGCGTCGCGGCCGGAACGACCGCAGGGTCCGTCATCAGCGCCCCCTCCAGCGCGGTGGCACAGCTGCAAGTGCGCGGCACCGAGACCTTGGCCGCGACCAGCCGCACGATGTCCTTGGCGAGGCGCGCGTTGGCCCTCAGCACCTCAAGCACGGCCGGGACCGACACGTCGTCCTCCGTCTCGTGCCAGCAGTCGTAGTCGGTCACCAGCGCGAGGTTCGCGAAGCAGAGCTCGGCCTCGCGCGCGAGGCTGGCCTCCGGCCACACCGTCATGCCCACGACGTCCATGCCCCATTGGCGGTGCAACCGCGACTCGGCCCGCGTCGAGAACGTCGGCCCTTCCATGCAGAGATGGCAGCCCCCCCGGTGAGCCCTCGCGCCGGCCGCGGTGGCCGCCGCGTAGACGACCGCCGCCAGCTCGTCGCAGACGGGGTCGGCGATCTGCACGTGCGCCACCAGGCCGCCGCCGAAGAACGTCGGCTGTCGGGCCCCGGTGCGGTCGAAGAGCTGGTCCGGAACCACCACGTCGCCGGGCGCGAGCTCGTCGCGCAGAGAGCCGACGGCCGTGATGCTGACGACGCGCTCCACGCCGAGCTTCTTGAATCCCCAGATGTTGGCGCGGCTGTTCACCTCGGAGGGCAGCAACCGGTGTCCACGGCCATGCCGCGGGAGAAAGCAGAGCTCGAGCTCGCCGAAGCGGCCCACCAGGTAGCTGTCGGAGGGCTCGCCGAACGGCGTCTTGACCCGCACCCGGCGCACCTGCGTGAGGCCGTCGATGTCGTAGATGCCGCTGCCGCCGATGATACCGAGCGCGCCCAAACGAGACCTCCGGAACGAGAGCGCGCGACCGTAGCAAAGCGATCTGGCCCGCGCAACTTGACGCTTCCCCAACCCACGCGCACCTTGTCGCTCATGGTCCGCGTGGGCTGCTCGGGGTGGCAGTACCGCCACTGGCGCGACGCCTTCTACCCTCTGCGGTTGCGGCAAGCTTCGTGGTTCGAGCACTACGCCTCGGTGTTCGACACGGTGGAGCTGGATGGAACCTTCTACCGCCTGCCGAGCGAGGCGACCGTGGACGGGTGGCGCGCGCGGGCGCCCGCCCACTTCCTGTTCGCGATGAAGGCGAGCCGCTACCTCACGCACGTGAAGCGGCTGCGCAACCCCGAGGAACCACTCGCCCTGTTCTGGAGCCGCGCCCGCCTGCTCGGAGGTGCGCTGGGCCCGGTGCTCTACCAGCTCCCGCCCACCCTGAGGCGAGACGACGCGCGCCTCGCCGCGTTCCTCGCAGCGCTCCCCTCCGAGCGCCAGGCCATCGAGTTCCGTCACCCCAGCTGGTACGTCGACGGAACGTTCCAGGCCCTCGCCAGCGCGCGGGTCGCCTTGTGCTTGCACGACATGCCCGGCTCGAGCCCGCCGCGCGAGCGCATCGGGCCGTTCGTGTACGTGCGCCTGCACGGCGCCACCGAGCGCTACCGGAGCGGGTACCCGGATCGCCCGCTCCGGGACTGGGCCCGGTGGCTGCGCACCTTACCGCGATCCGTGCCCGCCTTCGTCTACTTCAACAACGACGCGGAGGCGCATGCGCCGAGAGACGCGTTGCGGCTGCGGGGCATGGTCGCTCAGCGCGCCGCGCTCTGAGTCGATTCCGGGACCGCGACCCAGGGTACCTCCGGGTAGAGGCCGATCAACGCGCCGCCGCCTTTGCGAGGCGCAAACACGATGTAGACGGGATCGCCACCCGGGATCCGTCCTTCGTAGAGACGAGCCGGAGTCTCCGCGAAAGGCGCGCCCGGGGGCAGCGGGAGCTTGCCCACCGAGATCGCGTCGGTCAGCAGGTAGGCGCTGGTGGCAGCGGGGCCGCTGCTCGTTCCAGAGAGGTGATTGAGCAGGGCCTCTGCCGCCGCATCGACGGCCTCGAGCTCGGCTGGGTTGTCCGGGCCCAGCACGCCGACCCGAAAGCGGCGGGGACCAGCATCGAGCAGCGAGAGGACATGGTCGTCGACCCGGCGAAAGCCCCAGCCGTCGTCGCCGCGGAAGAACTCGAGGAGCAGCCCGAGGTAGACGCCGTTCCGAGCCGGCAAGGGCGCGCCCCCGAGGGCCAGCGTCGTCATGGCGCAGAGCGCGCGAGCCCACGACTGCCTCCCACAGGCGCGCTGGGCGCGCAGGTACGCCCGCAGACCGGCAATGTGCTGCGGCGGGACGGGACCCGCCTTCATGTCGATGTTGGACGCCTCGCGCCTCGCGTCGTAGGCCTGCTGCAACTCCCTCTGTAACTGGGGGTGCGCGGCGCTCTCGGCCACGGCGTCCTCGACGGGAAAGAGTGCGACGTTCAGCCGTGAGCCAGGCAGCGGGGACAGCTGGACAACGACCTCTCGGCCCCCCGGATTTCGGACCCGCAAGAATCGATCGGGCTGCCAATTCCACGGATCCCCGTGGGGGTCGCCTCGCCCTGCGATCTCCAGAAGCGGGCTGACCCACGGGGGCACCGCAAAGGGCTCCGGCCGGCCGGCGACCCAGGAGCCCAGCGCGGCGACGACCCGGCGATTCCACGCCTCCTGGCCAGCGTCGGCCGGGTCGGTCAGCGTCGTCACCCCCCCCGCGACGCCGCCCCAAAGGATGACGAGTCGCTCCGGGAATGATGTGATTTCGACACGCTTGGGGGAGGCGTCCAGGGTGAGCTCGATGCCCAGGAGCGCTCGGTCAGCCGGGGGCACGAACGGCTCGAGCCGCATCGCCGCGAGCGGACACATGAAGCCGTGGGGGTCCCGCGTCCCAGGCCGGCAGTCCACGGACTTCGCGAAGTGCGCCGCCAGTTCCTGGACCTCGAGGTCCTGGATCCAGCCCGCCGGGCGGCCCGACGTCGGCCTCGGCCAGCCTGTCGTCGCGCATCCCAGCATGCCCACCGCCATCGCCATTGCCATCGCTCGGGTCGTCATCGCCGTTCTCCTTCGGTGCCGCGTCCGGTTTCTGGACCCGTGGTCTCGTTCTCGACCCGAGGTGGCCGACCATTCGGCCTTCTTCCGCGGGGTTGGCGTCCACGGCGCGCCCACGCGGACTGGTACAGCAGCGGCCGTGCCAAACCGGGCGCGAGGCTTGGAGAGGGCCTCCCGCTCTGCTACTCCTTGTCTACAGGGAGGGCCTGTCGAGCCGATGATCGCGGGAATCGTCGACGCCGTCCGCCGCCGCCTGCGGCTCGATCGGCACGAGCTCTGGCCCGCGGTCGCCCTGACGGCCCACTGCCTCTGCGTCGTCGGCTACTTCATGGTGGGCCGCTCGGCGCGCGATGCGCTGTTTCTCGAGCGCGCGCCGGCGAGCTGGCTGCCCTGGATGTACCTCGCGAGCGCCCTCGGGGTCACCCTCGTGGGCCTCGCCTACGGACGCGTTGCGGACTCGTTCCGACGCGCCCGCAGCGCCGCCGCGAGCGCCCTCCTCCTCGCGGCCGTCACCCTGGGAACCTGGGCCCTCCTCGCCTTCGGCCACGCGGGCGTCTGGCTCGTCGCCGCGCTGTACGTCCTCGTCGAGATCGCGGGGGCGCTCGCGGTGCTGCAGCTCTGGATGCTGGCGAACGACGCCTACAACCCGCGCGAGGCGAGGCGAATCTTCCCCATCGTCGTCATGGGCGGCATCTTCGCGAACATCGGCTGTGGCGCCGTCGTCACCGGCCTCGCGCGGCGCTTCGGCACCGAGAGCCTCCTGCTGTTCTGCGTGTTGCTCCTTGGCGGCGCGGCGGCGCTCGCGCTCGTCGAGGGCAAGCTCCTGCCGCTCCCGCCCGGCAGCGCGCGGCGCGTCTCGCGTGGGCCCCTGTCCCACGCCGAACGCGAGGTCGTCGAGCACGAGCGCGCGGCGCTCTGGCGCGACCAGCACCTCCGATCCATCGCGCAGCTCCTCGTGGTCACCTTCCTCGCGACGACGCTGGTCGACTACCAGTTCAAGCTGTCGGCGCGCGCCGCCTTCGGCGGGCGCTCGCTCGCGGCCTTCTTCGGATCGTACTACGCGATCACCGGACTCCTCGCGCTCGGGGTCCAGGTGCTGGTGACGCGACGCCTCCTCGAGCGGCTGGGCCTCACCGCTGCGCTGGCGGTGTTGCCGCTGGGCCTCGCCTTGGGCGCCGCCGGCTTCCTCTTCACCGCGTCGCTGTGGGCCGTTTCCGTGGCCCAGGGCAGCAACGTCACCTTCCGATACACCATCAACGATTCCAGCGTGCAGCTCCTCTACTTGCCGCTCCCCGCGCGCCAGCGCGCGCTCGCCAAGGCCTGGGTGGAAGGCATCGGCAAGCCAGGGGCCATCGCCGCCGCCGCGGCCTTTCTCATCGTCTACCAGCGCCTCGGTGGGTCCCTGCGGCTGCTGTCGCTCGTGGTCCTCGCGCTCGTCGCTGCCTGGGCATTCCTGCTCTGGCGCACCCGGGGAAGCTACGTGTCCACGCTGGAGCGGACATTGCGGCGGCGGCAGCTCGACCTGGCCTCGGTGCGCCTGCACGCCGAGGGTGACGCGGCCGGCGTCCTGCGGCGCGCGCTGACGTCGACCGATCCCCGGGAGGTCGAGCACGCGCTGGGACTGCTGCCGCACGTCGAGGCCCTGCCCGAGGCCGAGGAGCTCCTCGTCTCGCTGCTCGCGCATCCGGCCGCTTCGATCCGGTGCCTCGCGGTGGAGCAGATCGCCGCGCGGCGCGGGCTGCACCACGGCAACCTGATCTACCAGCTCTTCGAGGACCCCGACCCGTCGGTGCGCGCCCAGGCCATCCGTGCCTTCTGCGGGATGGCGCGCGAGAAAGCCGTCCGCAGCGTGCGGCCCTTCCTCGGCGCACCCGAGGTGGAGGTCCGTTCTGCGGCCATTGCCGGCCTCACGCAGCACGGCGGCCTCGACGGGATCCTCACCGCCGGACCGGCGCTCAAGGACCTGCTGCGCGGCCGTACGCCCGAGGAACGTCGCTGGGGGGCGCGCGCCCTGGGAGACATCGGCGTCCGGACGTTCTACCAGCCGCTGCTGGAGCTCCTCGGCGATCCGGATCCGCGGGTGCGCCAGGCGGCGCTGCAAGCGGCGGCCCGGTTGCGCAGCCCGGAGCTCGTGCCCGCGCTGATCTACCGGCTCGGTGAGCCCGCCACGGCCGCTGACGCCGCCGATGCCCTCGCGGCGATCGGCAGCGCAGAGCCCGAGCCGCAGCGGACGGACCTCGCGGGGGCCTGGAGCCGCCGGCCCGAAGAGGGCGGCGGGGAACGGCTGGAGGGCACCCTCGAGAAGGTCCTCCGCAACCCGCTGGAGGAGGCACTGGTCCGGTCCAACGTGCCCCGCGTGCTCGTTCGCCTCGGGACGCCGCAAGCCGCGCGCGTGCTCTGCCGCGCGCTCGACCTCCGCGAGGAGCCGCTTCGCACGCAGGTGGTGACCTCCCTGGCACGCCTCACGCGGCAGCGGCCTGCCCTCCCCATCGACACCGCCGTGGTCGGCCGCGCGCTGGACCTCGAGATTGCGCTCGCGCGCCGCTGTCTCGCCTGCGCCGAGGCGCTCGGCTTGCCCGAACATCCGGAGCGAACCGTGGCGCCATCGAGCGCGGCGGGTGCCACGGCGCTGCTGGCGGGCGCCCTCGATGACCAGCGGCGCCGCGCGCTCGAGCGCGTGCTGCTCTTGCTGGGGTTGGTCCAACCGCGCATCGGCGCCCAGGGGCTGAGGCCGGAGCTGTTGGAAGCAGGCGCGGGCGATCCGCGCCTGCTGCAGCGGCGCGCGGCGGCCCTGGAGCTGCTCGACAACCTCCTGCCGCGCGGTCTGCGCGCCCGCGTGCTGCCGTTGTGGGAAGGCGCGACGCGGGCCGAGCGGTTGCAGGCGCTGGAGGACGCGGCGGAGCCCCCGCAGGCGCCCTCTGCGTGGCTCCTCGAGCTCACTGCCGATCCCAGCCCCTGGGTGCAGGCCTGCGCCCTCTGCTACCTCGGCCACCTCGGCGACCCTGCCCACGCGCCCCTCGCGGAGCGTGCGCTCCGCTCGGACCACCCCCGGGTGCGGGAGGCGGGATTGCTCGCGCTCGCCCGCATCGCCGGACCCCCTCCGCGCACGACGCTCGAGCCGTTGCTCGCGGACGCGGATGGGGGCGTACGCGCCGCGGCCGCCGCTGCGGGACGGACGGCGGCAGACGACCGCGGGTCGCTGATCGAACTGGCCTCGCGCAGGCGGGCCTAGAGGAGGCAGCATGATTCCCACCCTCGAACGCGTGCTGTTCCTCGAATCGGTGGACCTCTTCGGTCGCCTGGGCGGCGAGGAGCTCGCGCCGGTCGCGGCCATCGCGGTGGAGGAGCAGCGCGAGGCGGGCGAAGACATCCTGCGCGAGGGCGAGCTGGGCGATTCCCTGTACCTGCTCGTCGAGGGGCAGGTGCGCATCCACCGAGGCGGGCAGACGCTGGCCCTCCTCAAGGAGCGCGAGAGCTTCGGGGAAATGGCGCTGCTCGACCCGGCGCCTCGCTCGGCGACGGCGACGGCCGA
>DATJNL010000191.1:0-3714 GCA_035508175.1 Myxococcales bacterium
AGGCCTGACCCACCCGGCCACGCTTCTTTCCATCCTTGGCCAGTGTCTCGACTTTTGATGCCAAGCGCTTGATCTCTCTAGCCAAACTCTCCACCTGGTCCCGCGAGGCCACGCCCACGAACTGGATGGCCTTGGTCTGGAGCTCGTCGAGGTGCGAGGCCAGCTCGACGCCGAAGTCCTTGGCCTTGCCGGCCAGCTCCCCCGGCCGCTCGACCCAGCCCTTCTTCTCGAGGCGAGCCAGCAACCGGTCGAGTTCCTTACGGGATTCACGGCCTCGCTCGGCCAGGTCCTTCAGCGTCTTCTCGGCTTCCTTCTGGAAGTCCGACAGGCGGGTCTGAACGAACTGCACCTGCTCGCGAACCATCTCTCCCAGCGGGTTCTTCTTCGAGGTCTCCGGCATGGCATCCTCCGAGCTGCGGGTCCGCGCTTCATTTAACGCACCGCATCATGGCTGTCAAGCGACGCAGTGCGGCATGACGGCAGGCGGCGACCACGGGTGGGTAAGGAAGGACCTCAGCCGGTCGCCGCCGACGACAGCTCCCCGGGGGACCGAAAGCCTTCCCGACGCATTCGCAGCGCCAGGTCCCGGCAGAGCCGGCCGGGCATGGAGGGCCCCCCGTAAATGAAGCTCGTGTAGACCTGAACCAGGGAGGCGCCCCTCCTGAGGCGGTCGAAGACGTCGTCGGAGGTGAACACGCCGCCCACCGAGATCACCGGCAGCCGGCCCGCCGCTCGCTTCACGATGATCTCCAGGCAGGCCCGCGACCGGGCGGCGAGCGGGCGGCCCGATACCCCGCCAGCCTCGCGGTAGGCCCCCCAGGGCGGCTCCGGCCGGGCCAGGGTGGTGTTGGTGGCGATCAGCCCGTCGACCTTCGCCGCGAGGGCGTGGTCGACCAGCTCCTCCAAGGCCGGCGGCTCCAGATCGGGCGAAACCTTGAGGAGCAGCGGCCGGCGGCCGGCTCCCCGGTTCGCGGCCACCAGGCGCTCGAGCAGAGGAACGAGCCGCTCCGCGTCCTGGAGGCGCCGCAGCCCGGGCGTGTTGGGCGAGCTCACGTTCACGACGACATAGTCCGCGAAGCTGCGCACGGCCGAGAGCGCGGTCTCGTAATCGTCGGCCGCACGCTCCTCGGGGGTGTCGCGGTTCTTGCCGATGTTGACGCCCAGCGGGCCCGGCCAGGGCCTGGTCCCCAGCCAGCGGCCGGCGGCCTCGACTCCGGGGTTGTTGAAGCCCATCCGATTGACGAGGGCCTGATCCCGCACGACCCGAAACAGGCGCGGCCGCGGGTTGCCCGGCTGGGGCCGCGGCGTCAGCGTCCCGACCTCGACGAAGCCGAAACCGAGCGCGAAGAGGCCCGCCGCGGCCCGCCCCTCCTTGTCGAGGCCGGCCGCCAGCCCCACGGGACTCGGAAACGACAAGCCGAAACAGCTCGACGCGAGCTCCGGAAGGGGCGGAGCCAGGCGGGCCCGGAGCCGCGACGCGAGGCGCCGGCGGTGGCCGAGGCGCGCGAGGAGCCACAGGCCCAGCCGGTGGGCGAGCTCGGCCGGCAGGAGAAACAGGAGCGCGCGGAGCGTGCGGTAGATCATCGGGATCGACTCGGCGGGCCGAGCCAGCGGATGGCGGGCCGGCATGTTACACTCGCCGCCGATGGGGATCACCCTCGCCGCCCGCGCCGCCGGGCCTGTGTGCGCGTTGCTCGTCGCCGCGATCGCCGCGGCGAGTCCCGCGGCGCCGGCCGGGACGGACGGTTCGGACGGGGAGCTCGCGGGAGCGAAGCTGATCGACTCGGTGGTCGCGATCGTGGGCCGCCGCGTGATCACGCTGAGCCAGCTCCGCACCGAAGCCCGCGTCGCGCTCGCCGAGCACGGCTCCCCGGAGGCCGCCGGCGGCACGCTGACCGACGCGGTGATGAGCTCCACCCTGGATTACGTGATCAGCGAGGACCTCGTGGAGGAGGAGGCGGCGCGGCTCGGCGTCTTCCCGGTCACCGCCGCCGATTGCCTCGTGGCCGAGGAATCCCTGGCCGCGCGCTTCTCCAACCGGCAGGCTTTCGACGGCTTCCTGGCGCGCTTCGACATCGACCCGGAGCGGCTCACCGCCATCCTGCGTCGCGGGCTCCGGTCCAGGCGCTACCTCGAGAACCGGCTCCGCCTGCAGATCCAGGTGACCGATCGGGAAGTCGGCGCCTTGCTGGTCCGGGCCGCCACTGACCCGACCCTGCCGCGGGCGCCGTCGCTGGCGCGGGCCTATCTTCAGCGCCAGAAGTACCAGGCCCTGGCCGCAAAGCTGGTCCAGGATCTGCGGGCGCGCGCGGACGTCCGGATCCTCGCCAGCTTCGGCGCTTCCGCGGGCCTTGGCGCGCTGCCGGGGATGCCCGACGAGGGCTCGGGCCAGAGCTCGGCCCTCCTCGATCCGGTGCGCCGCGACGCCGCACCATAGGAGGGTGTCGAGGGGTCGTGAGACCGAACGCGGAGGATCCGAGGAAGACCGAGGCGAGCGCGGCGCGCCCCCTGGTGGAGATCCGCCGCATGACGCTGCCGGATCTCGACGACGTGATGGCCGTCGAGCGGGCTGCCTTCAAGCACCCGTGGTCCACCGAGCTCTTCCGCCGCGAGCTGATGCACGACTGGTCCACCGTGCTGCTCTGCCTGGCTCGGCCGGGCAGCCAGCCGGACGGCGGCCCGCGCGTGCTCGGCTTCATCATCTTCTGGCTGGTCCACGACGAGGTGCACGTGCTCAACGTGGCCACCCACCCCTCGGCCCGCCGCCAGGGCATCGGCCGGCTCCTGATGGCCGAGGCCATCGAGCGCGGGCGCCGCACGGGGGCCTCGCTCGTCACGCTGGAGGTGCGCCGCTCCAACGCCGCCGCGCTGGGCCTCTACCGCGAGCTCGGCTTCCGCCCCATCGGCATCCGCCCGAACTACTACGTCGACGAGGGCGAGGACGCCGTCGTCATGATCCTCGATCTGTGACGTCTGGAGCACGTTCTCCACGATCGAGAAAGCGTGCCGGGCGTGGAGAGGCTCCGCCTGGCCATGGTCTTCGAGCGATCGACCTCGCTGGCCATGCGATCGAGCGATGACGAGGTGAGTCGACGCACGGTGCCCTTCCGATCGCGATCGGTGACTTCGAGTCGACGCCCACACGGGCAGCGATCGAGCTCGCTGCCTTCGAGTTCGCGCGTGGTCGATGACCGATCGCGATCGGGGACCGTCCGTGGGCACGCGGTGCCCGTGCGAGGGCGCGCAGGGCGCGTGAGTCGGCCCACGGGGCTCGGGCGATCGCGATCGGACGATTCCAATCCACGATCGCATCATTCCAATTCGCGATCGCATCATTCCAATTCGCGATCGCATCATTCCAATTCGCGATCGGACCAATCCAATGCACGATCGGACGATTCCCATCCGTGGACGATCGGCGAGGGAGCATGAACGCTCGTCGAGGGCCCTGGAACGCTGGACGACCGCTCGCGGGTGGTCGTCCAGCGCCTACCGGCTGTCCGGCTTCCAGAGCGATCGGTCGCCGTCGGCCGCAGGAGAGAGGCCCTGCGATCGAGCGCAGTCGGCCACCACCCGGGCACGCTTCGCCTCGACCACCCGTCCGACGATCACCGCCCGCGATCGCAGGCTTCCCGCGTGAGCGCACACGCCGTGAGTCCGTGGGCTCTCGACCAGCGTTCGAAGGCCCTCGCCAAGGGCCTTTGAACGCTCGTC
>DATJNL010000192.1:0-3328 GCA_035508175.1 Myxococcales bacterium
GGGGACCTCAATGGCAGCGCGTTCGAACGAACCCTCTCCCCTTCGGGGGAGAGTGGACCGCTACGGCTGGAAGCGCCAGCGGCAGATCTGGTTCTTCGCGCACTCCTGGTTCGCCTGCGAGATCACGTCGGCGTCCTGGTAGGCGAAGTCGAACGTCTTGTTCTGCAGCCAGAGCTGGAGCTGGTCGTCGTAGTGCGGCGAGCTGGGGTCGAAGATCTCGCCGCCGGGAAGCGCATTGCGCGCGATCGGGCCGTTCGTGGGATCGAGCTCGGCGGTGAAGCGGATGGCCGGGCCGAGGTCTTCGTACACGTAGCTCGTCGTGTCGATGCCGTGCTGCCCGACGTCTACCGTGCCGTTCTCCCCGTGGCGCGGGTAGCCGTTCGGGAACGCCGTGTCGCCCGGCGCCGGCAGCGAGAGGCTCGGCGCGGCGGACTGGCCGCCGAGGAAGTTCAGCGTGAGCGTGTGGGCCCGACCCCAGGCCCACTGCGACGGATCCGAGCCCTGCGCCGCCACGACGCCGTCCAGCCCCTCGATCAGCGCCTGCGCGGCCACCATCAGCTTCGTCTCCACGGCCGGGGTGTTCAGGTTGTCGAAGAGGATCGAGTCGCCGTTCGCCTCGCTGCCCGTCTTGAGGAAGGCGGGACGCGGGTTCTGGCAGAGGAAGAACATCAGCTTGCTCTCCTCGTACTCGTTCGAGAACGACTCGCCGCCCGGGTTGTGCGCCGCGACGGCGGCGATCTCGTCGTCGAGCGTGTCGTGCAGGAAGTGGGTGGTCCAGTAGGCGGCGACGAGAGTGGCCTGCGAATCCGAGAGCTGCTGCGCCGTGGGCGCGCCGCCGTCGAAGATCGCGACGCCGGCCGGCGTGTCGAAGGTCCAGTTCTGCACGAGCGTCTGCGCCTGCTGCAGCAGCGGGATCGTGAAGCCGCCGTGAGCGCCGGCCGCGGCCGTGAGCAGGGGAGCCAGCTCGGGGTAGGGCCCGACCCCCGCGTCGCCCGCCGCCACGCCGCCGTCGAGGGCGGCGGCCTCGGCGAGCAGCGCGTTCGAGGCCTCGAGGAAGGTCGGGGCCATGCCCTGCTCCCACTCGGTGACCGCGTCGGCCTGGATCGACTGCATGTCGTCGAGGCTGATCTTGTGGCCGGCGTCCTCGAAGCCCTCGATGCGCTTGGTGATGCGGCCGACGCGCGTGCCCGGGTCGTAGAACGCGCCCAGGTAGAGCGGGCCGCCGTCCTCCACCGGCTGGCCGAGGAAAGGGTCGTTCGCTTGAGTCGCGCCGATCGGATCGGCATTGGCGGTGGCGAGGAAGCCCTTCGCCGGGTTGAACGCGTGGGGAATCCAGTGCGGGTCCATGTCGGGCCCCCACTCGGCGGTGCCGTCGCCGGGCAGGATGTGCCAGGGCAGGTTGAGCTCCGGCGGGTTCGCGGACAGGTTGGGCGGCGCGCGGCGCGGGACGCGCTCGGTCTGCGTCCAGCCGAAGTTGCCCTGGTCGTCGACGATGACCCAGTTCTGGCCGCCGTACTTGAAGTTGGCGTCGAGCGCGGCCACGGCCTGTTGCATCGAGCCCGCCGTGTCGAGCCCCCAGATGGCCTTGAAGAGCATGTGGGTGCCGTAGGGGGTGAAGCCGGTGTACTTCACCGAGAGCTCCTGCCCGCCGGGGAGCGAGCCGGGCGCGGCGACACCGGTCACGTTGCCCTGCGCGTCGAATTGCACGCGCGGGATGATGGGCCCGTGCTGCGGGACCTGCCATAGGTCCAAGGTCACCGAGCTGTCGATCGTGCCCAGGTAGCCGATCTGGAAGGTCTCGGGATCCTCGACGAGGGGGTTGGGCCCGCCGTCGAAGAAGCTGCACGGGCCGGCGTCTTCCGGGCAGGGCGTGATGGTCTCCTGGTAGACGTCGGTCACGTCGATGAAGCTGACGGTGGCGCCCCAGGCGGCGTGCTGGTTCACGCCGAGGGTCACCGCCGGGACGCCGGGGAACTGCTCGCCCATCACGTTCAGCGCCACGTCGGCGCCGCGGTCGACCATGTGGCTGATCCAGAAGGTCGCCGGGTTGTCGAGGTTGAGGTGTGTGTCGTTCGCGACCATCGCGTGGCCGGTGGCCGAGAGGGAAGGCCCGACGACCCAGTTGTTCGAGCCGTGCCCGTGCCCGGCCTCGAGGTGCTCGAGGCTCGCGAGCGCGCGCCGGTCCTGGTCGAGGAGCTGGAGGTTGGGCCCCTGGCCCGCCTTGCGGTGCACGCCGTGGGGCTCGCGGCTGGCCGAGGTCGTGTCGCCGATGAGCGGCGGCCAGCCCGCGATGGTGGTCGTGGGATCGACCGGGGCCACCGTCTGGATGTCGTCGCCGAAGCCCGCGCGGGGATCGCCGCCGTCGAAGGTGAGGTCGCTCGCCGTGGCGACCTGGGTGGCTTCGATCTCGTCGCTGGCGTCGAAGCCGAGCTCGTACGCGAAGAGCTCGCCGAGCAGCAGGGAGTCTTCGGGCTGCCACTGGATGAAGCTCGACGCCTGGTAGACCACGGCATAGTCCACCGGCAGCGTGTACATGCCGGCCGACAGATCGCTCCAGTAGGCGTTGACGCCCGCGGCGTACGCGGTCAGCGCGCCGACCAGCAGCTTGTCCGTGGGATCGGAGGAAGCCTGCAAGGCCGCCCAGTTCGCCTCGGCCTGCGTGCGCAGGTGGTAGGCGCGCATGCCGATGTCCTGCGCGAGCGCCGAGGGGCTGGCCGCGCCGATGATCGACGCGAGCGAGCCATCGGCCTCGTGCCGCGCGAGGTCCATCTCGATGAGGCGGTCGTGCGCCATCATGTAGCCCTGGACGTAGGCGATGTCGGACAGGTTGCTGCCGTAGATGTGTGGATTGCCCCACGTGTCGCGCACCACGTCCACGGGGGCGGTCAGGGAGGACGCGGTGAAGGTCTGCTGCAGCGTCACGCTCTCGAGCGCGGTGCCTCCGTCGGACGGCGCGCCTGTACCGCCGCTGGTGCCGCCGCCTGTGCCGCCAGTGCTGCTGCCCCCGCCGGCAGTGCCGCCGGTGCCAGCGTCGGGCGCGGGGGTGCTGCTACAGGCGAGGCAGAGGGAGGCGGCGAGGAGGGGGAGGAAGTGTGAGCGCATGGGGGCGCATGCCACCAGCACACGGAGCGGTAGTCAAGCGCGATGGAGGAGATGTCGAACGGGAGACGCGACCCTCGACCCTCGACCCCGACCGCGACCCCCGACCGCGACCCCCGACCCCGACCTCGACCCCGACCCCGACCTCGACCCCGACCCCCGACCCCGACCCCCGACCCCCGACCCCGACCCCAACCCCCGACCCCAACCCCCGACCCCAACCCCCGAC
>DATJNL010000193.1:0-4916 GCA_035508175.1 Myxococcales bacterium
GTAGCACCTCCGGCGGGCAGGGCAGGACGGCTTCGAGGGGACCGTCGTGATCGGCGTCGACCATGCCGTGGAAGATGAGCGTGAACGGACCGGTCGGCGTGACGCCCTCGAGGTGGTCCGCGAATGCCTTCTTCGCTTCCCGGACGAAGCTGTCGGTCTCGTGTCCGTGAAGGCGTCGTTGGATGGACATCACCCGCTGGGCAGGAACGTGCCGAGTCTTGATCGGGAACATCGGGTCGCCTCCCTGGCTGAGGGTCGCTAGTGTGGAACGCCACTCCCGCTGGTGATCAACCGGCCGTTCGGCGCCACTGACGGCGGAGAGCAGAGTTGCTGCTGAGGCTCGGCAGCGACAGCCTGGGGATGTCCTGATCGCGCAGAGGGCCCCCTCGCAACCTTGACCGGATGCACGAGGGGGCCCTCCCCAGTTGATGCCGGAGGCATCCGTGCTGATGGTAGAGAACGATCCCGCAGCCGTCGAGCGCGACCTGCTCGGCGGTGCGCTCCGCTGCCCGAGCTGTGGCGAGGGCGTGCTCGGTCCGTGGTGGTACGCGCGAAAGCGCATCCTTCGCGACGGCCAGGCCCTGCGCCCCCGTCGGGCCCGCTGTCGCGCCCCGTCGTGTCGCGTCACCCACGTGCTGTTGTTCGACGTCTGCCTGCTGCGACGTCGCGACTCGGTCGAGGTGATCGGCGCAGCCCTTGCCGCGGGGGTGACGCGCGGCGAGCACCACGAGGCGATCGGCGTGCGTCTCGCCGTGCCGGGCCAGACCGTATGTGGCTGGCTGCGGCGCTTGCGCCGCCTCGCCGAGGCGATCTGCTCGCACTTCACGCGCTGGCTCGTCGCCATTGCACCAGGCGAGCCACTGCCGAAGGCGAGCGGGCTGGCGAGCCGCGACGCCCTTGAGGCGATCGGGGCGGCTTGTCGAGCAGCCTCGCTTCGCCTTGCAGACCGGCTGCCGTGGAGCTGGGCGAGCCGTCTCAGCGCCGGGAGGTTGCTCGTTTGCAACTCGAGTTCAATCTGGCCGAGCCCGGAGTAACCCGCCAGCCTTGCTCGAGGACGTCTCGAGCAAAGGAGAAGCGCGTGAAGGACCGTGCTCAGCAGATCGGGCTGTTCCGCTACAGCCTCGTGAGACCGGCGGCGGACCCCGCCCTTAGCCATCGCGAGCGCGGCGCGCTCGTGCGCGAGCTGGCGAGCCGCTACCACCTCGGGCCCGACGGGGACCAACTGCGCATCAGCCGCAACACCTTGGACCGCTGGATCCGCAGCCTTCGCGCCGGCGGCTTCGAGGCGCTCGTGCCCGTCCCCCGCCACGTCGAGACCCGCACGTCACAGCGCCTGCTCGAGCTCGCCGAGTCCCTGCGCCTCGAGGAGCCGGCGCGCACCGCCGCCCAGATCGCAAGGTTGATCGCCGAGTCAGAGGGCCACTCGCCCTCGGCGCGTACCATCCAGCGCCACCTCGCCCGGGAGGGCCTTTTGTGGAAAGGCGCCGAGTCAAGGGTGTTCGGGCGCTTCGAGGCCGAGGGCCGCAACGAGCTGTGGACCGGTGACGCCCTGCACGGTCCGGTCGTCTCTGGCCACAAGAGCTACCTGTTCGCCTTCATCGACGACTGGTCTCGCCTGCTCACCGGCTACCGCTTCGGGCACGCCGAGGACACGCTTCGCCTCGAGGCGGCCCTCCGCTTCGGGATCGCCTCGCGCGGCCTTCCCGCCAAGGTCTATCTCGACAACGGCTCTGCCATGGTCTCGCGCCAGCTGCTTCGCGCCTGTGCCCGGCTCGGCATCGTCTTGGTGCACTCCCGGCCGGGGAAACCCCAAGGCCGAGGCAAGATCGAGCGCGTCTTTCGCACGGTGAGAGAACAGTTCTTGGTCGAGGTGCCACATGCCGGCGTGACGAGCCTCGAGCAGCTGAACTCGCTCTTCTCGGCCTGGGTGGAGTCGGTCTACCACAAGGCCGTGCACTCTGAGACCGGCGAGGCCCCTCTTGACCGCTTCTTCTCCGCCGGGCCGCCCGCACTGGTCGACCCGGCGCGCCTTGGCGCGGCATTCAGGTGGTCAGAGACGAGGCGGGTGGACAAGAACACCGCCACGGTCAGTTTGTTCGGGAACTGCTACGAGGTCGACGCGGCGCTCGCCGGGCAGCGCATCGAGCTCGTGTTTGACCCATTCGAGCTCGGAGAGGCCGAGGTCGTCTTCAACGGACGGCCGATGGGCAACGCCACGCCACAGCACATCTCCCGCCACGTCCACCCAGCGGCCCGCCACGAGCCGGCCGAGCGCCCGCCACGCCCGAGCGGGATCGACTACCTCGGACTTGTCGAGGCCCGCCGCTCACGCGAGCTCGCCAGCCGGATCGACTACCGCCACCTCGGCCCGGGCGAACCGGCTTCTTCCAAGGAGGGCCAGCTGTGAGCATCGACCGCGTGCGCTCGCACTTCGGGCTGTCGAGGGCGCCCTTTTCGAAGGAGCTCGCCCCCTCGATGCTGTTCAACTCGACCACTCACGCCCAGGCCGTCGCGCGCATCAACTACCTCGTCGCCGAGCGCGGCCTTGGCCTTGTCACCGGTGAGGTCGGAAGCGGCAAGACCGTGGCAGCCCGCGCCGCCCTCTCCTTGCTCGACTCGAGCCGTCACAGCGTGATCTACCTCGCCAACCCCGCCGTCGGCACCCGTGGGATGTACGGCGCGATCGTCTCGGGCCTGGGCGGCGTGCCTCGCTTTCACAAGGCCGCGCTCATTCCCCAGGCTGCCGCCGCCCTTGCCGCCGAGGAGGCCGAGTGGGGGCGCAAGGTGATCGTCGTCTTGGACGAGGCGCACCTCCTCGAGGAAGGTCTCGAGGAGCTCCGGCTGCTGATGGCGTCGGAGATGGACAGTCGCGCCGCCTTTTGCTGTCTTCTCCTCGGCCAGCCGACCTTGAGAAGACGGGTCCGGCTCGGGACCCTTGCTGCCCTCAATCAACGCATCACGCTGCGCTACCACCTAGAGGGGATGGACCAGGCCGAGACCGCCGCCTACATCGCCCATCACTTAAAGCTCTGCGGCCGGGTCGACCCGGTCTTCTCCGAGGACGCCACCGCGCTCATCCACCAGGTGGCCCGCGGCCTGCCGCGGGCGGTGAACAACCTCGCCACCCAGGCCCTCGTCGCTGCCTGCGCCTCCTCCAAGTCGATCGTCGACGAGTCATCGGCACGAGCCGCCGTCGCCGAGCTCGACGCCGAATGAGCGCCCCCGAGCCCTCCGGCGCGCTGCTCGAGGCGCCGCCGGGGTGGCCAGAGCCTCCCGAGCCCGCCGCCTACCACGGCCTTGCCGGAGTCGTCGTCGACAAGGTCGCCCCCCACACCGAGGCCGACCCCGTCGCCATCTTGGGCCAGCTGCTCGTCGCCTTCGGCGCAGCGGTCGGGCGCGGCGCCTACTTCACCGTCGAGGCGACACGCCACCACCCGAACGAGTTCCTCGTTCTTATCGGCGACTCCTCAAAGGCGCGCAAGGGCTCGAGCTGGGATCGCGTCGCCGCCCTGCTCGAGCGGGTCGACCCCGGCTTCGCGCTGCGCAGCCACAACGGGCTCTCCACCGGTGAGGGGCTGATCTGGGCGGTGCGCGACCCCGCCGGATCAGACCCCGGGGCGCCCGATGCGCGCCTGTTGGTGGTCGAGCCGGAGTTCGTCTCGGTGCTGCGGGCGAGCGGGCGCGAGTTCTCGAGCCTGTCCCCGGTGCTGCGCTCGGCCTGGGACGGGCGGCCCCTCCAGCTCATCACCCGTTCGGCACCGGCGCGTGCCTCTGTCGCCCACGTCGCGGTGATCGGCCACATCACCGCCGCCGAGCTTCGTGCAGGGCTCGACGCGATCGCGCTCTCCAACGGGTTCATGAATCGGTTCGTGCTGCTCGCCTGTCGGCGGGTGCGCCTCCTGCCAGAGGGCGGCGACCCGAACCCGCTGTCTGGCAGCGGGGCCGAGCAGGAGCTCGCCGCGGCGCTGCGCGCAGCGCGCCGGCGCGGAGAGCTGCGCTTCTCCTTGGGGGCGCGCATCGCCTGGTGGGAGGGCTACGAGGAGCTCTCGAGCCCTGCTCAGGGCCTGGTCGGGGCGATGACGGCGCGGGGCGAGGCCCACGTGCTGCGCCTGGCGCTCATCTATGCCCTGTTGGAGCAGAGAAACGAGATCGAGCTCGTCCACCTGAAGGCGGCGCTGGCGCTGTGGGACTACGCGGTGCGATCGGCCGCGTGGGCCTTTGGCACCGCGAGCGGCGACCCCCTCGCCGAGCAGATCCACGCCGCACTCATGGCGAGCCCGCTCGGCCTCACCCGCACCGAGCTGCGCGACCTGTTCCAGCGCAACCAGCCCGTGCAGGCCATCGACCAGGCGCTCGCCGTCCTTGCCCGCGATCGTCGCCTGCGTGCCGAGCGCGTCCCGACGGCCGGACGTCCCGCCGAGCGCTTCTGTGCCCTCGTCCCCGAGAACCACGCCACCCCTGAGAACGACACCACCCGCGAGCCGGTGTCAAGGTGAAAGGGAGCAGCGCAACGACTCGGTGACGACACCGCCGAGGTGCGACCGGACCTTGACACCGGCGGGGCCGAAGCCGTCCGAGCGTCGACCCTGGGCGAAGCCCGCCAGCTCGGCTGGCGGGCTTGATCGCGAACGCTCAGCCCATCGACGGCTGACCTTTTGTCGTTCGGTCGTTGCCCTGCCGCATCTCCACGGTCAATGACGACGACATCTCCAGCGAAGGCGTCCGTCAACACCGAAGGTGGTACGGCCGCCCCGCCCGAACCTCGGCGCGAAGCAAGTCGCCGCGGCCGTCGGGGAGCGCATCTCGTACAAGTTCAACACGTACCAGGTGGTGACCGTTGCTCGGGCGCTAGGCGTTCGGCCGGGACCCGAGGCGACTGATCCGGCGGCAACGGACCCGCGCTACTGCGAGTGGGT
>DATJNL010000194.1:0-3462 GCA_035508175.1 Myxococcales bacterium
GTGAGGCCTCGCTCCCCAGGCCGTGCTGAAGTTCGGACACAGCGCGATGGCGTGCTCGGCCTCGGCCAGCCCTCCTTCGAGCGGACAAACTGCAAGGCGTCCTGAACGAAGATTCCGAGGCCAAGGCGCATCAGGGCAACCGCGCCGGCAGACTCCCGCGAGGCGTGACCGTACGGGTCATGATGGCGGCGAGACCCGGAGCGCCGCCTCTCGCCGCCATTGCTTTTGAATGCCCGGCGGGACGCCGTGCTCTGGGCGCCCACCGCTTATCGGTCGCCCACCCGTCGCAGGACGATCGATGCGGCGCGGTGGGGTTCGTGGGGCTGGGCGCCTACGGTGATCAGGATGCGCTCGCGCCAGGCGAGGAGCACGAGGTCTTCAAGGTCGCCGTGGTCGCAGTGGAATCGCAGGTCCCGCCCATCCAGCGTGGTCAGCTCGAAGCCGTCGAAGTCGCCGAAGCGGTCGTAGAAGACGCCGGCGATCTTTCCGGTGTGCTCTCCGTGGTCGTGGTCCCCGCCGCGGTGGTGGTCGCCGTGCTTGCCGGTCCCGGGCGGGAGATATCCCTGCGGGGAGCCCTGGATCTTTCCCGGATCGCCGCCGAGCCCTTTCACCCGGCCCTCGATCTGGGCGATGTAACGCAGCAGGACGGGGCGCCAGCGGCTGGTCGCCGGCGTCTCGGCGAGCTTCCACTTCATGACCGCGAGCGTGCTTTCCTCGCGCGGCAGCATGAAGCGCGGCGAGGAGACCGGGATGGTCACGGCGAAGCTGCCGGTGACGTACCGCCAGTTGCGCACGCGGCGGGGCTGCTCCACCGCATCGGCTCCCGCCAGCGCGTCGATCTGCACCACCGGCGGCGACGGCTCGGGCTGGCGGGTGGCGATGCGGCGCACCGTGATCACGAACTGCTGGCCCGTCACCACCGTCTGCGGGAGGTCGATGGTGAACAGCCCAGCGAAGTTCTCGCCTTCCCCCGGCGGGATGGGCACGTAGGTCACGCCCGGCTGCACCTTGCACTGGAGGGTGTGCGGGTCGGCCGCCGAGAGCTGGTGCGTGGCGTAGAGCTTCTTGGCGAGCAAGAGCACCGTGTCGGCGGAGACCTGCGGCCAGTAGATGTGGGCGATGCTGCCGACCGGGATCTTGCCCCAGTCAATCATCAGCTCGTCGGGGTAGTCGAGCAGTTCGCCCTTTGCCGTGCCGATCGGCCCGCTCGGCCGGACGTCGAAGGTCTGCGGAACCCGGTGGGTCTCCGGAGGCCCCGGATTGTCCGACAGGGTCACGGCGAGGTTGCGCTGGGCGAGTTTGTCGGAGTTCTGCGGACTGGGCGTCGTGGGCCCGGTGGTCGGGATCGGTGCGTCGTCGTAAGCGATCTCGGCGACCAGGCAGCAGTGGGAGCTCGGCAGCAGCGAGAGCACCGAAGCGCCGCCGATGGTGTTGCCGGTCGCATAGACGTTGAGATAGCAGCCGAAGTAAGCCCACACTTCACCGCTAGCGCCGACGGTGATCGGCGTATTGTTCACGCTGTTCGCCGAGTAGTCGACATTGCGGGCGAAGTCGCCGTTGGCCTCGTAGTTGCCGGTGGCGAAAAACGGAATGGTGACGTCGCCGATGCCGATCAACGGCGCGGCCGGGAGGCCCGAGGCGTCGGTGGTCGACGGGTATGTCCAGCTCGGCAGATAGTCGGTGTCGCTGGTCTCGGTGGCGAACAGCCGGAAGAACACCTTGACATTGTCGCTGCTCGTCGACCCCGGGGCGTCGTTCAGGCGGACGCGTGCGACCGCGAAGTTGTAGTTGGTGAAGGGCGTATGTGTGGGGTGCGAGGGATCGATCGTCACGGGCGTGACGGAGGAATCGCCATCCCACTCGCCCCACTGGTCCGGAAACAGCGTGAACGGGTCGACGCCGCCGGGGTCGGAATAGTGGGCGTTGAGATAGTTCAGCAGGCCCTGGATGTAGCTATAGCCCGCCGCCGTATCGAGGGTGGTATCGGAGCTGGGGGAGAGCTGCGGCGCCCCGGCGACGCCGGATACCGGGGTATTGTTTAGGCCGGGGGTCACGGTGAAAACGCGCAGGTCCTGGCTCAGGTAGAAAACGTTGTTCTGAGTCGGGTTGATGTTGACGAAGAACGGATCGGCGCCGGCCACAAGAACGATTTCGGCCGAGGCGGCGAGCGGGGTTCCCGCCACCGTCAGGCTGCAACTCACGGCGAGGACGTCGGGGTCGGTTCCGGGATCGGGGAAGACACCGCCGCTTGCCTGGTCAGCGATGGTCGCGGCGGGGAAGTCGACAGTGCAGGGAAAAAGGATGCGCTGCGGGGTGTCGAGGTAGGTCGGCAGCTCGTAGACCGGCGCGCCGACGGTGACCGGCGCGACCGTGGTGGTGAAGCTGCCGGTGACGCTGGGGCTGAGGCCGCTGGCGGCGTTGGGTGTGAAGCCCTCCAGAACCAGCCAGAAGGCGGTCGGATAGTCGGCCTGCGCCTTCACCTCGTCCAGGCCGTAGGTGTTCTTGCCCATCAGGAAGTATAGCGTCTGCGAGTAGAGCGCCCCCGCGATGCCGTTGATGAGCTTCGTCCCGTCGAAACGGCCCCAGCCGGTGCAGGCGTCCCAGCCCGAGCCGGCGTTGAAGAAGGGCGTGCCGTCGCCGGAATCGTTGTTGCCCACCGTGATGTCCTGGAACAGGCTCTCGCCCAGCTGGTAGATCAGCGGGTTAATGAAGCCCATCTGCTGCCCGAAGGCCTGGTTAATGACCGCGAACAGGCCGGCGTAGAGGGGGGCGACGGCGCTCGTGCCGTTGCCGCCGAAGTTCGATCCGCCGATCTGGATCCCCGAGTAGGTGGCCTTGAAGCTGGCGTTGGCGGCGACGTCCGGCACGGCACGGCCGGAGTGGGTGACGCCGTTGGAGTCGGTGGCCCCGGTTATGCCGGCGGCCGTCTGGTAGGATGGGGCGGCGAAGAAGGCGCTGACGCCGCCGCCCGTCGCGCCGTCCCCGATGTCGCTCTCGCTCCACGCCACCTCCTGGAAGGTGACCGGCGGCCCGTTCTTGACGTTGCCGATGGTGGTGCCGCCGCAGGAGGTCACCCAGGGATCGCTTCCCGGGTATTGCACATGCACCTTGCCGTCGCCGACGCTGTCCTCCGAACCGGAATCGCCCAGGGCGATGAACACGCTGACGCCGCGCGCGGCGGCGGCCTGGAAGGCGCCCGACAAGGTGTTGAGCACGGTGCTTCCCAGGTTCTGGTCGTCCCGCGACAGCAGCCAGCTGCAGGTCAGCGTCGAGGGCGTCGGCTGCCCGGCGTCGGGGAGCACCGCGGCGTTGAGCCAGGCCAGAAAGCCGTCCTCCGTGTCTTCGGAGTGATAGATGGCGATCGTGCAGCCCTGGGCGATCGCCGCGGAGATCTGGATGTCCTGGCCGATCTCGAAGTCGCCGTTCTGGGAGCCGACGGCGGAGGTGTCGTTCTTGAAGGTG
>DATJNL010000195.1:0-7566 GCA_035508175.1 Myxococcales bacterium
ATCGTGAGGCCCTGCAGGACGAAGTTCGACCCGCCGTTGTTCTGCACCGCGACGCTGTCGTTCTGGTACTGGCACGGGCCGCCGGGACAGGTCGCGCCAGGGTTGCCGTTGAGCGTAGCCTGGATCACCCCTTCCGTGTAACCGTTCGCTCCTCCGTTGCCGTCGACGGTGACGTAGTCGTTCCCGGCCGTGTCGATGGCCGCGCCGCTGCCCGCGCCGGGCCAGTACGGCGACTGCAGGACGGCTCCGCTGTCGAAGTAGATGGTGATCGGATTGCCCGCCGCGCCACTCCCGTTGACGATCAGCCCCTCGGTGTTCGCGGGAATGGTGATCGTGCCGCAGAGGTAGTTGACGTCTCCCGGCCCGGGTGTGAGCGCGTTGAACGCGGCGGGCGTGATGGCCGTTCGTCCGTTGCACGCGATGCCCCCGGTGAACGTCCCGGCGGTCTGAGCGATGTAACGAGTCGTTGCCCGCGCGATGGACGGCAGGCAGAGAAGGACCGCGACGAGGCCGGGTGCTCTCCGCACCGCGGTGAACGAGGCGGGAGCGACGCGGGACATGAGCGACATGGTGTGGATCCTTCCGCGGGAAGGGCGCTGGCGGGGGGACGACCTCATTTGGAGGTACGCGGTGAGGCGGGAGCGGCCAAAGCATCGTCCAGCGAACGACGCCGGCTTCGGGAGGCTGCCAACCCGAGGAGGAGGGCGAAGAGCAGCGGAACGTCTCCGCTCGCTCCCGTTCGGCAGGAGCAGCCGCCCTGGGCGGCCGTGGGGGGCGTCGAGGTGGAGCCGGTGGAGCCCCGAGTGCCGCCCGTTCCCGAGCCGCTGCCGCCGCCGCTGGCAGTGCCGCCGCTGGCCCCGCGGCCGGCGTTGGTTCCACCGATCCCGCTGGTCCCTCCCAGGCCGCCCGTTGTGCCGACGCCGCCGCTACTGGTTCCGCTACCACCGGTGGTCCCCGTCGCCTGGCCGCTGCCGGCCCCGGTGAGCGTGACGAGGCCGTAGCCGGGGACCGAAACGGTCCCACTGCCATTCGCGAGCGTCGCGGTCGTTGGGCCCTGCCAGTAGGACCCGGCCGACGACGTGTAAGCCTGCAGCGAGGCGAAGCCCATGCTCGAGGGGACGGCGAGACTGGCAGTCACGGCCGAGGATCCCTCGTTGACGAGGACAACCGTCAGTGCGCCCGTCGCGTCGAGAACGTAGGCGCTGGCGAGGAGCTGGCTCGCGTTGGCCCCTGTCACGTTTGCGGCGATGCGCACCGCGCCCGGCCGGATGTATTTGAAAAAGTGCTTCACTGCGCTGTACTTCCCCGTGGTTCCGAGTTGGGTGGCGTCGGTGAGCGTGCCCACGTCGGAGTCGTTGGACGGCGAGCCGTCGGTCAGGTCGAGGTACAGCCAGGCCGACTCCAACCCGGCCGTCAGGGCTTGGTGCAGCTTCACGCCGATGGAGAACGCACCTTGGTCGGGAAAGCCGCCATCGCCCTGGGACGACGCCAGCCACTCGACGTCTTCACCGGACGTCTCCGTCATCCACGAGCGCTTGCCGTACGAAGTGAAGCCGACGACGTCGGCGGGGATACCGGCCGCGGGGCTCGTCGTCCATCCGTCAGCCCAGGCCTGCCACTGGCTCGCGCTCGCGCCGGCCGCCGTGACGCCGTTCGAATCGTAGCCGTGGATCGCAAAGCCGGCGATGGCCGCCCCCGCGTCCGGGTCCTTGGCGATGTCGGCGAGGTACTGGAGGTTCTTGTCGACCTCGCTGGCACCGCTCCCGTATTGCCACAGGGAGTAAGCATCGCCTCCCAGGAGGTCTTCGGGCCCGACGATCTGGATGCCCGCGAGGTCGGGATGCGAATCGAGCTCTGCGCGCGCGGCCTCGAGTGTCGCGATGTACTCGGCAGCCAGCGGGTAGGTCGCGCTGCTGTAGAACTCCTCGAAGTTGAGCTCGTTCTGCAAGCTAACGGCGTACACCTGGATGCCGTAGGTAGTCTGGATCCCGTGGAGGAAGGCCGCCAGCCCTCGCGCGAACTGCGTGAGCGCGCTCGTCTCCGCGCCGGTGCTGTCGGTGAACTCCGCGATGGGAGTGCCGGAGGTGTCGAGCGTCCCGCCGGAGAAGTTGCCGCCCCAGATGAAGGGCCAGGGCACGCCTGCGGTGGGCAGCGGCCAGGCGCCGCCGCCGTACTCGTTGCCCGAGCTCGACTTGAGCCAGGGCGCCGGCGAGAGGATCGACACGTAGAGCTTGAAGCCGCCGAGTGTTTGCGCCATCGACTGGCCGGCCTTCGCGGCGGCGGCCGCCGACGCGACCGACGTGAAGTCGAAGAACGCCTGGTTCGCATCGATGTCGGGGCCCATGATGGCCATGGGCGCCGAGCAGCCGCCGAAGGCGGTCGAGTAGTCCGAGGGGCCTGTGTACGGCCGCGTCCGCGTGCCATCGGGACCGTTGTTGCCGCTCGTCGCGGTATCGAGGTTCAGGGGCGCGGGCTGCCCAAACCACGGGGAGCAGTAGCTCTCGTTGGAGTAAGGGCTCGCGAACGAGAAGTCGATCAACATGCGCATCATCGACGCCCCCAGGTCGTCGAAATAGAGCTGCTGCCACCAGCTGGTTGCCGGCTCCGTCCCGGCCGAGGCGGTGCCGAAGCCGTCGATGGTCTGAAAGCGCTGCGTGGGGTCGATCGTGACCGTCTGGGCTGCGGCGGCGGGCGCGGCAAGCAGAATGAGGGACAAGAGCAGTCTGCGCACAAAAACCTCCGGGCGTGATTCCGGCTGATCTTCGCAGTGCAGCAAGGGCAAGTCGACGGTACCACGGGGCGGACGGCCCGCTCGCTCTGCACACACTATCGATGTCAGGAAGCTTGGGCCGTGCTGCGTATTCTCTTCCACTATTCCCCATCGGTCCCGCGCGCGCCCTGTCCATTCGCGAGGGCCAACTCGCAGCGCTGAAAGCCGACGTGCCATCCCGCGAACCATCAGGCCACGCGTTCCCGTGCCGGCTCCCGGAACTGTCGCCGGTAGAGGTCGGCATACAGCCCACCCCGGGCCAGGAGCTCGTCGTGCCGACCGCGCTCGGCGATGCGGCCGGCGTCGACGACCAGGATCAGGTCGGCGTTGCGGATGGTGCTGAGCCGGTGGGCGATGACCACGCTGGTGCGCCCGGCCAGCAGCTTTCCCAGCGCGCGCTGGATCAGCTCCTCGGTGCGGCTGTCGACGTTGGCGGTGGCCTCGTCGAGGATCAGGATGCGCGGGTCGGCCGCAATGGCCCGGGCAAATGCCAGCAGCTGGCGCTGGCCCTGGCTCAGCGAGAGGCCGCTCTCGCCGAGCATGGTGTCGTATCCTTTCGGCAGGGCGCTGATGAATCCATGGGCGTTGACGGCGCGAGCGGCGGCCTCGATCTCGGCGCGACTCGCGTCCGGGCGGCCGTAGCCGATGTTGTCGGCCACCGTGCCCGAGAAGAGAAAGGGCTCCTGCGGCACCATGGCGAGGTGCCGGCGCAGGCTCCGGCGCGTCACGAGGCGAACGTCGCGGCCGTCGAGGCGCACCGCTCCCGCGGCCACGTCGTAGAAGCGCGGGATCAAGCTCGCGATGGTGGTCTTTCCCGCGCCGGTTCGCCCCACCAGCGCGACCGTCTGCCCGGGTTCCACGGTGAAGCTCGTTCCGTGCAACGCCGGACGCGAAGGATCGTAGGCGAAGTCCACGGCATCGAACTCGATGCGACCCTCGGTGAGCGGGAGCTCGATGGCACCCGGCGGGTCGGCGGGCTCGGGTGGCTCGTCCAGGATCGAGAAGATGCGCTCGGCGCCGGCGAGGGCCGACTGCATCTGCGTGTACACCGACGCAGCCATCTGCACGGGCTGAAAGAACTGCTGCACGTAGATCAGGAACGAGGCGAGCAGGCCCACCGTGAGCGAGCCGCGGCTCACGAGGTAGCCGCCGTAGCCGATGACGAGCGCGGTGGCGAGCGTCGAGAGCAGATCCATGGCGGGCGAGAACGCGGAGGTGATCCCCACCGCGGAGACGTTCGCGTCACGGTTCGCGGCATTGCGACCGCGGAAGCGCTCGATGTTGCGCTCGGTGCGGTTGAAGGCTTGGGCCTCGCGGACGCCGCCGATCTCTTCCTGGAGATTGGCGTTCACGTCGCCCACGGTCTGGCGGGCCTTGCGGTACGCCTTGCGCGCGCGGGCCGCGAAGAACCAGGTGGTGAAGAGCATCACCGGGATGATGGTGAAGCAGGCGAGTGCGAGGGAGGCCTTCAGCTTCAGCATCGACACGAGGATCCCGAGGAGTCCGATGATCGGCCCCACGAGCTGCGTGATCCCCTGCGTGAGGAACTGGCTGAGCGTGTCGATGTCGCTGAGCAGCCGGCTCATCAGATCGCCGATGGGGCGGCGGTCGAAGTACGCGAGGGGCAGCCGCTGGAGCTGGTCGAAGAGCCGCTTGCGCAGGTCCGCGAGCACGCGCTGGCCCACGACGCCCACCCGCAGGGTCTGCCCTCGCCGCGCGAGGGCGCCAGCTCCGTACACGATGAAGAGCTCCGCCATGCGCCAGAGGAGGCCGCGGGCGTCGCGGTGGCCGATGTCCACGTCGATGGCCCGGCCGACCAGGTACGGCCCCACCGCCTGCGCGGCCGCCATCACCGCGATGAAGCCGCAGGCCACGAGCAGCGACCGAACGTAGGGCCGCAGCTCCCCCAGCAGCCGCCGGGCCACCGCGCTGCGCCTGGCCGCGCGCTCGACCTCGAGCTGCGCCAGCGCTTCGATGCCGCCGGGCCGCCTCACGACGCCGCCTTGAGCGGGGCGGCGCTCTGCAGCTGCGATCCCAGGATGTCGTTGTAGAGCGGGCTTCCCGCCAGCAGCTCCTCGTGCGTCCCCTGCGCGGCGATCTGGCCCTCGTCGAGCACCAAGATCAGATCCGCGTCCTGAACCGTGCTGATGCGCTGGGCGATCACGATGGACGTCCGCTGGGCACCGCGCATTAGGGCATCCAGCGCTGCCTGGATCGCGCCCTCGGTCTCGGTGTCCACGGCCGAGGTGCTGTCGTCGAGGATGAGCAGCCGGGGGTTGGTCAGAAGCGCCCGTGCGATGGCGACGCGCTGCCGCTGGCCGCCCGAGAGACCCACGCCGCGCTCGCCGATCACGGTGTCGTAGCCCTGCGGGAGCGCCTCGATGAACTCCGCCGCCTGCGCGGCCGCCGCTGCCGCGCGGATCTCGTCGAGCGTCGCGTCCGGGCGTCCGTAGGCGATGTTGTCGCGCACGGCTCCCGAGAAGAGCAACACGTCCTGCAGCACGATGCCGATCTGCGAGCGCAGGGAGGCGAGCGTCACCTCGCGGACGTCGTGGCCGTCGATGCGCACGCTCCCCGCCGTCACGTCGTAGAAGCGCGGGATGAGGTTGGTGAGGCTGCTCTTGCCCGATCCCGTCGTGCCCAGCACCGCCACCAGCTGGCCCGGCTCGGCCGTGAAGGTGACGCCGCGGAGGATCTCCCGCTCGCTGCCCGGGTATCGGAAGTGCACGTCGCGCAGCTCGACCCGCCCCTGGATCGCCGGCAGCGGCACTGCCCCGGGCGCGTCCTGGATCTCGATGGCGGTGTCGAGGAGCTCGAAGACGCGAGCCGCCGACACGCCCGCGCGCGACAGCATCGCTGCGAGAAAGCCCATCATCATGATCGGCATCAGCAGGAAGGCCAGGTAGCTGTTGAAGGCGATCAGCCCGCCCAGCGTGAGCCGCCCGTGCAGGATCTGCAGCCCGCCCAGGCCCACCACGACCAGCGTTCCCAGGTTGGCGAAGAAGAAGACGAACGGGAAGTTGTTCGCGAAGGCGTCGATGAGCGAGAGGTTCTGCTGGAGCAGGTCCTCGTTGACCGCACCGTAGCGGGCGGCCTCGCGGTCCTCGCCCGAAAACGCGCGAACCACGCGCAGGCCGCGCAGGTCTTCCTGCAGGATGGTGTTGAGCCGGCCCAGGAGCATCTGCACCGAGCCGAAGAGCGGCCCCATCCTGCCCACGAAGCGTCGCAGCACCAGCAGGATGGGCAGGATGGACGCGAGCACGGCGAGCGCCAGCACGGGGTTCAGGACGAGCAGGAGCCCCATGCAGCCAAACAGCATCACCACCGAGGCGGCGAGCTGCACCACGCCCGTGCCCACGAACGTGCGGACCTGCTCGACGTCGTTCGTGACGCGCGTCATGAGCTGCCCGGTCTGCGCCTGGTCGTAGTAGCTGAAGCTGAGCCGCTGGATGCGCGCGAAGAGCTCTTGCCGCATGTCGAAGGCCACCCCCTGCGAGGCGCGCTCGGCGAGGTAGCCTTGGAAGAAGTTGAAGAGGCCCCGGACGAGGGCGACGCCGATGAGCCCGAGCACGGCGAGGACGAGGGTGCGGCCCTGCTGGCGCCTCAGCCCGTCGTCCACGGCGATTCGCAAGAGCTGCGGGGCCACGAGGTTGGCGGCAGAGACGAGGAGCAGCGAGACCAGCGCGCCGGAGGCTGCGAGCCGGTGCCGCCCCAGGTAGCGCACGGCTCGACCGACGGCGCGCAAACCGCTCCTTCGATCGTGTGTCGCGTCGGCCACGGACAGTCAGGTCAGACGCGAGCGCCGACGCTCGACCCCGCGGGACGGGTCGGCTGCTCCGGAGCGCAGTCCCGGTGGCGCGTCGCGCCGCCGTCGGCGGGAAAGGCAGAGCTCGGGGCGAGCATCGAGCCGGGAGTGTAGCCGAGGGAGGCTCGGGAGAGAACCAGGCGAGGGACCCCGGGCCGGCGGCTACGCTCCGGGCGGCACCGAGCGCTTGTTGGCGCCCGAGAACGGGGGCGCGTCGATCCCCCACGCGACGATGCGCTCGGGGTGGATCCGGATCCACGCCTTGTCCCAGCCCGCGCCGAAGCGTTCGCCGCCCTCCTCGAATAGCTCGGCCCGGCCGCGCACCTCGATCCCGCGCGGGACCCAGGGGGTCACCGAAGCCAGGTCGTCCACCACGAAGGCGATTGCCGGGTTCTGCTGCAGGTCCTTGAACTTCTTGCTCTGCGCCAGGCTGTGGCCGCCGACCTCGAAGACCCCGCGGTCAGCATCGAACCGAAATCCCACCGGCACCACGTGCGGCTTGCCGGCCGGGCTCACGGTCGCCATGCGGCCCAGCCTCTGCGTTTGCAGGTATGCGATTTCCTTCTCGGTGAAGGCGCTCATGGGACGCTCCCGCGCTCGAAAGCGGTTGACGCAGCGGTGGGCAGGAATATATTTCCGCCCCTACGAAATCAAGAGCGTTTCCCGGGAGGTTGCCCGTGCCGAAGATCCCCGACGGCTTCATGGACCTCGTCAACCAGAAGAAGGCCTTCGCCAGCCTGGCGACGCTGATGCCGGACGGCACGCCGCAGGTCACCCCGGTCTGGTTCGACATGGCCGGCGAGCGCTTCCGCGTCAACACGGCGCGCGGCCGCGTGAAGGACAAGAACATGCAGAAGAGCCCCGCGGTCGCCCTGGCCATCCTCGACCCCGAGAACCCTTACCGCCACATCGCGGTGCGCGGCCGGGTCGTCCAGATCACCGAGAAGGGCGCCGACGCGCACATCGATTCGCTCGCGAAGAAGTACCTCGG
>DATJNL010000196.1:0-2186 GCA_035508175.1 Myxococcales bacterium
CGAGAGCACGGTGCGCCCCTCCTTCGCCCTCTACAACACCCACGCGGACGTGGACGCCCTGGTCGCAGCCCTGAAGCGAATCCAGGCCGGACGGCGTTAGCCTACTTGCCCGCCAGCCCCGCCGCGGCTCTGGCCGGCAGCGCCCGCCTGGGCCGGCCGAGCGCAAGCACCTGCGGCGGCGGCCCCCGGACGTCCCAGACCAGCCCCAGCCACTCGAGCAGCTTCACGCCGTAGCCTGCGACGTCGATCTGCCACCAGTAGAACCCCTGCCACATCGACCGCGGGTAGTAATGGTGGTTGTTGTGCCACCCTTCGCCGAGCGTCAGGAGCGCGAGAAGGAAGTTGTTGCGGCTGCCGTCCCGGGTCGGGAAGCGCCGGTCGCCGATCAGGTGGGCGAGCGAGTTCACGCAGTACGAGGCCTGCCAGAGCAGCACGGTGGTGACGGCGAACCCCCAGATCAGGCCGTGCCAGCCATCGAGAACGAAGAAGCCGGCGGCGAGCGCCAGGAGCGGCACCGCCCAGTAGCGATCCAGCCAGCGAAGCTCAGGATACCGCGACAGATCGCGGATCGCGGCGTCATCGGTCGCCTGGGCCGCGGGGGCGAAGACCCAGCCCATGTGCGACCAGAAGAGACCGTGCTGGAGCGGCGAGTGGAAGTCCTCGCGCCGATCCGAGTAGCGATGGTGATGCCGGTGAGCCCAGGCCCACCACAGCGGCCCCTGCTGGGCTGACGACGCGCCGAGCAACCCCAGCACGAGCTGGAAGGCGCGCGAGGTCGCGAAGCTTCTGTGCGAGAAGTAGCGGTGGTAAGCGACCACCAGGATGAACGTCCGGCAGACATAGACCGAGTCGCAGAGGATCAGATCCTTCATGGTCGGGTGGACCAGCAGGCACCCTGCCGCGGTCGCGACGTAGAAGACTGCCAGCGGAACGGCGGACTGCCAGCGGGCGCCCTCGTCCCGAGCCGGCGCGGCGCTGGCCGCGGCGGGGTGCTGCGCAAGAGCTGTCATGTGTACCAAGCGACTGCGGGCCCGAGCGCGGAGCTCGGCCAAGAGGGCGAGAGGGGTCGGACGCGTCCAACCGGAGGAGGAAGGGCCTTTCCGGCAACGCGCGCTGGAAGAGCCGCTTCCAGACGGGGCGGAGCCGCGGCTACGCTCGCGGCAATGGAGAAAACCCGCGGTGCGGGTGGCTATTCCGGCGCGCCGGTCGTCGGCATGGCTCGGAGCACGACTGGGTTCGTCAGTTGCAGAGGCCGCTCGGCGCGCAGCTCCCCGAGCAGCACTGAGCGTCGAGCGCGCAGCCCGAGCTCTCAGCCCCGCAGGCACCGCAGAAGCCGTAGCCGGTCGGGTCGACCGGATAACAGATGAGCCCACCATCACCACAGCTCCCGCCGTCCGGCGTGCAGGCGGGAGCGCAGCTCGCCCCCCCGTCGGCCTCCGTCACGCAGAGCAGACCAGGCGCACACAGCTCGTCGGGAGGCAGCGTCGGAACCCCCGGGAGCGTCATCGGACCACCCGCGTTGCCGTTCGCGGGCTCGAACGCGGTCTGCGGCGCCGGGAACGCGCAGACCTCACCCGCGGTCAAGGTTCCCGCGAGCACGCAAAACGGTTGCTCCCCGAACCAGGAGAAGCTCGGCGGCAGGCAGGTGCCACCGCCGTCGCCGAATGCACACGTGAGGCCGGTACAGCTCGCGTGGGCGCACAGCCCGGCGTCGGGGTCGCATCGAGTCGTGGGATTCGGGCAATCCGCGGAGGTGGCACAAGGGAGCTCGCACGCGCCATTCGGGATTCCCGCCCCCGAGGACCCTGCGTCGGAGAACAGCACGCAGACCTCCGGACAGGCGCACGTCGCGTTGGAGTAACAGCCTTGCAGCTCCGTCTGTCCGGTCGGGAGCGATCCGAGACAGCCGCCGTCTCCCGGGGTCAGGCACAGCCCATAGCTGTCGGCGCCAACGCCGAACAGAGGCAGGGCAGTGCAGGTTTCATCGCAAGCGGGGATGCTCGCCGGGTTCTGTGGATTCGCCGATTCGTCGCAGGTCGACACGCAGGCGCCGGTGGCGCTGTACTCCCACGGGAGATCGGCGATGCACGAGGCCCCTGGAGCACAGCGCTCGCTCGCCTGTCCCGGGGGGGCGAGCACCGTGCAGCTCGACGTCGCGGTGCCCCCGAGCCAGCACGCCGCGGGCA
>DATJNL010000197.1:0-8336 GCA_035508175.1 Myxococcales bacterium
GAGGTGGCGCTCTCGGGCAACACCGGCCACACCACTGCGCCTCACCTGCACTACCAGCTCATGTCGCCGGATGGCCGCGTGCTCGACCCCTTCAAGATTCACCGCACGGAGCGACGCAAGATCCCGGCCGCGCAGCTGCCCGCCTTCCAGGCGGAGGTCGCGCGGCTCGACGGCCTCCTGCGCCCGCAGGCGGCAGCCCAGCGCTAGGAGCTCGCCGAGGTGTAGTGGCCGATCGCCTGGCCCCACACGACCCGCGCAAAGGCGAAGAAGGCCAGGGCGCACAGGCCGGCCAGTAGCCCCGTGCGCAGCGCCAGCGTGCCCAAGAGGGCCATCGCCGGGTAGGTGGTCAGCACCGCGAGCGGGATCACGAACGTGAACAGGAAGCGCCAGATGCCCCGGAACACCCCGATGGGCCAGCGGGCCGCGTCGAAGATCGACCCGAACAGGAAGGCCAGGTTGTCGAGCTTCACCACCCAGAACGCCACCGACACCGCGAGGATCCAGAGCGAGTAGAGCAGGAGCACCGCCGCGCCGAGCAACAGCAAGGCCGAGAGGAGCGCGGCCGGCGCCGGCCAGCGATGCAGGCGCACGAAGGCGAGCACGAGCACGCCGAGGCCCCCGAGCACGTCCACCGCGCGCCAGGGCGAGAGCTTGGCGGTCGAGATCAGGAACTGCGCATCGGCCGGCTTCAACAGGATGAAGTCGAGCGTGCCCTTGCGGATGTGCTCCACGATCGCGGTCAGGCAAGGGTTCACCGCGCCGTCCAGGATGCCCTTGAGCACGGTGAACCAGCCGATGACCACCAGCGCCTCGGGGAAGCTCCAGCCCGCGAGCGTCTTCTCGTGGCCGTACACCACGAGCAGCGGCGCCAGGTTCACGGCGAGCCAGAAGACCGACATGACGGCGTCGGTGTAGAAGTCGGCGCGGTACTGCAGCGAGGTCAACCCGGCGATGCGGAGTTGCGCGCCGAGGAGGCGCGCGTAGCGGACGTCACGCGCCATAGGCCGAGTACTTGCGGGCGCCGCGGTTAAAGAGCACCACGGCGCCGGTCCAGCAGGTGAGCACCCACGCCCACTCGATGGCCATCCCTCGCAGCGCCGAGGCGCGCGTCTGCATGCCGATCAGCTCCTCCACCGGCAGGCCGAGCATGGCGCGGAAGGGCAGGGCGTCCGCCGCCGCCTGCAGCCAGCCTGGGAAGAGCCGGATGGGCACGAAGTAGCCCGAGAGGATGAAGAAGAGGCCGAACCAGAGGTCCGCCACGGCGAGCGTGCTGTCGATGTAGAACGCGAGGGAGCCGATGATCGACATGATCGAGAAGCTGAGCAGCCAGGCTCCGGCCACGGTGACGCAGAAGAGCCCGAGCATCGCCGGGTCGTGCGTCACGTGATCGCGCCCCGCGAAGTAGAGGGCGGCGAGCGCGATGGGCAGGGAGAGCACCAGCCGCATCGGCAGCACCGCGGCGTTGTCGGCGGCGTAGGCGGCCAGGGGATGGATGGGGCGCAGCAGGCGCATCGAGATCGTCCCCTCGCGGATCTCCCGGTTCATGTCCCAGGCCACCCAGCAGCCGGTGAGCTGCCGCACGATGAACGACGCCAGGAAGTACGCGGTGAAGTCGGCGCCGGTGAAGCCGCCCACCGGGCCGCCCTCGCGGGCCACCTCCGACCAGAGCGCCAGCATCACGAGCGGCATCGTCGTGGTCAGGAGCCAGATCACGAACTCGGCGCGGTAGGCCACCGCCTCGGCCACGCCGACCTTCAACAGGGTGGGCAGCGCGCGAAGCGCCCGGAAGATCGCGTTCACGGGGACGCCGGCGCGGCGAAGAGGTCGCGCATGATCTCCTCCAGCGGCGGGTCCTCGATCGTCATGTCGGCGACCGGCAGCTCGGCGATCACGCGGGCCACGCGGTCGCGCAGCGCGTCCTGCGGCACCTGGAAGACCACGCGGTCGGGGCCACGCTCCGTCAGCTTGCCGAAGCGATCCAGGTCGGCGGCCTCGATCGCGCGCGAGAGCCGCACCGCGACGCGCTTCTCCGGCCGCAGCGTGTGCGTCAGGTCTGCGAGCTTGCCGTCGTAGCGCAGGCGCCCCTTGTCGATGACGATGACGCGCGGGCAGAGGGCCAGCACGTCGTCCATGTAGTGCGAGGTCAGGAGCACGGTGGCGCCGAAGCGCTCGTTGTAGGCGCGCACGAAGCCGCGCAGCGCGCTCTGCATCGACACGTCGAGGCCGATGGTGGGCTCGTCGAGGAAGAGCACCTTGGGTCGGTGCAGGAGCGCGGCGCACAGCTCGCACTTCATCCGCTCGCCCAGGGAGAGCTGCCGCGTCGGCACCTTGGAGACGCGCTCGAGGTCGAGCAGCTCGGTCAGCTCGGCGAGCGTCTCATGGAATTGCGTCTTCGGGATCTCGTAGAGCGCGCGGTTGAGCTCGAACGTCTCCGACGGCGGCAGGTCCCAGAGGAGCTGCTGCTTCTGCCCCATCACGAGCGTGATCTGGCGCAGGAAGGCGGTCTCGCGGCGAAAGGGCACGTGGCCCGCGACCAGCGCGCTCCCGGAGGTGGGGAAGAGGAGGCCCGAGAGCACCTTGAGCGTGGTCGTCTTGCCGGCGCCGTTCGGACCGAGGAAGCCCACGCGCTCGCCGGCCTCGATGGAGAAGGAGATGCCGTCGACCGCCTTGACGATCTCCGTGGGACGCCGCACCACCGACCGGAACGCCGCCCAGAGCCCAGGGGGCCGCCGGTGCACCGAGTAGTGCTTGTGCAGCTCCGTGACCTGGATCATCGACGGCGTCAGTGCCAGCGGCGGCGGGAGTCCCCCATCTCGGTGTCCTGCCGCTCCTTCACGCTGCGCCGCCAGTTGTCCTCGCGCGGCACCCGGCCGCCGCCCTGGTTCTGCATGCCGATCCACTCGCGGTCCGGCCACTGCGGCACGAGGCGGCTGCCGAAGGGCCCGTCGCCGCGCTCCTCGACCACGGCGAGCCCCTGCGCGCGCGGGAGCCCCTGGCCGCGCTTGCCGACCTTCCAGTAGGGATTGCCCTGGGAGTTCATGCGCGGGAATCTACCACCCTCAGAACGCGAGCACGAGCTTGCCGAACGTGTCGTTCTTGGCCAGCAGCTCGTGGGCCGCTCGCACCTCCGACGCCGGCAGTACACGGTCCACGATCGCCCGGATCTTGCCCGCCGCCAGCAGCGGCAGCCCTTGCCGCGCGAAGGCCTGGGTGACTGCCATCTTCTCCTCGGGGGCGCGCGACCGCAGCGTGGTCCCCATCACGTGCAGCCGCGCCGTCATGAGGCGGGACAGGTCGATCTCGGCCTTCGCGCCGCCCAAAAGCCCGATCACCACGAGACGCCCGCCGACCGCGAGCGAGCGCAGGTTCTCGTCCAGGTACGGCCCGCCCACGAAGTCCGCGATCAGCCGGACTCCCTCGCCCCCCGTCAGCTCGCGCACGGCCTTGGAGAAGCCCGCGCCCCGCTCGACCACGAGGCCATGTCCCAGCCCGAGCTCCCGCGCGTGCTCGAGCTTCCGGGGCGAGCGCGACGTGCCGATCGTACGGCTGCCCCCGGCCGCCGCGAGCTGCACGGCCGCGGTGCCGACGCCGCTGCCCGCGGCGTGGACGAGCACCGCCTCGCCGGGGGCCAGCGACCCCTGCCGGTAGAGCGCATCGTGCGCGGTGAGAAATGCCTCGGGCACGGCAGCCGCCGCCGCGAAGTCGAGGGCGTCCGGGATTCGCAGGAGCATCCGCTCGTGCGCCACCACCAGCTCGGCCTGTGCGGCGCCGGGCGCGATGCCCATCACCCGATCCCCCACCTTCCAGCCGTCGCTGCCCACTCCGAGCGATTCCACTTCGCCCGCAAACTCCATTCCCAGCACGTCCTGCCGCACGCCGCGAGGCGCCGGGTACAGGCCCATCCGCTGCAACAGGTCCGCGCGGTTCACCCCCGCCGCGCGCACGCGCACCCGCACCTCGCCGGGTCCGGCGCGCGGATCCTCGACCTCTTCGAGCTGCAGGACCTCGGGTCCGCCCGCTTCCTTCACGATCACCGCGCGCATGCTCAGGGATAGTACTTCACGTTCGGGGGCAGCGCCGACTCCGGCACGCGCACCGCCGTGCGCGGCCGCCTGCGCCAGTGGTGTCGGTGGTGCTCGCGGAGCCGCGCGAGCTCGCGCTTCGCCAGCCGCTCCAGACGGTCTCCGGCAAGGTCGATGGCCGAGAGCATGTCCGCTCCGGCCTGCTCGACTCGCTGCGCCCGGGCTCCGGGCATGCGCAGCGTGAGGCGGCACTCGGGCTGGTTGTCGCGCTTGGGCGTGGCGCGGCCGATGAGCTCGATCGTCAGCACGGCCGCCTCGCGATCGTAGAAGCGCTCGAGCCGGTCGACGATGCGTCGCCGCACGAACTCACGGATGGTATCGTCGAGCTTCTGCCCCTGCGTGCGGACCACCAGGATCATGAGACACCTCGCGAGCTCAGCCCCCTCTGGTGAAAAGATGGCCCCCCGCGGCGAGGGCCGCAGCGCGCTCGCCGCCCTGCAGCGCGAGGTGGTTGCCTGCCGCGCCTGCCCCCGCCTCGTCGCCTGGCGGGAGAGGGTGGCGCGGGAGAAGCGCCGGGCGTTCCTCGCGTGGGACTACTGGGGCAAGCCCGTGCCCGGCTTCGGCGATCCCGCGGCGTGGCTCGTCGTGGTGGGCCTCGCGCCAGCCGCCCACGGGGCCAACCGGACCGGCCGCATGTTCACCGGCGACCGCTCCGGCGACTTCCTGTACGCCGCTTTGCACCGCGCCGGCCTCGCGAGCCAGCCGGAGAGCCAGCAGGTGGGCGATGGCCTCGCGTTGCACGGTGTCTACATCACCGCTCCCTGCCGCTGTGCGCCGCCGGACAACAAGCCGCTCCCCCGGGAGCTCGAGCGCTGCGCGCCATTCCTCGACCGCGAGCTGGCCCTGCTCCCGGGCGCGCGCGTCTACCTCGCGCTGGGCGCGATCGCCTGGGCGGCAGTGCTCGCTCATCTTGCTCGCACCAACCGCGCGCTCCCGCGTCCGTTGCCACGCTTCGGCCACGGCGCAGAGGTCGCGCTGCCGGACGGCCGGCGCCTCGTCGGCAGCTACCACGTGAGCCAGCAGAACACGCAGACCGGCCGGCTGACGCCGCGCATGTTCGACCGCGTGCTGGCGCAGGCCAGAGCGCATCGCAGGAGAGAGGGCGTTTCGTAGCCACTTCTCGCCGGAACCGCTCCTCTTCCCCGGCGGGGGAGAGGCCGGGGGAGGGGGCAGCAGGATGCGCTCTACTCGGTCAGGAAGCTCACCAGCGCGCGGTTGAACGCTTCCGGCTCTTCCAGCTCGCTCAGGTGCCCCGCGCCCGGGATCGCGTGGAGGCGCCCCTGGGGTAGCAGCTCCGCCATGTGCACCGACTCCTCCGGCGAGATGAGCGCGTCCTCGGTGCCGGTGATCACGAGCGCCGGCATGCGCAGCGTTTCGAGCGTACCCCGGTGATCGGCGCGAGCGGCCATGGCGCGCTGCGCCCCCGCGACCCCGGCCGGCGTTGCGAGCGCGATGGCGGCAGCCACCCGGCGGGACACCTGGATGTCCGGGCGTCGTCGCAGGAGCTTGGGCAGCATGTCGTCCGCGATCCAGCCGATGCCTTCCTTCTCCGCCCGTTTCGCGAAACGTTCGCGCCCGGCGGCGCCCTCCGCGCTGTCCGCTCCCGCGCGCGTGTCCGCAAGCACCAGCCGCTCGACCAGGGGCGTGTCCTGCGCCGCCAGCTCGAGCGCGAGGTAGCCGCCCATCGAGAGGCCCACCACCGAGAGGCGCTCGAGTCCCAGTCCCCGCGCGAGGCGCGACACGTTCGCGGCCACCGAGGCGAGCGTGAGCCCGGCCGGCGGCGGCCCGCTCTCCCCGAAGCCGGGGAAGTCGACGGCGAGCACGCGGTGCTCCGGCACCAGCGCCGCGACCTGCGCGTCCCACGCGTGGCGGTCGAGCGGAAACGGATGGAAGAAGAGCACGGCCGGGCCGTGTCCCGCGTCGGAGTAGCAGAGCGTGTAATAGGCGGGCGTGCGGAAGGTGGGCATGGATGGGCGACTCGTAGAACAAAGGGAGCACGGCAGCAATTGTTCTCTTCCGGGGGCTTCGCCCCCGGCCCCCGCCCTGCGATCTCGAGACGCGCTGCGAAGGGGCAGCGGGGGATGGAAGAGGGACGGAGGGGGAGCCGCTTGCTCGGGGTCCGGACCCCCGTCCGTCCTCGCGCTCCCCACGAGCGGTACCGCGTTGTACCGTAGCTCGTGCACAAGCATGGGCGCGCTGCGGGCGCGGCGGGGCCCCCCCGGACCCCTGCGCGTCGGCCCCCCTCCTCCCCTCTTTCATTTACCGTCTTCGCGTCTGCTCCGGTTCCCGACCACGGCTCGGTCGGCGCCCCAGGCCGCGACCTCGAGACGCGCCGCAAAGGGGCAATGGCGGATGAACGAGGGACGGAGGGGGAGCCGCTTGCTCGGAGTCCGGACCCCCGTCCGTCCTCGCGCTCCCCACGTGAGTGAGTGCGCTGTACCGTCGCTCGTGCACAAGCATGGGCGCGCTGCGGGCGCGGCGGGGGCCCCCCGGACCCCTGCGCGTCGGCCCCCCCTCCTCCCCACTTTCATCTACCTCTGTCTCACCTCTACCTCTCTACCGCCTATGCACCTGTTCTTCATCTCGATCAGCGCCGCAGGCAAGGTTTGAAGATCATGGAGCTGAGGGTTGAAGGGGGTTCGTAGAGTGGAGAGGCCGGACGCGGGAGGGACCGGGCGCTCCCGACCAGCGGCCCGCCGCCCCGCGCTCAATCCCTCGTGAACCCTGCCCCCTGATCTCGAGATCGTACGCGGGGGCGCCGGGGGCGGCAGCCCCCCGGGAGAGCTACACAGCGTGCGCCGCCGTCAGCGTGTGATCGCCCTGCTGCGCCGTCGCCGCCAGCTCGATCGCCTGCGACAGCGTCGCCGCCACCGCCACGCCCTCGCGCTGGGTCACGCGTGCCTTGCGCAGCACCTCGGTCGGCTGCTTGCGCAGCCCCGTCAGCACCGCCAGGCAGCCGCGCTTCTCCAGCGAGGCCAGGGCGCTCTCGAGCGCCACGATGCCGGTCGCGTCGATGGCGGGCACGTTGTCGAGCCGCAGCACCACCGCGCGCGTGCGCTCGCCCACGATGCCGAGCGTCGCCATGGCCTTCTGGGCGGCGCCGAAGAAGAGCGGGCCGTTGATGTCGTAGACCACCACGCCCGGCGGCAGCGGCCCGGGGAGCGCCAGCCGCTCGGGGGGAGCCAGGCCCGCCTCGGTCACCTCCGCCATGCGGCGCATGAACATGAGCGAGGCGAGCACGATCCCCGCCGACACGCCCACCACCATGTCGAACGAAACGGTCAGCCCGTAGCAGGTGAGGAGCACCGCCACGTCGCTCTTGGGCGCGACGCGTACCGTGTGCACGAAGTGCTTCGCGTCCGACATGTTCCAGGCCACGAGCAGCAGCAGGGCCGCGAGGGCCGACATGGGCAGGTAGCCGAGCAGCGGCGCGAGCGCGAGCACCGCGGCCAGCACCGCGAAGGCGTGGACGATGGCCGCGATGGGCGAGCGGCCGCCGTAGCCGATGTTCGTGGCGGTGCGCGCGATGGCGCCCGTCGCCGGGATGCCGCCGAAGAACGGCACCACCACGTTGCCGATGCCGAGCGCGAGCAGCTCCGCGTCCGGGTCGTGGCGCGTGCCGGCGAGGCCGTCCGCCACCACCGCCGAGAGCAGCGACTCGATGGCGCCCAGCATCGCAATGGCGAACGCCCCGGGGAGCAGCGCGCGCAGCGTGGCGGCGTCGAGGTGGAAGGGTGTGCCGCCCGGTCCGCCAGCGTGCCAGGGGAGCGCGGGCAGCGGCGGCAGGCGCGGGATGCCCGCGAACAGCTGGCCGCCCAGGCTGTAGTGGAAGCGGCTCGCGATGGTGTCCACGTGGAAGCCGGGGAGCACGCGGCCGAGCGCGAAGACCCCGAGCGCGGCGGCGGGCAGCGCCACGAGCGGCGCCGGCACGCGCTTGGTGACCTTCGGGAAGTACACGAGCGCGAGCAGCGTCGCCCCGCCGATCGCGAGCTCCCAGGGCGAGAAGGTGCGCCGGGCCTCGAACATCGCGGCCAGCCGGTCGAAGTAGCGGTCGGGGCTGCGCGCGAGGTGCAGCCCCAGGATGTCCTTGAGTTGCAGCGTCGCGATCACCGTGCCGATGCCGGCGGTGAAGCCGGTGGTGACCGGGTGGGGGATGAACTCGATGAAGCGGCCCAGCCGGAAGAGCCCCATGGCGAGCAGCATGAGTCCGCCCAGCACGCCCGCCACGAACCGCCCCGCCAGCCCGAAGCGCTC
>DATJNL010000198.1:0-15894 GCA_035508175.1 Myxococcales bacterium
ACCAAGCGGCTCCCCCTCCGTCCCTCGTTCATCCACCGCTATCTCTTTGCCCCGCGTCTCGAACTCGCAGTCGGCGGCGGCCGATCGAGACATGGTCGAGAACTGGTGCAAGCGCGGTCAATGAAAGTGGAGAGGAGGGGGGGCCGACGCGCAGGGGGTGCCGGGGCCCCCGGACGCGCCCGCAGCGCGCCCATGTTGCGGCACGAGCTCCGGTACAACTCGGCACACTGCGTGGGGAGCGCGAGGACGGACCGGGGTGGCACCCCCGAGCAAGCGGCTCCCCCTCCGCACCTCGTTCACCTGCCGCGACCCTTTGCAGCGCGTCTCGAGATCATCGCAGCGGGGGCACCCGGGGGCGGCAGCCCCCGGGAGGAGAAACTGATACACTTCCTTCCGTGCCCCTCGATCTGTCCAAGTACCTGGCGTTGTTCGTCTCGGAGGCCTCCGAGCACGCCGAGCAGCTGGGACAGGAGCTGGTGGGGCTCGACGTCCCCACGCCGGCCGCGGACGTCGTCGACTCGGTGTTCCGCCACGCCCACTCCATCAAGGGGATGGCCGCGTCGATGGAGTTTCCCGAGATCGTCGAGCTCGCGCACGCTGCGGAGAGCCTCGTGGGCACGGTGCGCCAGTCGAAGGCCGCGCTGCCGAGGCCGGCGATCGACGCGCTGCTGCTCGCCGCCAACGGCCTGGGACGCCAGATCCGCGAGCGCGGGGACGGCAAGGCGGCGGGGGCCTTGCCGGAGCTGGCCGAGCGCCTCCGGCGGCTCGCCGTCGATCCCCACGCGGTCGACGTGCCCCCGGCCGCGCTGCCAGCGCCCGCGGCGACCGAGACGCACTCGCTCCGCGAGCGACTGCGCTCCGTGCGCGTGAAGACCGAGCTGCTCGACGACCTCCTCGAGGTCGCGGGCGAGCTGATCCTCGAGACCTCGCGGCTCCGCGAGCTCTCGCGCGGCGTGGCGCAGCCGGTCCGCGCGCAGCTCGACGAGGGCGTCGACCGCATGCAGGCCATGCTGCGCAGCTTCCACCAGCGCATCGTGGCCGCCCGGTTGACTCCCATCTCGCTGCTGACCGACCAGCTCCCGCGCCACCTGCGCGAGCTGGCCCACCAGATCGGCCGCGAGGTCGAGCTGTCCGTCGCGGGCGCCGAGGTCGAGGTCGACCGCGCCATCGTCGACGACCTCGCCGACGCGCTCCTGCACCTCTTGCGCAACTGCATCGACCACGGCATCGAGCCGCCGGAGGCGCGCGAGAAGGCCGGCAAGCCCCGCCGCGGCGCGCTGCGCGTGGAGGCCCGGCGCGATCGCGACCGGCTCATCCTCGAGGTGGCCGACGACGGCCGCGGCTTCGACGTCGAGCGCCTGCGTGCCGCGGCGGTGAAGCGCGGCACGCTGACCGAGGCTGCGGCGCGCGCGCTGCCGGACTCCGAGGCGCTCATGCTGGCCTGCCTGCCCGGCCTGTCCACGGCGGAGACCGTCACCGAGATCTCCGGGCGCGGCGTGGGCCTCGACGCCGTCAAGAGCGCCATCGAGGGCCTCGGGGGCACCCTCGAGATCGACAGCCGGCCCGGCCAGGGCACGGTGTTTCGCATGCGGCTGCCGCTCGCCGTGGCCCTGATCCACGTGCTGCTCGCCGAGGTGGATCGCGAGGTCGTGGCGCTGCCGGTGGCGAAGGTCCTGGGCGCGCTCGAGCTCGCCGACGCCTCGTGGCAGACGAGCGGCTTCGACGAGGACTCGACGCTGGAGCACGAGGGGCGGCGCATCCCGGTGTTCCACCTCGGCAAGCTGCTCGGCTGGGGCGGCCTCGGCGCCTACGAAGGAGAATGGGTGGGCGTCCAGCCGGTCTTGATCGTGGAGGCCGGCGGGCGGACCGTCGCGCTCAAGGTCGATCGCCTGGTCGGCCAGCAGGAGGCGGTGCTCAAGCCGCTCGCCTCGCAGCTGTCGCAGGTCCCCGGCCTCTCCGCCGTGACGATCCTCGGCACGGGGCGCCCGGTCTTCGTGCTCGACGTCCCGAAGCTGGTGGAGGCCTGAGTGACCGCCGCTCCCTGGACCGAGCTGCAGTGCGACGCCCTGCGGGAGCTGGGCAACGTCGGCTGCGGGCGCGCGGCCACCGCGCTGTCGCGCCTGCTCGCGGGGCGGCGCATCCTGAGCGAGCTGCCGCGCTCGATCGTCATGGCGCCGGGGGCGCTGGCCTCGCTGCTCCAGCCCGCGGCCGAGCCGTGGTGGATCGCGCGGCTCACGCTCGCCGGCGCGCTGACCGGGGAGCTCCTGTGTGCGGTCCCCGTCCTCTCGGCGGGCGAGATCCTCGACCGGCTGCTCTCGGAGAAGGAGAAGAGCCGGAGCCCGTCCACGGCGCTGTCCGCGCTCGCGGAGGCGGCGAACATCATGGGCTCGGCCTACCTCGACGGCGCCGCTTCCCTCACGGGGCTCCCCATCCTGCCCTCGCCGCCCAGCGTGGAGCGCGAGACCGGGGACGAGCTCGAGCGGGCCTGGTGGGAGCGCCCCGCCGCCGAGCGCGGCGGGCTCGCCATCGCCACGTCGTTCCGCAACGGCGAAGGCGCGAATCTGAAGGGCGTGCTGATCCTGATCCCGACGCTCGCGGGCACGCGCACGCTCCTGTCGGCGATGCGGCTCTCCGCGTGAACCCCGACCGGCTGCGTACCCTGCTCGCGCGCGTGCGGGCGGGGCGCGTGAGCGTGAGCGAGGCGATGAGCGCCCTCGCGGACCTTCCCTTCCGCGATCTGGGCGACGCGAAGGTCGACCGGCACCGCGCGCTGCGCCAGGGCTTCCCCGAAGTGGTCTTCGCCCCGGGCAAGACGGCGCGGCAGCTCGCCCGCATCGCGGCGGTCATCCGGGGCGATGGGCAGCCGCTCCTCGTCACCCGCCTCGCGCCCGAGCAGCTCCCGGCGCTGCGCGAGGTCGACGGCGGCAAGTACGAGGCGGCCGCGCGCCTCTTCCGCGCCGGACGGGCTCGCCCGCAGCGCGGCGCTTCCGTGGCGATCCTCAGCGCGGGCACGAGCGACGTGCCGGTGGCCGAGGAGGCCGCGTGGACCGCCTGGACGGCCGGCTGCGAGGTGCAGCGGCACTACGACGTGGGCGTGGCGGGTCTCCAGCGGCTGCTCGCCCGCCGGCGCGTCATCGAGAAGAGCCGCGCCGTGGTCGTCGTCGCCGGGATGGAGGGCGCGCTCGCGAGCGTGGTGGGCGGGCTCAGCCGGCGGCCGGTGATCGCGGTACCCACGAGCGTCGGCTACGGCGTGAACCTCGGGGGCGTCACCGCGCTGCTCGGCATGCTCAACAGCTGCGCGCCGAACGTCGCCGCCGTGAACGTGGACAACGGCTTCGGCGCGGGGTACCTGGCGGCGATGATTGCGCGGAGGCAGGCGTGAAGGCGTTGCTCCTCGAGCCCGTCGGCGGCATCAGCGGCGACATGTTCCTCGCCGCAGCCGCGGATCTCGGCGTCGAGCTCCCGGGCCTCGCGGCGCTGCTGCACCGCGCGGGCGTCGAGGGCTTCTCCCTGGCCAGCCGGCGCGATTCCCGCGGCGGCCTCGGAGGCACCCGCGTCGACGTCCGGATCGAGGCGCCGGGAGGCGGCCACGGGCGCCGCTGGAGCGAGATCCACGAGCTGCTGCGCCGGCCCGCGCTGGCCGGGCCCGTGGGCGATCGCGCCGCGGCCATCTTCGAGCGGCTCGCCCGGGTCGAGGCGGGGATCCACGGCGTTCCGGTCGACGAGGTCCACTTCCACGAGGTCGGCGCGCTCGACTCCATCGTCGACATCGTCGGCGCGGCGTGGGCGCTGCGCGAGCTCGGCGATCCCGCCGTCTTCAGCCGCCCGCCGCCGCTCGGATCGGGGCTCGTGCCGAGCGAGCACGGGCCGCTCCCCGTGCCGGCGCCTGCCACGCTGGCGCTGCTGCGCGGCCTGCCGGCGCTGTGGGAGGGAACGGGCGAGCTGACCACGCCGACCGGCGCGGCGATCCTGGCGGCCTGCGCGTCCTTCGAGCTGCCCGCGGAGGGCTTCACCTTGGATCGAATCGGCTACGGCGTGGGCCACGCGGAGTGGCGCGATCGGCCGAACGTCCTGCGCGCGAGCCTCGGGGCGACGCGCGAGGCGTCCGCGGCCGTGGGCCTCCTGGAGGCGCACCTCGACGACGCCTCGCCGCAGCTGCTCGCCCCGCTGCTCGAGAAGCTCATGGAGGCCGGCGCGCTCGACGCCGCGCTCGGACCCCTGCTCATGAAGAAGGGCCGCCCCGGCCAGCGGTTGACCGTCGTCTGCCGCGCCGCCGATCGCGCCGTGCTCTCCGACCTGGTGCTGCGCGAGTCGACCACGCTGGGCGTGCGCTGGAGCCCGGTCGAGCGCGTGGAGCTGGAGCGGCGCGTCGAGACCGTCGAGACGGAGCTGGGGCGCGTCCGCATCAAGCTCGGCTTGCGGGCCGGCGAGGTGTGGAACGCCGCGCCGGAGTTCGAGGACTGCGCGGCGATCGCGCGGGAGCGCAACGTCCCGCTCAAGCGCGTGCTAGCGCTCGCGGCCGCCGAGGCTCAGCGGCTCGCGAGCCGGAAGTGGTAGCTCTTCGCCCGCGTCAGCTCCTGGATGCCCCAGCGCGAGAGGGAGAGGCCCCGCCCCGACTCCTTCACGCCCACCCACGGCAGCATCGGATCCAGGTAGTCGCAGCGGTTCATGAAGACCGTCCCGGTGTGGAGCCGGCGGCCGAGGCGCTGCGCGCGCTCGACGTCGCGCGTCCAGATCGCCGAGGTGAGCCCGAAGCGACTGTCGTTGATCCGCGCCACCGCCTCGTCGTCCCCGCCCACGCGCGCGACCGCCACCAGGGGTCCGAAGCTCTCCTCCTGCATCACCTCTGACCCGGACGGCGCGTCCGCCACCACCGTGGGCGGCAGGAACCGCCCCCGGCCGTCGACCTGCGCGGGCTCGCCACCGCAGAGAACGCGCGCGCCCGCGGCGGCCGCTCGCCGCGCCTGCTGCGCGAGCGCGGCCGGGGCGCCCGGGCTCGCGAGTGGGCCGAGGGTCGTGGCTGCGTCCTTCGGATCGCCGAGGCGGTACGCCTTCGCGGCGGTCACCAGGCCGTCGACGAACGGCGCGTAGTGCTTCGCGTGCACGAAGATGCGCTTGATGCCGCAGCAGCTCTGCCCCGCGTTGTAGAAGGCGCCGTCCGCGAGCTGCTCGATCGCGTGGGCCAGATCGGCGTCCTCCGCGACGTAGGCCCCGTCCTTGCCGCCCAGCTCGAGACCCACGCCCGCGAAGCCCCCGGCGAGCTGCGCCTGGATCTGCCGGCCCCCTTCGACGGAACCGGTGAAGGCCACGTAGCCGATCTCCGGCCGCCGCATGAGCGCGTCGCAGTCGCCGTGGCTGAGCGTGAGGCTCTTCACCAGCCCCTCGGGCGCGCCGGCCGCGCGGAAGGCGCGCTCGAACTGCGGCCCGCAGAGCGGCGTGCGGCTCGAGTGCTTCAGGATCACGCCGTCGCCCGCGAGGACCGCGGCGGCCACGGCGTTGACGGCGGTGAGCAACGGGTAGTTCCAGGGGGCGACGACGAGCACCACGCCCACCGGCTCGCGGGCGACGCGCCGATCGAAGCCCGCCTTGGGCGGCAGCGCGACCTCGGCCAGCGCCTCGGGCGCCAGCGAGGCGAGCGTGCGCGCGCGATCCGCGAGCGTCTTCACCTCGCCGCGGGCCTGCGCGAGCGGCTTGCCCATGGTGCGGGTGATCTCCTCGGCGACGCGCGCCTCGTCGGCGAGGAAGGCCTCCGCGAAGCGGACCACCAGCGCTGCGCGCTCGGCGACCGGCGCCTCGGCCCAGGCGGCCTGGGCGGCGGCGCAGCGCTCGAGCGCCGTGATCGCCTGCGGCCCCTCGTGGAACGGGAGCTCGCAGGCGCGCTCGCCCGTGAAGGGATCGTCGACCTGCAAGGTTCGAGGCGCCATGACGCCGAGCCTACCCGACTCTCGAACCGACACAAGCGCGCCGACGGATTCCTCGGCCCCCGCACCCGCGGGCCGAGGACCGCGCCCGCCTCCTGCCGGGGCTCAGGGTGCGGGCTCGGGCGTGACGTGCGCCGGCGGGAAGGCGCCCAGCCGGGAGACGTCGACCACGAGCGCCCGGTTGTGCCCGTACGCGGCCTTGTAGGCGGCGCGGATGGGCACGCCCTCCTTGATGTCCTCGACGCTGGCCGGCCGGCCGTCGGCGGTCACGACGGTCTCGGGCGTGAGGCGCAGGACCATCGTGCCACCCTTGGCGCGATCGACCAAAACCAGGCGATGCCACCCGTCGACGCCGGCGATGCGGCCGGTGACCACCTGGTGCGGCTCGGTCTCCTCGCGCAGCGCCTGGCCGGTCTCGTCGCTGCGCGTCGACGCCGCGAAGGCAGGGGCCGAGATGCCCAGGATCGCCGCAGCGAGAGCAAGAGCTCGAAGCATTGGAAACCTCCTGTCATGCAGGTGGCCACGGGGAGGGCCTCCGTCAAGCGAGGCCGCGGGCCTGGCCGCTCGCACGCCCGGGACCCGGCTTGCGCCCCAGGGCGGAAGCGCGCAGCTTGACGCGATCGTGAGCAGGCGACTTCACACCCGCGCACGCCGGGCAGCCGGGCTCTTCCTCGGCAGCTTCGTCGCCAGCCCATCGCGAGGCCTGACCCGACGTCTCCAATGAGCACGGCCGAGGCGATTCACCTCGTGAGAGTCTACGACCGCACGGACCCTGGGCCCGGCGCACGGTTCCTGGTCGAGCGGCTGTGGCCCAGGGGCATCAAGAAGACCGAGCTCCAGGTCGATCGCTGGCTCGAGGACGTCGCGCCGAGCACGGCGCTGCGCCGCTGGTTCGGCCACGACCCGGACAGGTGGACGGAGTTCCGGCGGCGTTACTGGCGCGAGCTGGCCGCTCATCCGGAGGCGTGGCAGCCCATCGTCGAGGCCCTGAAGCGCGGCCCGGTGACGTTCCTGTTCAGCTCCCGCGATCGCGAGCACAACAACGCGGTCGCCCTCCAGCAGTACCTCGCGCGCCGACAACCTTTTCGGCCTCAGCCGCCGTCCGGCACGGGCAGAGGCACCGCCCTCTGCACTCGCCGTGACTCCGCAGTCGAGTGAGGCTGCTCCTCGCGGCTCGGCCGGGGCCGCGGGCCCTGCGTCTCGATCATGCCGATCCGCAGCGTGACGACGAAGCTGACCAGCGAGGCGAAGAGCACGACCGGCAGGAGGTCCAGCCCCGAGAGGGCGACCAGGATGAGCGTGGTCGAGATGGGGGTCTTGGTGACGCCCACGTTGATCCCCGCCATCGCGGCCAGCATGGCGACGGAAGGATCGACGCCCGGAACCGTCGCGGCCACGGCGCGGCCCAGGCACGCCCCGATGAAGAAGAGCGGAAAGATGAAGCCGCCCCGGTAGCCGGCCCCCAGGGTGACGCCCACCGCGACGGCCTTGATCAGCGCGAGGAGCAACCAGGTGGCGGCGGGGTGGTGCGCGGCGACCAGCAGCTTGATCTGCTGCTCCGAGAAGAACAGCGTCTCGGGGTGCTTCCAGGAGAGCAGGCCGAGCAGGAGCCCGCCGGCTGCGCCGCGCAGGATGGGATGGAGCGGCGCGTGCTCGAAGGACCGGAAGATCACGCGGAAGACGGCGATGAAGGCCGTGGCGCCGGCCGCGCCCACCAGGCCGATGCCGATCGCCGCGCCCAGGTCGCGCATCGCGTGGAACTCGTAGGGGGCGAAGTGCCACAGCGTCCCGAACCCCGCGCCGGTCACGCCGCGAAAGATCAGATAGGCGACGCCGCCCGACAGGATCGACGGCATCAACGCCTCGTAGTACTCGAGGCCGCGCCGGTGAGGGATCTCCAGCGCGAAGATCGAGCCGCCGAGGGGCGCCCCGAAGAAGGCGCCGAGCGCCGAGGACATCCCCGAGAGCGTGGCGGTGCGCAGCGCGCGGGGCCGGACCTTGAGCTTCTCGCCGAGCCACGTCCCGAGGCTGCCGCAGAGCTGCACGAGCGGCGCCTCCGGGCCGGCGCTGCCGCCGAAGGCGATCGACAGGAGCGAGATCACGGTCATCGACGGGTTCTGCTTCGGATCCAGCTTCCCGTTGCGCATGTGCAGGTTGTTGACGACCGTCGAGATCTCGCCGGGGGCCCCGAGCCGCCACGTGGCCACGCCGACGAGGGTGCCGCCCAGGGCGCAGGTGAGCGGCATCGGCCAGCGCGCGAGCGGCCCCTTCTCCCAGATCCAGTCCGTCAGCCCGATCATCGCCGCGTAGTACGCGCAGGCGACGACCGCACAGGCGATACCGATGGTGGTGGACAGCGCGAGGACGCGGTTGTCCCAGCGCAACCGGCGGAAGCCCGTGACCCGCAACCGCCGCAGCGTCCGGTCTACCAGCGACACGGCTTGCCTACTTCGCGCGCTTGCCGCGGCGCAGCGCCTTGTGGCGGCGCGCGCGCTTGCGCTTCTGCTGGACGCGGCGGGCCTTGCTGCGGTTCTTGTTCTTGCGCTTCGATCGATTGCCGGTGGGCATGCGAGATCCTCCGCCGTTGGATCTACCACAGGCCTTCGACGCCGGGGCTCCATTCCTGCGGGTTCTCGTTGTGTTCCACCGGTCCGTTCGCTAACGTCCCTCGCCCCGATGCCCGCCCGCCCGCGCCTCAAGCCCTCGAGGGACCGACGTCCCGTCATCCGCAGCCTCGAGCTGCGCCGGGCCGCGCACATCGCGAGCGCACGCACCGTGCTCATGGCCGAGGCCGAAGCGGTGCGGGGGCTCGTCGAGCGCGTGGGCGAGTCGCTCTCCGAGGCCGTCGAGGCGATCCTCGCCTGCACCGGCCGCGTCGTCGTCACCGGCATGGGCAAGAGCGGCTTCATCGCCCAGAAGCTCTCCGCGACGTTCGCGTCGACGGGCACGCCGTCGCTCTACCTCCACCCCGCCGAGGCCCTGCACGGCGATCTCGGGCGCGTCGTGCGAGACGACCTCGTGCTCGCGCTCTCGAACAGCGGCGCCACCGGAGAGCTGCTCCGCCTCTTGCCGGCCGTGGGCCGCATCGGCGCGCGCGTGATCGCCGTGACCGGCGACGCGGCCTCGCCGCTGGCGCGGTCGGCGGACCTCGTGCTCGACATCGGCCCGGTGGACGAGGCGTGCCCCATGGGCCTCGCGCCCACCGCCTCGACCCTCGCGCTCCTCGCGATCGGCGACGCGCTCGCGATGACCGTCCTCGCGAACCGCGAGTTCGGCTCCGACGAGTACGCGCTGCTGCACCCCGGCGGCAGCCTCGGCCAGAGCGCGCGGCGCGTCGTCGAGGTCATGCGGCGCGGCGACCAGAACCCGGTGGTGCCCGAGAAGGCCCCGCTCTCGCGCGCGGTGGCCGTGATGACGCGCACCCCGGGCCGGCCCGGCGCCACCTCGGTGGTCGACGGCAAGGGACGCCTGGTGGGCATCTTCACGGACGGCGATCTGCGGCGGCTGGTCGAGAGCGGCCGGACCGACTTCTCGGTGTCCGTCGGTACCGTGTGCGGCCGGCATCCCAAGACCGTCCGGCCGGATCAGCTCGTGCGCGAGGCCGCCCAGATCCTGCGCCTCGCCCAGGTGGATCAGCTGCCCGTCACGGACGAAGCGGGGAAGCCCGTGGGCCTCCTCGACATCCAGGACGTCCTGGCCGAAAGACTGTAGAAGCCAGCCTCACTGCGCGTGGGCCTGCGCGTCGGCGAGCCGCTTGTCGAGGCCGACCTTGGCCGCGAGCTTCGGGTCCGACTGCTGCAGCTGGCCCCAGAATCGCGCGGCGCCGGCGTAGTGCTCGTTCTCGAAGAAGACCTCGCCGAGCTCGTAGAGCGCGAGACCGTGGGCGGGATCGCGGCCGAGCGCGTCGCGGAACGCGGCCTCCGCGTCCACCCGCTGCCCCAGGTTCAGCAGCGCGATGCCGGCGCCGGTCGCGGCGTCCGGATCCGCCCGATCGATCTTGCGAGCGCGATCGAAGGCGCCGAGCGCCCCGGCCCAATCCCTCTTGTCGATGAGGCGCTGCCCTTCCCCGATCGCGGCCGCCAGCTGGCGCCGCTCCTCGGCGGTGAGATCGGGCGCCGGCGCGGGCCCCTCGATGGGCCCCGCCCCCATGCCCATCATCGGACCCCGCGGCGCCGCGACGGGATCCAGCGGCAGATGGCCGCCGTTGCGCAGCGCCACGTCGAGCTTCGCCAGGTTCTCCTTCACCATCTTGGCCCGATCGGGATCGGGGCCGGTCGCGAGGTACCGCTTCCAGGCGTCGGCCGCCTGCTGCAGCTTGGCGAGGTCGCCGTCGCCGGTCTCGTAGAGGATCGCGCCGAGGAAGAAGAGGCTGTCGCCGAACTGGGGCTCGATCGCCAGCACCTCGCGGTGCTCCTGGGCGGCGCGGTCGGGGTTGCCGATCAGGAAGAAGGCGTTCGCGCGGCGGGCCTTCGCGACCACGATCGGCAGCAAGGCGCCCTCGTAGCAGGTGACGGCCGCCGAGTAGTTGCCGGCAGCGGCCTTCGAGTCCGCGATGGCGATGAGCTGCTCGTAGCTCGGGTGGCTCGTCTCCGGGCAGCCGGCCTGCTCGGGCGTCAGCGTCTCGTGGGGGTGCTTGCGCGCCTCCAGATAGCGGGCGAGCGGAGCCTTCGCCCGCTCGAGCAGGTGGCGGTACTCGTCGATGGCGTCGGGGTAGCGGCCGTTCTCGTAGTAGAGGTTTCCGAGCGCGTACTCGATCTCCGCGGTCTTGGGGCGGTTCTTGAGCTCGTCCTTCATCGAATCGAGCTTCTCGAGGAGCTGCTTCGCGTCCATCGTCTCGTCGGCGGCGGGAGGGCTGCCTGGCGGCGCCGGGTTCACCGCGGGATGGCCGGGCGGGAGCTGGTGGCGATCGAACGCCTGCGGCGCGGGGCCGCTGGGACTCGCGTGCGCGGTGGGCGGGATGGCCGCGGGATCGTCGGTGTCCTCGGCCCGCGCAACGGGTGCGGCGAGGGCGCCAAGGAGGCAGAGCGCGGCGAGCCGTCTCATCGGAAACCGGAACCTAACTGCCCTCCCCAGGGAATGTCCAATCGATGCACGCCGGCGAGCGCCGCGGCGCTCAACGCGTCCCGCAACTGCGCGGCCGTGCGGCCGAGCGCCGGGTGAAGGGCTCCCGGCGCGATCTCCGCGAGCGGCACGAGCACGAACGCGCGCTGGGCAAGACCGGGGTGGGGTATCTCGAGCCCCGGCTCTCGTATCTCGCGGTCGCCATACAGCAGGATGTCGACGTCGATCGTCCGGGGGCCCCAGCGGACGCCGCGCTCGCGCCCCAGCCACCGCTCCACGTCGAGGATCGTCGCCAGAAGATCCCCGGGCGCGAGGTCGGTGTCCGCCTCGACGACCGCGTTGACGAAGTCGGCCTGGGGCGGCCCGAGGGGAGCGGTCCGGTAGAGCGAGCTGCGGCGCACGACGCGGACGCCCCGCCGCTCGACCTCGTCCACCGCGGCCGCCAGCTGCGCCGGGGGATCGCCCAGGTTCGCGCCGAGGCCGAGGAAGGCGCGCATCAGCCGCCGAGCAGCGTGCGCAGGGCGCGGTAACAATCGCCGAGCGGGGCGACGTCCGCCCACTCCCCCGCCTGGTGTGCCTGCGTGGGCTCCCCGGGGCCGAAGTTCACGGCGTCGATCCCGTGCACCGCGAAGCGGGCCACGTCGGTCCAGGCCTGCTTGGGCGCGACGCCGCGCGCGAGGGTCGAGAGGCGCTGCACCAGGGGGTTGCCCAGGCAGGGCGGGCCGCTCGGCGACAGATCGGTGAACTCGATCTCGACGGCCTCGCCCACGAGCTGGCGGACGTCGTCCTGCGCGCGCTCGAGGTCCTTCCCGGGCGCGAAGCGGTAGTTCAGGTTGAGCTCGAACAGATCGGGCAGCACGTTGCGCGCGTGGCCCCCGGCGGCGCGGGTGACCGAGAAGACCTCGCGGTAGACGAGCCCGTCGCGCTCGACCTCCACGGGGGCCAGCGCGGCGAGCCTGGCCAGGAGCGGCCCGGCCGCGTGAATCGCGTTGCGGCCCTCCCACGGCCGCGCGCTGTGCGCGCTCTTGCCGCGGAAGCGCAGGGTGGCGTGCAGGCTCCCGACGCAGCCGGGCTGCAGCGCGTTCGCCGTGGGCTCGAGGCAGATCGCGAGATCGACCCGGGGGATCGCGCCGGCGGCGAAGAGGGGCTCGAGACCGTTCTCGGCGTAGGGCCCCTCCTCGCGCTCGTAGAGCACCAGCACCAGCCCCACGGGGCCGTCGGGGGGCAGCTCCTCGAAGAGCGCCTGCGCGACCGCCACGCCGCCCTTCATGTCGCTCGCGCCCTTGCCGTGGATGCGGCCGCCTTCGCGGCGGGGTTCGCCCTCGCCGGCGAAGAACGGCACGGTGTCGAGGTGACCGACCAGGGCGACGGCCGGTCGCGAGCCAGCCGCGCCCACCACGAGAGAGTTCCCGATCCGCACGACCGGCCCGCGGGGAAGCGCCCTCGCCCACGGCTCGAGCTGATCGCACAGCGCCCGCTCCTCGCCGCTCGGGCTGCGCACGCGGCACAGGGCCAGCGTCCGCGCCGCCAGTCGATCGCTCAGCTCGTCCACTAGGTGGGGACCGCGAACTGCCGCAGCACCTCGTTCAGCGAGGTCTTGCGATCGGTCGAGTCGCTGCGCTGGCCGATGATGAGCGCGCAGGGCAACTGGTAGGCACCGGCCGGGAACTGCTTGGCGCGGGTGCCCGGCACCACCACGCTGCGCGCGGGGACGCGTCCCTTGATCACCTTCTCGGCGGGCCCGGTCACGTCGAGGATCGGCGTCGAGGAGGTGATGACCACGTTGGCGCCCAGCACGGCGCCCGTCTCCACGATGACCCCTTCGACGAGGATGCAGCGCGAGCCGATGAAGCAGTCGTCCTCGACGACCACCGGCATCGCCGAGGGCGGCTCGAGCACCCCGCCCAGCCCGACGCCGCCGGAGAGGTGGACGTTGCGGCCGACCTGAGCACAGCTGCCCACGGTGGCCCAGGTGTCCACGAGCGTACCTGCACCGACCCGCGCACCGATGTTCACGTAACCCGGCATCAGGATCGCCCCGGCTTCCAGGAACGAGCCGTACCGCGCCACCCCCGGCGGGACCACGCGCACGCCCGCGCGCTCGAGCCCGTGCTTGAGCGGGATCTTGTCGTAGTACTCGAACGGCCCCACCTCCGTGTGCTCCATCTGCGCGATCTTGAAGAACAGGAGAATGGCCTGCTTGACCCACTCGTTGGCGCGCCAGCCCTCCTTCGTCTTCACCGCCGCCCGCAGCTCGCCGCGATCGAGCGCCGCGATGGTGCCGCGGATCGCGCCGATCATGTCGTGGTCCTGCGTCGCCTGGTCCGGGTCGGCCCACGCGGCCTCCACGCGGCGCCGGACGTCGGTGAAATCGGTCATGCGGCCCTCCAGGCACGGATCGCCTCGCGGCACTCCTCGAGCTTCGGCACGAGCGCGAGGCGCACGTGGCCCTCGCCGCCGGCGCCGAGGTGCGCTCCCGGCATCAACACCACTCCCGTGCGCCGCGCCAGCTCGAGCACCCACGGCTCGGACGCGGAGCGCCCCGGCAGCTCGATCCAGAGATAGAGCCCCGCCGGACCTCCCACGACGCGCAGGCCGATCTCCCGGAGGAACGGGAGGAACAGCTGCCGCTTTGCCTCGAACGTCCGCCGCCGCTCGGCGGCGTGCGCGTCGTCGGACCAGGCGGCGGCGGCCGCGGCCTGCACGAAGTCCTGCGAGGCGGTCCCGATGGCGGGGCGAAAGCGCTTCAGCGCGGCGATGATCTCGGGGTCGCCCGCCATGAAGCCGGAGCGCATGCCGGTCATGCCGCTGCGCTTCGACAGCGAGTGGATGGCGATCGCCCGCTCGCGGCAGATCTGGAGGTACGACGGCGGCGGCTCGCCCCCGTAGAGATCGGCGTAGCACTCGTCGGCGGCCACGGTGAAGCCGTGGCGGCGCGAGGCCTCGGCCACGCGTTCGAGGTACGCGCGCGGAGCCACGGCCCCGGTCGGGTTGTTGGGGTAGCAGAGCCAGAAGATGGCCGTGCGGCGCAGGAGCGCCTCGGGTAGATCGGCGGGCTCGAGCAGGAAGCCGTTCGCCTCGCGCAGCACCACCGGGCGGGGCTCGCCGCCGGCGAACACACAGCCGCGCTCGTAGATGGGGTAGCCCGGGTCCGGGTAGATCACCGCCCGCCGCTCCGCGTGCGGATCGACGAGGCAGAGCGGCAGGTGGAAGATCGCCTCCTTCGCGCCGGCGGCCGGCAGGATCTCGCGGTCCGGATCGAGCGTCACGTCGAAGCGACGCCGCAGGTAGCCCGCCACGGCGTGCCGCAGCTCCGGCGTGCCGGCGACGCGCGGATACTGCCCCACCGCCGGCACCGCGTCCTTGAGGGCCCGGATGAGGAACGGCGCCATCGGCTCGAGCGGATCGCCGATGCCGAAGTCGAACACGGGCCGGCCCGCGGCGCGCAGCTCCGCCTTGAGCGCGTCGAGCCGGGACATCGGGTTCTCCGGCCCCGTGAAGACCGCCGGGTTCACTAGATCCCGAGGACGTCCTGCATCGAGTACAGCCCCGGAGCCTTGCCCGCGAGCCAGCGCGCGGCGCGCACCGCGCCGGTCGCGAAGCCGTCGCGCGAAGTGGAGCGGTGGGTCAGCTCGAGCCGCTCGCCCTGGCCCAGGAAGAAGACGGTGTGCTCGCCGACGGCGTCGCCGCCGCGCAGCGCCTGCACGCCGATCTCCGTGCGCGAGCGCTCGCCGATCGGCCCCTTGCGGGCGAACACGAAGTCCTTGCCCGGGTTGCGGCCGAGCGTCTCGGCCAGGACCTCGGCCAGGCGCAGCGCCGTGCCGGAGGGCGCGTCGACCTTCTGGCGGTGGTGCAGCTCGAGGATCTCGACGTCGTAAGCGTTGCCGAGCACCTTGGCGAGCTCGGCCGCCACGCGGATCATGAGATTCACGCCGACGCTCATGTTCGGCGACATGACGATCGGGATGCGCTTGGCGGACTGGGCGATGCGCTCCCGCGCCTCCTCGGTGAAGCCGGTCGAGCCCACCACGAGCGCGATCTTCTGCTCGGCGCAGACCTCGGCGTGCGTCACCGAGGCCTTGTACTGCGTGAAGTCGATCACCACGTCCGCGCCGTTCGCGAGCTGCAGCGCCTTGCCGAGGTTGTCGCACACCGGCACCTCGAGCATGCCCAGGCCCGCCGCGAGGCCGGCGTCGAGGCCGATCATGGCGCTGCCGGGCTGCTCGGTCGCGCCGGCGAGCTGGAAGCCGTCGGCGTCGCGCACGGCGCGCACGAGCTGGCTGCCCATGCGCCCCGCGACGCCCGTGATGATGGTCCGGATCATGGGTGGAGCTCCTCGAGATCTTCGAGGGCGCGGCGCAAGGTGGGCGCCAGGCTCTCGGAAAGCGGGGTGAGCGGCAGGCGCAACTCGGGGCCGCAGCGGCCCAGGAGCGCCATCGCCGCCTTCACCGGGATGGGATTGCCTTCCGCGAACAGCGCCCGGTGCAACGGCGCGAGCCGGATCTGCTCGGCGACCGCGGCGGCCCAGCGGCCCTCGAGCGCGTCGTGCACCAGCGCGCGCACGCGCTGCGGAACCACGTTCGCGGAGACGGAGATGACGCCGTGGCCGCCACAGGCCATGAACGGCGCGATGGTGAAGTCGTCGCCCGACAGGAGATCCAGGCCGTCGCCGCAGCGCTCCCGGATCTCGAGCAACCGCGCCATCGACCCGGTCGCTTCTTTCACGCCGGCCACGAGGCGCCCCTGGGCGAGTCGCGCGAGCGTCTCCGGAAGCAGGTCGGTGCCGGTGCGCGACGGCACGTTGTAGGCGATCACGGGTAGCCCCACCTCGGCGACCGCGGCGAGGTGTCGGAAGTGCCCCTCCTGCGTGGGCTTGTTGTAGTACGGCGTCACCGCGAGAACGCCGTCCGCG
>DATJNL010000199.1:0-26140 GCA_035508175.1 Myxococcales bacterium
GCGGCCGGCGTGCCGCCCTTCTGCGGGCCGAACACGCGCGTGGCGCCGGCGGGACCGGTCAAGGGGTTGTCCACGTCGCAGGCGGCGATGGTCTCGAGATCCCAGGCGAAGCCGTCGATGCGCTCGAGCCGCTCGAGGCCCTCGGCGCCGGTGATCTCCCCGCCGTCGGCCCCCCAGAACCGCGCCCCGAGCGCGCGCAGCGCCCCGAGGCCGCCGTCGTTCGTGGCGCTGCCGCCGATCCCGACGATGAGCTTCCTCGCGCCGGCCTCGCGCGCGGCGGCGACGAGCTGGCCGGTGCCGTACGACGTGGCGGCGGCGAGGTCCCTCGGCAACGGGCCCGCGAGCGCGAGCCCCGACGCCTGCGCCATCTCGACCACCGCCACGGCGCCGGGCAGGAGGGCCCAGCCCGCGTCGACAGAGCCGCCGTAAGGGCCGCACACGCGCGCGGCCCGTCGCTCCCCTCCCCGCGCCAGCACCGCGTCCAGCGTCCCCTCGCCGCCGTCGGCGAGCGGCTGCACGAGCGCCCAGTGCCCCGCGGCGCGAACGCCTTCGGCGAGCGCCTCCGCCGCCTGGGCCGCGGTGAGCACGCCCTTGAAGGGCGCCGGGCAGACGAGGACGCGCATCAGCGGAGCCGGCAGCGCCAGCGCTCGTCGGTGCGGCGGCGCCAGTAGCGGCGCGCCACGCAGGGCCGGCGATCCGGGGTGGGCACCGCCATCACGCGCGCGGTCCATTCGTCGAGGAGACGCGATTCTTCGGCGAAGGCGGCGGCCGGCTCCGGAGGCGCCGCGAGCCAGGCGCGCTGCAGCTCGTCCCGCTCGGCGAGGAACAGGGGCGCGAGCCGCTCGGGGTCCCGCAGCACCGTGCGGTGCAGCCGCTCGTGGCGCCACCAGAGCGAGCGATCGTCGGGCAGATCGGTCGCGGGGGGCCCGAGGATCTCTTCCCCGAGAGGCCGGCCGACGTCGACGGGCTTGAAGAGGGACAGGCAAGGCGCCGCCGTCGCCGTGACCCAGTGGCGCGCCGAGGACGGGCCGAGCTCCGCCACCCACGAGGCCGCCGTCTGCGAGGAGGTGACGAGACCGCCGCCGTGCATGCAAGGGCCCTCCATGAACCCGTTCACCCAAGAATAGCGGGGCCAGGGCCGTTCGGGGCCGTGATCGCGCAGGAGCCGCAGCATGTCGCCCACGCCCTGGGCGCCGCTCGCGCAGCTCTCGGTGCGTGCCCGGCGCAGGTGCGCGCGGCCGACGAGATCGTAGAGCCGCCGGCGATGCCGCGAGGCGAAGGGCTCCACGCTGAGCGCGTTCGAGATGGAGCGCACCCCCGAGACCGGCTCGGCGACCCACAGCTTGCCGGCCGTCTCGAGCACCCAGGCCTCGCGGCCGTCGGCCACGAGGTAGCTGTTGTGGTAGGTGAACTTCTTGCTCTCGAGCCCGCAGCCGCCCCCCTGGCCGTGCTGCTCGAGCAGTCGCGTGATGACCTCCACGGCGCCGCGCGCGGTCTCGGCGCGCTCGAGCGCCAGCCGCAGGAGGTCCATGCCCGTGAGGCCCACCTTCGCGTAGGGCTCGCGCGTGAAGACCGCCTCGTTTCCGATCGTCACGCCGTGCTCGTTGGTGCCCATCTCGGCGCCCCACATCCAGAACGGCCGGCTCAGCAGCACGGCGTGGGTCTCGCGCACCTCGGGGATCTCGATCCAGGTGCACCGCAGGGCCGTCCCCGCGGGGTGGCTCCGGCGGGGCTGCCAGTCGAGGAGCTGGGCCTCGTTGGCGTCGCGATCGGAGTTCTTGGCGAAGAGGATCGAGCCGGCGCGGACGGAGACGATCGTGTCGCACATCAGGCCGCTCGCGCCCTTCGGGGCAGCTGCCAGGCGAGATGGAAGCCTTCGCCCGTGCACACCGCGCGCTCGACGAGCGGGGTGGGCCCGCTCCCGCGGACGAGGTCGATGGGCAGCGACTGGACGGCACGGCCCACGTCGCCGCCGCGCATCAGCGAGACGAGCTCGAGGCCGCGCTCGGTGAGGTGGAACGTGCCGAGCGTGGTCACGTACCAGACCGACTGGCCCCGGCGCAGCGCCTCCTTGCCGCTGAAGGTCACCTCGTCGACGCGGGGCACGAGCTTCGGGCGGCCGGGCTGGAAGATGCGCAGCTCGCCGTCCTCCAGCGCCACGTGCGCGCCCGTCATGGCCGAGCCCACGAAGATCACCGTCTTCGCGGCCGAGGAGACGTCGATGAAGCCGCCCGGTCCCACGTACTCGAGCGGCCCGGTTCCGCGCTTCGACACGTTCACGTTGCCCTCGGAGTCGACCTGCAGGAAACCGAGCAGCGCGGCGTCGAGGTGACCTTCCATGAAGCGGAACATCTCGGCCGAGCTCATGAAGCGCTCCGGCGCGATCGCCGCGCCGAAGAACACGCCGGGCGCCGGCAGCCCGCCGTAGACGCCCGTCTCGAGGAGGAACGTCACGTCGCCGAGGAGACCCGCTTCGTGGATGAGCCGGCAGACCTCCTCCGGCAGGCCCACGCCGCAGTTCAAGGTGGAGCCCGGCGCCACCGTGCGCGTCACGAGCGAGGCCGCCTCCCGCGCGAGCGCCTCGTCCACGGCCGATCGGCGAGGCGTGATGCCCACCAGCCTGTTGACGAACTCCAGCTCCTCCTCCGCCAGCTCCACGTCCACCGGCCGGCCCGGCACGAACATCGGCAGGTAGCGGCGCTGCGGGATCGAGCCCACCTGCTCGTTGCGCGGACAGACCACGATGGCGTCGACCTCGCCGGCGGGCAGGAAGATCTCGTCCGGCCGGCCCTCGACCACCTCGGCCACCGTGGCGATGACCTTGCCGCCGTGGCGCCGCGCGGCGAGCGCCGCCTCGCGGCTCTCGGTGAGCAGCGAGGCGTTGCGCATGTAGAGGTTGCCCGCCGCGTCCGCGGAGGCCGCCGCGAACAGGGCCGCCTGGATGGGCGGGATGGCGTAGCGCAGCGCCTCGCCCTCCGGAGAAGCGAGGCTCTCGGCGCGGCCGGCCACCAGCGTGCCGGTCCCGGTCCGCGGGTCGACGAAGCTCCCCACGCCCACCCGCGTGACCAGCGCTTCCTGCCCCTGCGCCTGGGCCTCCACCAGACGCGCCAGCACGCCCTGCGGCAGCGTGTGAATCTCGCAGCGGCCCGCGGCGGCGAGCTGCAGGAGCGACTTCGCGGTCTCGAGGTGCCCGCTGATGTGACGCACCACGAGCCCGTCCCGGCCCACCTCCTCGAGCGTGCCCGGCAGCCGGCCGCGCCCGCCGATGCCGCCCACCGCGATCCACGTGAGGCCGCGCGGATGGTGCGTGCGCTCGAACTCCTCGCGCACGGCCCAGTAGAGGATGGCGCAGCGCATGTTGCCGGCCATGCCGGTGGAGATCACGGTCGCGCCGTCGGGGATGAGCTGCACGGCGGAGCGCGCGCTCATGAACTTCGGGTTGCGGGGCAGGCCGCGCACGAGCTGGTCGATGTCGTGGCGGCCCCACGTGAGCCGCCAGGCGAGCACGTGCGCGGCGAGGCGCGCCTTGGTTGCGACGTTCATGCAAGGAGGCAGCAGCAAGATCGGAGCCAGGGCAACGCCGCCGGGCAACACGAGACTGCGACGCAATCGATGCGTCGAGCTCCGGGCTTCGCAAATCTCGCGTCTGCGGAGCGCTGCGGCGAACGGAGGTGGCGCCCGAGGGATGGCATCGCCCGCCCTCGTGCTAGGCTGCGCGCATGGCTCGACTGAAGCTCGCCGAGCTGGCCCTCGCGCTGCTCGCGTGCGCCGCCTGCTCTTCGGGCCATCCGTGCGTCGTGCCCCTCACGTGCGCGCTCGACCCTGGATATTGCAATGCGCCCACCCAGGACGCCTGCGGGTGCCCGCCGGCGGTGCCCTGCCCAGGCTGGTGCCCGGACGGCCAGGGCGGAATCGATGTGTGCCCCGGCTTCTGCGGAGTCCCGGTCGCGAACGTGCAGCCGCCGGCCACCCCCTGCCCCGGCTTCTGTGCCAACGACGCCGGCACGAAGGCGGCGCCGTGCGACGGCGGGTGCCCCACGTTCGGCCGGCCTTGCCACGGCTCCGGTGCGTGCTGCAGCTCGCTGGAGTGCGACGCCACGGATGCGGGAAGCGTCTGCTGCTCCCCGCGGAGCGGCTTCTGCAGCACGACGATCGAGGGCCTCGGTCCCGGCGGCGGCTGCTGCTCCGGCGTCTGCTCCGCCGGCCTTTGCGAGTGACGGCCTCCCGATGCGGGAGGCGAGCGGCGCCGACATTCCGAGACCTCTCGTACGCCGCCCTCGCGGGAGCCGCGTTGGCCTTGCTTGCCTCGCCGGCTGCCACCGCCTGGGACTTCGGTGTCGGCCTGGAGGGCGGCGCCGCGCTCAGCTTCCTCGGATCGTCCCCGCGCAGCGCGGAGCTCTCACCGCTCGGGGGCCTCCTCCTGGAGGAGCGGTTCCTGCTCCCGAGGATCGAGCTGGAGGCGTGGGAGGACGCCGAGAGCCCGACCTACTACGGCGATCGCCTCTCGGGCGGAGTCCCCTGGGAGGGCGGTGGGAGCTACGTTCCCGTCGACCTGGGGGCGAGGCTCTCCCTCGTGGCCGGGCACTTCAGACCGTTCGCCGGCCCGTTCGTTCGCGGGGCCTTCGTCCTGTCCAGAAACGAGAACCTCAGCGGCACCAACGGCGACGTTCCGGAGTGGCTTGGCCTCGGGGCCAGCGTCGGTTGCGACCTGCTCATTCCACCGCACCCCTGGCGGATCTCGGTCGAGGCCCGGGGCTACAGCAGCCTGCAAAGCATCATCGAGACCGGGCCATACACCGGCGCTGCGGCCGTCGAGCTTCTGGTGGCCGTGCGGCTGAACGTGAATGGACCTTGAGCGCGCTCCGCGCCCGCGTTCGAAAGGGCCTTGCGACCCGCCCGCGGTACTCCAGCGCTTTCAGGGGCTTGGCAGTGGCACGGGCGCTGCTTGAAGACCGGCCATGAGCTCGCTCGCGCTGGCCCTGCTCCTTGCAGCCGACACGCCCCAGGCCGTTTACCTCACCTCCAAGAACCCCGCGGTGCGCCTCGAGCGGGTTCCGCCCGGCGTTTCTCCCGACAGACACCGGGGGTACTCACCGCCGTGGCGGACGGTGTGCGCCGTCCCCTGCGCCGCCCACCTCGATCCGGGCGCCCGTTACCGGGTCGCCGGCGACGACGTGCTGCCGCTCCTGCTCACGCCCGACAACCTGGGCGACGGCCACCTCGACGTTCACCCGGTGTCGCTGAAGAAGAACATCCTCGGCGAGGTGCTGGCGGTTCTCGGCGGCGAGGTCATCGTGGCCGGCGCGCTGCTCGAGGAACCGGCGCTCGCGGCCTCCGATCGCGGCTTCGAAATCGCCGGCGGAATCACGCTCGCGATCGGCGTCGCGGCCGTCGCCGTGGGGATTCCGCTCTGGGTGGCGAACCACGCGACGGGGGTGACCGCCGCGAGTCAGTCGCCGTAGTCCGGCGCGATGCCCTGGTCCTTCGAGCCGTCGAGGACGACCGGCGTCCCCGAAGGGCCCCTCCAGCGGTAGGATGTGGCCATGGACGCCCGAGCCCTCTCCGCTCATCTCAGGGAGACGAGGTCATTCTCCGGGCGGCGGGTCGCTGGCTCGTGCGCCACTTTCCGGTGCTCACTGGATGGCAGGTAGACCACGTGCCTTTCGAGCGGGCCAAGTGGAGCGAAAAAGAGTGGCCGGGGGTGCTCGCGAGAGTCGCCTTCGTCATCGTCGTCGTGGCCCTCGTCGGTTGGGCTCCCCTCGAGGCGGTCTTCCGCGCGCACGCTCAGGTCGTCGACGGGGTGACCCTTTACGTCTTCGCGAGCATGGCGCTGCCAATCTGGTTGAGGCTGGCATTTCCCAAGCTGGGGGGCTGGGCCACACGCGGGCCCGGGGCACGAGCGGCCGAGACGCGCCGCCATGGCCGGGAGCTGCAGACGCAGGGCTTCCGATGGCTCGGCTCCATGCGCAGCTGGCTGGGCCTGCCACCCTTCATCGGAGACCAGGCGGACATCTGGGCGCTGGTCGACCGGAACGTCTTCGCGTGGGTGGACCGCCGGCGACTGTACCTCTGCAGCTACTTCGCACCCGGGCCGGCCATCGTGTTGACCGGGAACTATCGCGGGACCGTTCGAAAGGAACCGGCCCGCTGGACGCAGTATGCGCCGGGGGAATCGGTCGGCGCGCTTCTTTCTCGCCACGAGGCGCTCGTGCAAGAATTCCTGGCGGCCAACGGAGCAAGCGGAAGCACCGAGTACCGGGCCTGGCCTGAGCTCACGCTGGCCGGGATGCGCGAAGCCGAGCGCACCTTCGACGCTGGTCCCGGCCGCTGGGATCTCGCCGAGCCCGCGCTGTTCGCGCTCGTGTTCGTCCTCTTGTTCGGTTCCTGGCCGCTGATTTCGCTACTGCGAGGACCGTAGCGAGCGCACTTCCCGAACGGTCGCGCCCGCAACGAGCGCGTCTCGGTGACCCAAGGGGGGCCACAACAGACAGGTCAGTGCCGCACGAGCGTTTCGTAGGCCATGACGCCGTACCCGAGTGCGCACAGCCCTCCAAACGCTGCAGCCAACAAACTCCCCGCAGCGACCAGCCACGCCCAGTCGACCTCGACCCCGCGCCAGCCCACCTGGACGGCGAGCTTGAGCGCATGCACGCCACACAGTGTTCCCAAGAGGCAGACGGCCCCGCCTGCAAACCATACCACGCCACCCGGCGTGCCGTTAGGCCCCGAGGAGCTCAACCTGCTGCCCAGTACCCAGACGAACATGCCCATGAAGTCCAACGCGATCGTCAGCACTCCCCAGAGCAAGGCCTGGGTGAGCGTCGGCATCAGACGGTCGCGCGGGGTCGGCGGAGGAGTCACGTCGTCAGAGTACCAAACCGAGCCCCTCCCCTGTCCGGCAGAGCCCGGCCCGTGCTTTGTCGGCAGTGGCCCCTTCCGGCACCGACTCCGGATGAGCTGCCGCCTCAATTATCGACCTTCTTCTTGGGGCGTGGCGGGCGACCACGCTCTCGTTGCCGCCGCGTCGCCGCCGTAATACATTGGTAAGTACGGAGGTCGTCCATGAGAAAGAGGCTCTCTGCCATCGGCAACAGCCTGGGAGTCGTCGTCGAGAAGCCCATCCTCGAGCTGCTCAACATCGACCGGGAGACCGAGCTGGAGATGACGACCGATGGTCGCCGGTTGATCATCGAGCCCGTACCGCAGCGTCGCGGGCGCGTGGCGGCTGCGTCGAAGAAGGTTCTGGCCGCGCACGACGCGACCTTCCGCAAGCTGGCGAAGTGATCGAGCCGGAGTTCCTGACGGTCGAGGACGTGCTTCTACTCCACGGGAAGCAACTCTCGATGTATGGCGGCGGCGCGGGCCTGCGCGACCCGGCCGGCCTCGAGTCCGCTGTCGCACAGGCCCAGGCGTCCTTCGGTGGCGTGTTCGTTCACCAGGGTCTGTTCGAGCAGGCCGCCGCCTACGCGTTCCACATCGCCCAGAACCAGCCCTTCGTGGATGGCAACAAGCGCACCGCGCTTGCCGCCGCACTCGTCTTCCTCGAGCTCAATGGCGTGACGATCCATGATCCGGCAGGGCGGCTGTATGACGCGATGATCGGCCTCGCCGAGCACACGCTCGACAAGGCCGGACTCGGGCGGCTGCTGGCCGAGCTCATGAGCACGCCATCGGTCGACGAGGATTGACTCTCCCTCGACGCCGGCCGCCGCGGGCGCCCGCGTTCACCCCGCGGGGCGCGCCTGCGGGCTCGCGGCTGGCTTCGGCGGCTCGAGCAGCGCCACGAGGCTGGGCACGTCCACGCCGAGCGCGAGAGCGCGCTTGAAGGCGGCGACCACCGCGGGCGCGATGCGCGCCGGAGAGACGTCCATCGCGTTCGCGGCGGCGCACAGCACGGCCTCGGCGTGCTCGCTGCGCGCGGCCGGTGCCGGGGGCGGGACCGGCGCAGCCCTGGGAGCGGGCGCGGCTGGCGGCGGAGGCGGCCGCGGGGGCACGAGTCCGAGCGCTTCCACGGTGGTGCCGCCATGGATGGCCAGCTCACGGGCCAGCGCTTCGTGCCGCGGGTACACGGTGCATGCCAGCTTGACCGCGTGCTGCATCTGCGGGCCCGTCCCGCTGACGAGCCAGCGTTGCACGGTCCTGCGCGAGACCCCGAGATGGTCGGCGAGGGCCTGGTTGGTGAAGTTCAGGAGCCTCGCGGCCTGCATCACCAGCGGAGTGGGGACGATGATGAACGGCATGGGCTCGCAGTGTGACACAGCCGGCTCCGCTTGGCGAGCGGTGGCACACCACGGGCCCTCTGGAGGTAGCAGGAAGGACGCAGCAAGCCAGAATGTCACCTCCGGAGCGGCGCCCTCGGTCGATTCACGAGCCTGCCCCCAGACGGAGGCCATCCATGTCACCGAGGCTTCTTCCATCGCGGGGCCAGCCTCTTCGTGCGTCACGCCAGGGCCTTGCAGGCAGCCTTTGCCGGGAGCCTCGCGGGCCAAATCACCCGAGAGAGTCACACACGTCTCGTGCGGCGTGGTCGATTCAAGCGTGAGTGGCACAGCCGCGAGCTTGCAGCCCGGTTGCCGAGCTTCGGCGTTGCCCTCGGTAGCTTCAATTGGCACCAGCGCCTCGAGCCGCCTCGGGGCTGCTGGCTGCAGCCGTGACGCACGAGGCATCCTCGTCACACGCGCCGCTTGCCGAGGTGACACGGCTGCCTGAGCATCGCGCCTGGAGCGCTGCATCTCCAGCGCACGGCCTTGAATCTGTGCCAGCGGCGCGAGAGCGGCGCGCCGAGCACGACGATAGTGTGCCACACGCCGCTCGCTGGGTACCCGAGAGGCCTGAATGGCTCGCCCGGAAGACGGCCGGTGTGCCACGGCGGCGCGCTTCGGGCGTTCAGCAGGCTCCTCGGGGCCCCGTGCCGCTTGCCGTGGTGACATGGGGCCTTGCTGAACGAGCCGTGGCCCTTCGTGAATGCCCGCAGGGGCTTCCATCTCGGGCGCAGGAGCCACCCTTCTCGCTTCGCGAGGCTCGAAGGCCGCCTCACGCTGCCACTGCTCGAGCCCGCCGACGACCCGCGCCGCCCGTGCTGCGAGCCCCGCGGCTACATCCCCTTCGCGATCGCGTCCGCGAGGCGCGGGAACGCGGGCTCGAAGCCCAGCTCCTCGCGGAGGCGGCGACCGTCGAGGAGCGCGTCGAAGGCGCGCGCGCGCTCGGCGCTCGAGCCGTCGGGCGGCGGCGCTCCCACCGAGGCGAACAGCGTGGCGAGGTCTGGCGCTTCGTCGTCGACCACGTTGTAGACGCGATGCGGCGGCGACGGCGCCTCGAGCAAGCGAGCCACGGCCTGCGCGACGTCGGCGTGGTGGGCGATCGACATGCGCTGCGCCGGCGGAAAGCCGCGCATCAAGGGGACGACCTCGGCGATGTGCGGGTCGCCGTCGCCGTAGACGAACGGCAGGCGAAGCACGCGCACGTCGAGGCCTTCCAGCGCGAGGAGGAAGCGCTCGGCGGCGAGCTTGCTCACGGGATAGGGCGCGGTGGGCGCGCAGGGGTCGTCCTCGCGGGCGAGTCGGCCGCCGGTCGAGCCGTAGACCAGGCCGGTGCTCGTGAAGAGGAAGCGCTTCACGGCGGCGGCGCGGGCGGCGCCCGCGAGGTGCTGCGTGCCGAGGTCGTTGACCGCGTGCGCCTGCTCGGGCGTCGCGCCGCGGAAGAAGGCGGCGCAGTGGATCACCGCCTCGACGTCGCGCACCGCGGCGGCGAGCGAGTCCAGCTGGAGCAGATCGCCCTGCGCGAGCTCGATGCCAGCCGCGGACAGGCCCGCGGCGCGCGCCGGATCGCGCACGAGGGCGCGCACGCGGTGGCCGCGCTGGGCGAGGCGTCCGGCGAGTCGGCTTCCGACCTTGCCGGTCGCTCCGGTCACGAGGATCTTCATGGGCGCAGCATGGCCCTCCTCGGCCCTCGAAGCTTGGAAAAAACGGCCACGCGAGCCGCCGAGGGTTGCGCGGCCGCCGCCCGCGCGACAGGATCCCCCCATGCTCGCGAGCGCCGTGCAGGGCCCCCTCGCGCCGAGCGCGTCCGCGGTGGCGGCGCTGGCCGTGGACGAACGCCGCCGCGACGGGCCCGGCGTCTGGATTCCGCGACCGGAGATCCACCTCGTCGTTCGCTTCGGGCCGTCGACGCGCGGCGGTGTCGACGTGCACGTGCTGGGCGTCCGGCCGCGCGTGCACCGCAAGCTCATGCGCGGCGGGCAGCGCACCGTGACGGCGCGTCTCCGCCTGGGCGAGCACGAGGCGGTGCTCGGCGCGCCGGCCTCCGCCCTCGCCGGACGCGTCGTCCCGCTCGAGGATCTGTGGGGCGACGCCGCGGCCCGGCGGCTCTTCGATCGGCTCGGCGACGCCCGCACCACGGCCGGGGCGGCGGCAGCGCTCGAGAACGCCCTCGCCGCGCGCCTCGCCATCGCCCGGGGGCACCGCGCCTGCCCGCCGCTCGTCCTCGAAGCCGCCGGGCGGCTCGCGCACGCCCCGGTGAGCCGCGTCGCCGCCGGCCTCCGCGTGAGCGAACGCCACCTGCGTCGCGTGTTCCGGGAAGCCCTCGGCCTGGGCCCGAAGACGTTCGCCCGGCTCGCGCGCTTCCGCCGCGCGCTGGACGCCGCACGCGAGGACGATGGCGCCGGCTGGGCCAGCATCGCCGCCGCGGCCGGCTACTACGATCAGGCGCACCTCATCGCCGAGTTCCGCGCCATCTCGGGCGCGACGCCGCAGGGGCTCCTCGCCGAGCTCCGCGCGGCGGCGGTCGGCTGATAGCGCCCGGGCCGTCACGCTCCACCGCGCCACGGCGCAAGTGCCGCGAGCCCGCTGACGACCCGGCCGCCCCCGTCGTGGAAGCGCGTCACTGTCCCGCATCTCCCGAGAGGGCATCGCCGGCCAAGGCGTGTACTGCCTGATTGCAGGCAGCAGAGAGTGGGGGGCTGCCGGCGTCGAGGAGGCAGGGGAAGAACGTGGCAGAGCAGGTATGCGCGACGGGGCCATACTGGGCGCAGGTCGCGGCGAGATCCGTGAGGGCAGTGCCGTCCGTGGTTGGACAGGCTGGGCAAAGGACGGTCATGCAGAACCCGGCATCCATCGCAAGAGGGTAGCGTCGACCGTCAAGGCCAGGGTTAGCGCAGGACGCGAGCGTGCTGCAGAAGGCGACGCCCGGTCCAAGCTCTACTTCGCGTACGGCGTCGCAGGAACTTGCGACGAATCCCGAGGCTGTTCCGCCGGAGCTCGAGGTGCCACCCGAGCCGGTTGGCTGCAGGCAGCAGCCGACCGCAAAGGCGGCTGCCATCGAGGGGAGTGCCAGCGCGGCCTCAGCCGAGATCGTCAACTCGGAAATACCTGCGACCGATGGGCCTTCGTTCGGTCAGCAGCAGTCGATGCGCTTGTGCGTGCCTCATGCGACCCGCACCGACTGCGCCTCACTCCGCGGACTCCAGCAGATCCGCGTCCACCAGGTCCTGCGGCCGGCCGCTGGCCCGCTCGAGGCGAATGAGATCCTCGCGCGGGACGAGCGTCACCGGGAGGCCCTGCCACTCGACGGTCGAGCGCCGCACGTAGGCGGCCTCGAAATCGCCGCCCGGAACGCCCTTCACGATGTCGATTCTCAGGGGCGGCGTTCCCATCCAGAGCACGTCCTCGGCGCTCGCCGAATCGAGCTCGGCCAGCAGCGCCTCCGGCGCTCCGAATGCGACCAGCGCCTCGCGAACGCGCCCGAGGTTCTCCGCGCTGGGCCGCACCCACAGGCCGAGGTCCTCCGTCAGGCGGGGCTGGCCGTGGAAGCCGACCGCGTACCCGCCCACGACGAGGTACTCAACGCGTGCGGCGGCGAACGCCGCCAAGATGTCTCTGAAGTCGGGCTGGAGATCCATGTCCCGCCAGGATGGCCGCGTCCCAGGTGAGCTGCGCCAGCACTTCGAGGCGCTGCGCGGCGCTCAGCGCCGTCCAGCGCGACAGCTCGTCGCGCCGGAGCTGGGCAGCGGTCGCGACGCCTCCCGGCCAGCGCCTCCGCTCGCTGCGGCGATCGGCCCGCGACATGCCCACAGATTACCATGCAGCCGGGGCGTCCCGCGAGGCGGCGCTGCCACGCCTCGCCAAGGTGGCAGCGAGCGAGATCCTGAATCGCCTGAACGACCGCGCAGTCTCCGAATCCTTGGCGCCGGACCGGCCAACCATCATGCCGAACGTAACGCCATCCACCGCGGCCAACACGAGGCCGAGCCCTCCCTGCGGAGCCACGGCCGCGACCGTGCTGGCATCGACCTCGGTGGCCAGCTCGTTGGGGTCAGAAGCCGCTCGAGCTTCTCGAACACGTCGTCCGACGCCTCGGACAGCTCGGGCGCAGCGGGCGTCGGCACCAGGCGAGATCGGCGCCGCCCTGGCCGGTGAACTGCGCGCGGCGGACGATCTACGCGCTCGCGCTGTGCCTGCGCTCCGACCTTCCTCGCAAATGGCTGTGGGCCGCCGCCACCCTCGTCGGAATCGGCAAGGTCACTGCCAACTGGACGACCGGAAAACTGGGCTTCGCTCTGCTCAACGTTCAGCTCTTTGGCGTCGGCATGACCAAGTTCAACGCCTATTCCGCCTGGGTGGTCACGGTCGGCTTTCCACTCGGCGCGGTCGTCGTCCATCGCAAGCTGCGCGCCCGTCGACTGCGCCGAGCCGGTGGAGACGGTCCGGGCGAACGCCGCCAAGATGTCTCTGAAGTCGGGCTGGAGATCCATGCCCCGCCAGGGTTGCCGCGTCCCAGGTAAGCTGCGCCAGCACTGCCCTCGGGGCCATCGCTCCGGGTCAGCGCTTCGAGCCGGCGACGCGGCCTTTCAGCGCTCGCCCGCGACGTCGGCGGAGGTTCTCGGCGGACTCGCACCGTTCGGTCGGGAGAACCTTTCATTGGACGGGGTTCCGTGACAGCATTTGCTCTCGAGGAGGCGCGAGGCGCATGAGGGCTGCGTTCTGGGTGGGCCTGGTCGCGTGTGCCGCCCTGGCCGCGGGCGGCCTTCTTCTTTTCCATGCAGGCGCGTCGCCGGTCGTCCTGCCGGTCGTCGGCCTGATCGCGATCGCTCTCTTGCCCATCGCCGCGCTGCTCGTGCCGGGCGTCCTCAAGACTCGACGACGCCTTCGCACCATCGCCTATCTCAAGGCCCACGGACGCCGCATCGAGGCCACCATCACCAACGTTTCCTCTCGAACCGTGCGGTGGCACACGCTCCTGTTCATCACCTGTCAATGGGCGGACGCGCGCGCGAGCCTGACGTACACCTACGTGAGTGATCCCATCTGGGACACGCCGGGCCTCGACCTGGCAGGCAAGACCCAGGTGGACGTCCTCGTCGATCCCGAGGATCCTCTGAGGGCCTACGTCGACCCCGGCGCTTACGGGCTGGCGCCTTCGCCGGTGTCGCCGGACGGTTCGGCGAGCTACGCGTAGGAACCTCACCGCCGCATCCGTCCGTCCTTCTCTGGGATCACCGGGGGCCAGGCGGCAGCGGCGCCGCCCTCGCCCACCTCACGTGGGCCGCGGCGGGACCGGGCTCCGCCGTCAGGCCCAGCCGCCGCAGCTCGCTCGAGCGCGCGGCCTTGACCAGCACGAGCCGGCGCGCGACGCGCCGCCCCTCGCGCAGGAGCTCGGCGGTGAGCGGGCGCGGGTCGGCGTAGCGCCGGAGCTGCTCGAACGCGGGCGACGCCTTGCGCCGGTGGGCGAACATCGGGTCGAAGAGGACCACGTCGAAGCTGCCCGTGGGTAGCCGCGGGAGCAGCTCGTGCGCGTCCGCGAGCTGCACGTCGATCGCCGCGGCGGGCGCGAGCCGCGCGAGTCTCGGCAGGCCGTGGCGCGCCAGCAGGCAGAGCACGGGGCTGCTCTCGAGGCCCACCACGCGGCCCGCAGGGCCCACCGCCCAGGCGGCGACCTGGGCATCCGCCGCGAGCCCGAGCGTGCAGTCCAGCACGGCTTCGCCGCGCTCGAACCGGGCCAGGTCGACCAGCCGATCGGCGCCGCCTCGCTGGAGCTGCTGGACGCGCAGCCGCGCGAGCCCCTCGGCGAAGCGCAGGGTGCCCTGCCGATCCACGACCGAGAGGCGGCGCCCCTCGAACACGACCAGCGCGTCGACCCCCGACCGCTCGAACAGCGCCCGGCGCGAGGGAAGGCCCGCGCGGTCGAGGTAGGGAAGCCCGACGGCAGCGGCGGCCGCGCGCGCTTCGCCGGCCAGCGCGTCTCCCGGACGACCGGAGGTGGTGACGCCGATGCGCGCGGTTTTCAGCGTCTCTGGCACGTTCCCTCGGTCAGGCAGGTCCCCTTGCGAGTCGGCGTCCCGTCATGCCCGCGCGCGAGTGCCAGAAGCAAGCCCCATTCTTGCACGCGAGGCCGGGACAGGGTCGAGCAGCACGGGACTTCGGAATCCCTGACCTCGATCGAGCCCGCTGCCTCCGTGACGGAACCGCGGCGCAGGCAAGCGCCAGGCGCGGGGCTCGCCCCGGTGGGCGAAAGACGGCACGCGGCACGTTTGTTCTCGCTTCCATGATGCTAGGATCGCCCGAGATGGCAGACGCTCGACCCACCGCCGCGGTCGCCCCGCCTGCGCCCGATCGGCCGCGGGGCTTGCGCGCTCGCCTGGCCTCCATCTGGCGGACGCTCCTGACGGCGGGCCACAGCCCGCGGAGCCTCGCGGCCGCCGTCGCGCTCGGCATCTTCTGCGGCTGCTCTCCCTTCTATGGCTTCCACTCCCTGCTGAGCCTCGGCCTGGCCTCGCTGCTGGAGCTCAACCCGCTCATCGCGCTCGCGGCCTCCCAGATCTCGTTGCCGCCCATGGGCGCGGGCATCATCGGCGCGGAGGTGGCCCTCGGCGAGCGGCTGCGCTTCGGGCGCTGGACCCTGCCGTCGCTCCCGTCGGTGCACGCGCTGGCGCCCTGGCTGTGGCACCACGCGCTGCTCTCCTGGGCGATCGGCAGCGCCGTCGTCGGCGGCTTGCTGGCGGTGGTCGGCGGGCTCGCCGTCTGGGGGCTGCTCCACGCGGCCAAGCACCGTCCGTGGCGATCCCGAGGCCCGGCCGGGAACGTCCCGCCGCCGGCCGCCACCCGGTAGGCGAAACTTTCCCTCCCTGCGAGCGTCCGTGGAGCGGGCTCCCGGTTGGGCCCACCCTCCGGTCCCCCTTTGCGCCATCGCCCGCGACTGTCCGATGCCACACAGCGCTCGCCCTCCCCGCTTGCTCGCCGTCCAGCCACGGGATCGCTTGACCCGCGCCCCGTGGCAGGGCTTGCTTGGGGAGAGATGCGCACGCTCTGGTTGTCGATCGGACTCGCGGCGGCGGCCGCGGCCTGCAGCTCGGACGTCTGCTCGCAGCTCCAGTCCCTCAACTGGGGCGCGATCCAGGGCAGCTGCGCCGACGCCGGCGCCCCGCCCTCCGGCTCGGGGAGCTGCGAGGCGAGCCTCTCGGCCTGCTCGTCGGCCGATCAATCGACGCTCGGCGGCTACCTGAGCTGCCTGCAGCGGCTGCCGGCGTGCACCGCCTCGAACGCAGCCGACTGGGCGCAGGCCGACGTGCAATGCCAGAAGCTGCGCCAGACGCTCTCCTCGACCTGCCCGTTCTACCTGACGGGCGGCACCTCGCGCGTCGGCGGCGGCGGCCCGGGCGACGGCGGCTGCACGCTCGACGATCAGTGCATCCCGGTGCAGTGCCCCTGCGTCGACGTGGACGGCGGCAGCAGCACCTTCCAGCAATGCCGCAACGGCGGCTGCAACCCCACGTGTCCCGCCGTCTTCTGCTGCGAGGGGCTCGACCTGTCGACCGGCGCCCAGTGCAACTCGCCCTGCGACTGCTCGTCGAGCGTGTGCGCCGCGGGGAGCTGCTCCTGAGCGGCCTGGTCCTCGCCGCGCTCGCGGGTGCCGCCGCGATCGCCGCCACGGTGGTGGCCCTGGCAGCCGCCCTCGTGCGGCGCGGGCGGGCCCTGGCGGAGAAGGAGCGGCGGGCGACCTTCCTCGCGGAGGCCAGCCGCACGCTGTCCGAGGAGCTCGGCTACGAGGCCACCCTCGGCAAGGTGGCGCGCCTGGTGGTGCCCGCGCTCGCGGACTGGTGCAGCTTCGTGGCCATCGACGAGAAGGGGCTGCTCCGCCGCGTGGCGGTGGTGCACGGCGACCCGCGCAAGCGCGCGCTCGCGGAGGACTACGCGAGCCGCTTTCCGCCCACGACCCACCAGATCGCCGAGGCCTATCCCGAGGCCGCGGCCGGCCGCGGCTCGCTGAAGCCCGTGGTGAGCGACGGCGACCTGCGCGCCATGGCCCACTCGCTCGACCACCTCCAGACCATGCGGAAGCTGGGGATCTGCTCGTCCATCGTGGTCCCGCTCCACGCGCGCGGCCGGGTGCTGGGCGCGCTGTCGCTGCTGCGCGGCTCGTCCCAGCCCCCCTACGGCGAGGCCGATCTGGCGCTGGCCCAGGAGGTCGCGGACCGCGCCGCCCTGGCGATCGACGCCGCGCGGCTGCTCGAGCAGGCGAAGCAGGAGGTGCGGCGCCGGGAAGATCTGATGGCGATCGTCTCGCACGACCTCAAGAACCCGCTCGCCGGCATCCTCACGCGGGCCAACCTGCTCTTCGACCGGCCGGTCCCGGAGGGCGACGACGGGAGCTGGGTGCGCGGCCACGCCGATGCCATGCGGCGCTCGGCGGTGCGCATGAGCTCGCTCATCGACAGCCTGCTCGACGCGGAGCGGGCGGCGGCCGGCCACCTCGAGCTGGCCCTCGATAGATGCCCGGTGGAGGAGTTGCTCGAGGAGGCGCTCTCCGGTTTCCAGGGCCCGGCGAAGGAGCGCTCGCTGCGCTTCCGCGTCGACGTCCCGCGCCCCGACCTCGCCGTCCGCTGCGACCGCGGCCGCGCGCTGCAGATCCTCTCCAACCTCGTGGCCAACGCCGTCAAGTTCAGCCCGCCGGGCGGCGAGGTCGTCGCGGGCGCCGCCCAGCTGGCGAGCGAGGTGCAGCTCTGGGTGGCCGACAGCGGCCCGGGCGTCTCCGCGGAAGACCGGCCGAGGCTCTTCGACCGCTACTGGCACGGCAGCTCGGGCGGCACCGGGCTCGGGCTCTACATCGTGAAGACGCTCACCGAGGCCCACGGCGGCCACGCCTGGGTGGAGAGCGAGATCGAGCGCGGCAGCCGCTTTTGCGTCACGCTTCCGGTGGGTTGAACGGCCGGCTCGGACGGGCAGGGCCCCCCCCTTTACACGCCTTCCAAGCGCACGGTAGCTTGCCGCGCCCTGGGGATTCCTCCCGAGGGCGAGGAGGTCGCCATGGGCCGCCGTGTCCTCGTGAGCGTTGCGCTGGCGCTGGCCGGCTGTGCCTGCCCCCATGGCGGTTCTTCCGGCGGGGGCGGCGGCAGCGGCCTCGTCGGCCTCGACGGCAGCGGCCAGGCCCAGGACCTCGTCTTCGGCGAGGTTCCCGTGGGGCAGTCGAAATCCCTGACGCTCTCGGTGAAGAACCCGGGCACCGCCTCGCTCACCATCCAAGGCCTCGCGCTCTCGGGCCCCGACGCCTCCGACTTCCACCAGCAGAGCCCCCTCGCGGACGGCACGGTGGCCGCGGGCGCCACCGTGAACGTCCCGTTTTCGTTCACCCCGTCGGCCATGGGAGCGCGCACCGCCACCCTCAACATCGCGCTGTCGGGCTCGGCCTCGCTCCCGGTGGCCTTCAGCGGCACCGGCGCGCAGCTGACGGTCTCCGCCTCGCCCAACCCGGTCGACTTCGGCGACTTCCAGCTCGGCGCCCCGGCCGCGTCGCTGGCCGTGCAGCTCGCGAACGGCGGCAACGTGGCGGCGCAGGCCACCCTCGGCCAGATCCAGGGGCCGCAAGCCGGCGACTTCGGCGTGGAAGGCAGCGGCGGCGCCATCGCGGCCGGTGCGTCCCTGTCGGTGAACGTCTCGTTCCTGCCCAGCGCCGCCGGGGCTGCGAGCGCGACCCTGCCCATCCAGATCTGCAGCAGCGACCCCTCGGTGCAGCTCGGCTGCACCACCCTCACGCTCACGTTGCAGGGCAACGCGGTCGACAGCCAGCTGACGTTCAACCCCGATCCCGTGGACTTCGGCGCCGTGCCGGCGGGCAGCCCCGAGACCGTGCAGGTGACCGTGCAGAACCCGGGCACCGCCGACGTGAAGCTTCGCTCGCTCGCGACGGCCAGCGGCTCGAGCGCCGTCTTCGCCTTGCAGGGGCTGCCGGCGTTCCCCGCCGATCTCCCCGCGGGCCAGAGCCTGACGATCGGCGTGCAGTACACGCCTTCCGGCGCGGCCGGCGGCGACAGCGACACGCTCGTCGCGACGTACCTGGCGTCGGGGACGGTCTCGCGGCAGGCCAACGACCCGCTGGTCGGCAACGGCATCCTGACTCCGTGCACCCTAGCCCTGGCCCCGAACGCGCTCGCGTTCGGCACCGTGAACGTGGGTACGACGTCGGTGCAGCAGCTGGGCCTCACGAACAGCGGCGAGACCGCGTGCAACCTCACGGCGGTCGGGATCGGCGCCGGGAGCGACCCGGCCTACACCATCGACCCTTCCACCCCGGCGAGCTTCTCGATCGCCCCGGGCGCGAGCGGCTCGATCTCGGTGGACTTCCTCGTGTCGACCGCCGTGCCGCCGCTGGTGCGCAACGGCACGCTCACCTTCCAGAGCACCGATCCCAACCAGCCGAACCTGTCGGTGCCGCTCAGCGCCACGCTCTCGGACGAAGGCTTCCCCTGCTCCTTGACGGTCGTGCCGGCGGCGCTCGCCTGGGGCACCGTGGCCGTCGCGACGCCCACGCCGATGCAGGTGATGGTGACCAACGTGGGCAACGGCGTCTGCCAGGTGAGCAGCATCGCCCTCTCGACGACGACCGACGTGGACTACTCGCTGGCCTCGGCCGCGCCGTTCACGCTCAACCCGGGCCAGGCCAACGGCATCGGCGTGTCCTTCGACGCGCCCAACAACAATGCGCCCAACCTGCACACCGGCGACCTGCTCTTCGCCACCACGGATCCCACGCAGCCCAGCGTCGACGTGCCGCTCACCGCCTCCACGCAGCCGAACACGCCGTACTCGCCGGGCTGGCCGAAGTGGCACAACGACAACACCGACGAGGGGCTGAGCGGCGCCGACACGAGCAAGCTCAAGGGCGTGGTGGCGTGGAAGTTCCCGGTATCCGCCACGCTGGGCACGACCTACATGAACTCGCCGGTCGTCGACGGCAGCGGCAACGTCTACCAGCTCGGCATGGACGGCACCTTCTACGAGATCAGCGCGGCGGGGAAGAAGGTCTGGTCGGTGATGCTGCAATCGCCGAGCGACGACCCCCACCCGGCCACGCCCATCATCTCCAAGGACGGGACGCTCTTCATCTCGGGCGGCGAGGGCGGCACGCTCTACCACGTGTCGGCGACCGGCGCGATCCTGGGCCAGGTCGCCACGGTCTCGGGCGCGGACGGGTTCGACGTGTGCCCCAGCCTCACCAACGGCGGGCTGCTCATGGACGGCGACGACGAGGGCCCGTGCGAGGTCTTCAACGCCACCACGCTGGCCACGCAGAACTCGCTCTCCATCAACTTCGGCTTCCCCGCGGCGGAGCGCGTGGGCCTGGCGGTGGGACCGGACGACACGAGCTACTGGACGTCGGTGAACTTCCTGCAAGCCGTCACGCCTCCCGGCACGGGCGGCTTCCGGCTCTCCCCGGCCTGGCCGCCCACGGGCGTCGTGCCCGCCCCGGACTTTCCGAACAACGGCGCCATCAACTCGGGCTTGTCGGAGGCGGTCTCCGACCTGGCGCTCGACGTGGGCCACTCGGGCAACCTGTTCGTCGCGACGGCGTATTCCGCGGACAGCAGCACCGGCCAGCTCGAGGTCTCGTCGATCGCCCCGGCCACCGGCAAGCTCAACTGGCACGTCCTGCTGCCGAGCGGCACCCTGCCCACCGGCGACCTGTGGGAAGGGGACCTCGGCAACGCCTCGCCCGCCATCGGCGCGGACGGCACGATCTACGTGGGAAACATCGACGGCCTCTACGCGCTCGATCCCACCACCGGCAAGACGAAGACCGGCTTCCCGTTCAAGTGCGCCGACGAGGACAGCGCGCCCGCCATCGGCGGCGACGGGACGATCTTCTTCGGCTGCGAGGACGGCACGTTCTACGCCGTCAACCCGAACGGCACGCAACGGTTCAGCTACAAGACCGGCGGCCGCATCACCAGCTCGCCGGCCATCGGGCCGGACGGCACGGTGGTCTTCGTCTCCGACGACGCCAACGTGTACGCGATCCAGTAACCCATGGCGCGGCGCGTCCTCCTCGGTTTCGCGGTCGCGCTCGCCGGCTGCCAGTGCTCGCACGCCGGTGGGGGAGGCAACGGCGGCGGGCTCGTGGGCCTCGACGGCAGCGGCGAAGCGCAGAACCTCGACTTCGGCGAGGTTCCCGTGGGGCAGTCGAAGACGCAGAGCCTCTCGGTGAAGAACCCCGGCACGGCCTCCGTGACGCTCGAGGGCCTCACGGTCTCGGGGACCGACGCTTCGGACTTCCACCAGCAGAGCGCGCTCGCGAACGGCACCGTCGCCGCGGGAGCCACCCTGCAGATCCCGTTCGTCTTCACGCCCTCGGCCGCCGGCGCCCGCAGCGCCACCCTCACGATCGGCCTCGCGGGCGCGCCCTCGCTGACCGTGGCGTTCACGGGCGTGGGAGCGGCGCTCACGGTGACGGCGGCGCCCAACCCGGTGGACTTCGGCGACGTCCAGCTGGGCGCGCCGGCCGGGACGGCCACGGTTCAGCTCACCAATCCGGGCAACGTGGCGGCGCAGGCGCAGCTCGGCCGGATCCAGGGCCCGCAGGCAGGAGAGTTCGGCGTCGAGGGCAGCGGCGGACCCATCCCCGCGGGCGGCTCGCTGGCGCTCGACGTCGCCTTTCTGCCGACGTCGGTCGGGGCCGCGAGCGCGAGCCTACCGGTTCAGATCTGCAGCAGCGATCCCTCCGTGCAGCTCGGCTGCACGACGCTCACCCTCGCGCTACAGGGCACGGGCGTCGACAGCCAGCTCACGTTCACGCCCGACCCGGTGAGCTTCGGCACCGTCCCCGCCGGCACGAGCGCCACGATGCAGGTGACGGTCCAGAACGGGGGCACGGCCGACGTCACGCTGAGCTCGCTCGCCACCGGCAGCGGCTCGAGCGCCGTGTTCGCGCTGCAAGGCCTGCCGTCGTTCCCCGCGGACCTGCCGGCGGGGCAGAGCCTCTCGATCACGGTGCAGTACACCGCGACCGGCGCGGCCGGCGGCGACAGCGACACGCTCGTGGCCAGCTACCTCGCCTCGGGCACCGTCTCGCGACAGGCCAGCGACCCGCTGCTGGGCAACGCCGTGCTCACGCCCTGCGCGCTGACGCTCACGCCGGCGTCGCTCTCCTTCGGCACCGTGGCCGTGGGCACCCAGGCGGTCGAGACCCTCGGCCTCGCCAACGGCGGCGAGACGGCCTGCACGATCAGCGCGATCGCGCTGGCGGCGGGCAGCGACCCCGCCTTCGCCGTGGACCCCGCGACGCCGGCCACGCTGTCGATCGCTCCCGGCGGCACGGGCTCCCTCTCCGTCGACTTCCTCGTCGCGAGCGCCCTGCCCCCGCTCGTGCGCAACGGAACGCTCACGTTCCAGAGCACCGACCCCAACCAGCCCACGCTCTCGGTGCCGCTCACCGCCACGCTCTCGAACCAGGGCTTCCCCTGCTCGCTCACCGTGAGCCCGGCGTCGCTGAACTGGGGCACGGTGAGCCCGAACACGCCGACGGGCCTGCAAGTGCTCGTGACCAACGTGGGCTCGCAGAGCTGCCAGGTGAGCTCGATCGCGCTGTCGACGACGACGGACCCCACCTTCACGCTGGCCTCGTCGGCCGGCTTCTCCCTCGCCGCGGGCCAGGCCAACGGCATCGGCGTGCAGTTCGACGCGCCGAACGCCAGCGCCCCGAACCTCCACACGGGCGACCTGCTCTTCGCGACGACCGACCCCACGCAGCCGAACGTGGACGTGCCCCTCACGGCACAGACTCCCACGAACACGCCCTACGCGGGCGGCTGGCCCAAGTGGCACAACGACAACACCGACGAGGGGCTGAGCGCCGCCGACACGAGCAAGCTCACCGGCACCGTGGCCTGGAAGTTCCCGGTGGGCGCCCCCGGCCCCGCTTCCACCTACAACCCGGTGCCCAGCTACGCGAACTCGCCGGTGGTGGACGGGACCGGCAACGTCTACCAGGTGGGCATGAGCGGCACGCTCTACGCCGTGAACGGCAGCGGCAGCCAGCTCTGGACCGCGGCGCTGGAATCGCCTGCGTACGACCCGCATCCCGCCACGCCGATCATCGCCAAGGACGGCACGCTCTTCATCGAGACCGGCGCCGACGGACCGGCGGCGGGCGTGGAGATCACCGCGAACCTGTACCACGTGGCCGCGAACGGCAGCATCCTCTCGACGCTGCCCGCGAGCGGCGCGGGCGACGGCTTCGACGTCTGCCCCTCGATCAGCAACGGCGGGCTGCTCTTCGACGGCGACGACAGCGGCGGCGTCTACGACTTCGCCATCCAGCCCGGCGGGACCCTCGTCCAGCAGAGCCTGCTGGCCCTCCCCATCCTCGGCAGCTACGAGCGCGTGGCGCTCGCCATCGGGCCGGACGACACGAGCTACTGGTGCTCGGGGATCAACTGTGAGGCCGTGAGTCCGCCCGCTGCCGGCTTCCAGCCGCTCTCCACCTGGCCCGCGAGCGGCGTGCAACCCGTGGCGGCCGCCGCGGGCGTGACGCGCAGCAACGTGGCCTCGGACCTCGCGCTCGACGTGCAGACGGGCTACGTGCTGGCGGTGATCGGCTGGAGCGCCGACAGCGTGAACGGCCAGAACGAGCTGGTGGCGCTGAACGCCACGACCGGCCAGACGGTCTGGAGCCTGCCGATGCCGCAGGGCCCGCTGCCCTGCCCGAGCTGCAACTGGTTCACCACCGACTACGGCAACAGCACGCCCGCGGTGGCCAAGGACGGCACGGTGTACGTGGGCAACCTCGACGGCCTCTACGCCGTCGACGGGGCGACCGGCACGCTGAAGCCGGGCTTCCCCTTCAAGTCGGCCGACGTCGACAGCGCTCCCGCCATCGGCGGCGACGGCACGGTCTTCTTCGGCACCGCCGACGGCAGCTTCTACGCGGTGAACCCCGACGGCAGCCAGCGCTTCAAGGTGACCACGGGCGGGCGCGTGAGCAGCTCGCCGGCCATCGGGCCCGACGGGACGGTCTTCTTCGTCTCGGACGACGGCAACCTGTACGCCATCAAGTGACGCTGCGCGCGCCCACCTTCCCGCTGATCGTCGCCCTCGCGGGCTGCGGCTGCCCCCACGGCGCCGGAGGCAATGGCGGCAGCGGTCTGGTGGGGCTCGACGGCAGCGGCCAGGCCCAGAACCTCGATTTCGGCGAGGTGCCGGTCGGGCAGACGAAGACCTTGACGCTCTCGGTGAAGAACCCGGGCACCGCGTCGCTATCGATCCAGGGGTTGGCGCTCTCTGGAGCGGACGCCTCCGACTTCCACCAGCAGAGCCCGCTCGCGGATGGCACGGTCGCCGCCGGTGCCACCGTGAGCGTGCCCTTCGTCTTCACCCCCGCCGCGATGGGGCCGCGCAGCGCCACGCTCACGATCGCGCTCGCCGGCGCTCCGTCGCTGCCGGTCGCGCTCACGGGCGTCGGCGCGGCGCTGACGATCTCCGCCTCGCCGAACCCCGTCGACTTCGGCACGGTCCAGGTGGGCGCCCCGGCCACCTCGATCGCCGTGCAACTCGCGAACGCCGGCAACGTCGCGGCACAGGCGCAGCTGGGCCAGATCCAGGGACCGCAGGCGAGCGACTTCGGCGTCGAGGGCAACGGCGGTGCGCTCGCCGCGGGGGGCACGCTCGCGATCGACGTCTCCTTCCTCCCGGTGGCGGCCGGTGCCGCCAGCGCGACCTTGCCCATCCAGATCTGCAGCGGCGACCCTGCCGTGCAGCTCGGCTGCACCACGCTCTCGCTCCCGCTCCAGGCCACCGCCGTCGACAGCCAGCTCGGGTTCAACCCGGATCCGGTGAACTTCGGCGCGGTCCCGTCCGGCACCACGGGGTCGGTGCAGGTGACGATCCAGAACGCGGGCACGGCCGACGTGACGCTGACCTCCGTCGCCACCGCCAGCGGGTCCACGGCCGTCTTCGCCCTGCAGGGCCTGCCGGCGTTCCCGGCCGACCTGCCCGCAGGGCAAAGCGTGACGATCGGCGTGCAGTACACGCCCTCCGGAGCCGCTGGAGGAGACGGCGACACGCTGGTCGCCGCCTACCTGGCCTCGGGCACCCTCGCGCGACAGGCCAGCGATCCGCTCGTGGGGAACGGCGTGCTCACGCCCTGCGCCCTCACGCTCTCGGCTCCCTCGCTCGACTTCGGCACCGTCAACGTGGGGACGCCGGCGGTCCAGACGCTCGGCCTCACCAACGGTGGCCAGACCGCCTGCAACCTCACGGCGGTGGCGCTCGGCGCGGGCAGCGACGCCGCCTACTCGATCGACCCCTCGACTCCCACGGCGTTCTCGATTCCGCCCGGAGGCAGCGGCTCCATCGCGGTCGACTTCCTCGTCGCGACCGCCGTGCCGCCACTGGTCCGCAACGGTACCCTCACCTTCCAGAGCAGCGACCCGAACCAGCCCAGCCTGTCCGTGCCGCTCACCGCCTCGCTCTCGAACCAGGGCTTTCCCTGCTTGCTGACGGTCGTCCCGGCGTCGCTGAGCTGGGGCACCGTCGCGCCGAACGCGCCCACCGGCCTCCAGACTCTCGTCACGAACACGGGCAGCGGGGTCTGTCAGATCTTCGGAATCCAGCTCTCGGGAGCGACCGACCCGGATTTCACGCTGGCCTCGGCGGCGCCTTTCACGCTCAACCCCGGGCAGGCGAACGCCATCGGCGTCTCGTTCGACGCGCCCAACGCCAACGCGCCCAACCTGCACACGGGCGACCTGCTGTTCTCGACCAACTCGACGGCGCAGCCCGGCGTCGACGTGCCCCTCACCGCCTCGACGCAGCCGAACACGCCCTACTCCCCCGGCTGGCCCAAGTGGCACAACGACAACACCGACGAGGGGCTCAGCGGCGCCGACACGAGCAAGCTCGTGGGCAAGGTGGCCTGGAAATTCTCCGTCGGACTACCGGGCCCGGCCGACAACTGCAGCCCGGTGCCGACCTACGCCAACTCCCCGGTGGTCGACGGCAATGGCACCGTGTACCAGGTGGCGATGAGCGGCACGCTCTACGCCGTCAACGCGAGCGGCACCGAGCTGTGGGGCATCCCGCTCGAGACACCCGACTACGACCCCCACCCCGCGACGCCCATCATCTCCAAGGACGGCACCCTCTTCATCGAGACCGGCGGCGATGGCCAGTGCGCCGACGTCGGCCAGACCGGGAACCTGTACCACGTGGCGCCCGACGGCGGCCTCCTGTCGACCCTCGCGGCCAGCTCCGACACCGACGGCTTCGACGTGCCACCCTCGCTCGGCAACGGCGGCCTTCTCTTCGACGGCGACGACTTCGGCCCGGTGTTCACGTATTCCATCGGGACCAACGGCGCGCTCACCCAGGCCAACGAGCTCACCTCGTTCCTCGGTGCGTACGAGCGCGTGGCGCTCGCGATCGGCCCCGACGACACCAGCTACTGGTGCACGGGTATCAACTGCGACGCGGTCAGCCCGCCCTCCGCCGGCTTCCAGCTTCTCTCCACCTGGCCCACCACGGGCGTACAGCCGGTGGCCGCAGCCACGAGTAGCCTGGGCATGGTCGCGTCCGAGGTCGCGCTCGATCTGCAGACCGGCTACCTGCTCGTCGTGGTCGGCTGGACGCCCGACGGCGCGAACGGCCAGAGCACGCTCGCCGCGCTGAACGCGACGACGGGCCAGACGGTCTGGACGTACGCCATGCCGGCCGCGCCGCTGCCCTGCCCAAGCTGCGCCCCGGGAGGCCTCGGCGTCGACTACGGCAACAGCACCCCCGCGGTCGCGGCCGACGGCACGGTGTACGTGGGCAATCTCGACGGCCTCTACGCCTTCAACGGGGCCACCGGCGCGCTCAAGACCGGGTTCCCCTTCAGGCCG
>DATJNL010000200.1:0-7073 GCA_035508175.1 Myxococcales bacterium
CGCCCGCGGCGGCCGGCGTGGCCGATGTCCACCGGTGGACGGCGGCGTGGAACGCTGCCACGATGGCCGCATGTCCGGATCGGACGCCGTCGCGAAGACCGCGGCCCGCCAGCGGGCGCGCCTCGAGCAGCTCCTGGCCGCCGCGCAGGTTCACCTGGCCGACGCCGACCCCTTCACGATCCTCGGCGGGGCCCAGACCTGGGCCGAGCTGCGCCCGCTGTTCGAGCGGATGCTCGCGCCCTACCAGCAGCGCGACGCGGTGCTCGCGCAGGCCCGCGCGCAGGCCGGCGCCTACTTGATGACCATCCGCGGGAACCTGGCCGCGAACGGCCGCTGGCTCGCGGCGTTCGCAGAGGCGCTGCGGGCGCGCTACGGCCGCACGCACCCGGTGCTGAAGGACTTCGGGCTCACGAAGGGCGCGCGCAGGAAGCCGAGCGTGAAGAAGCTGGCGGCGGCGGTGGCCGCGCGCGCCGCCACGCGGCAACGGCCGGGCCGCCCCCGCAAGCGCCGCGGCTAGCGCGGCCCCGCCCGCGGGAGCCTCCGGCGCCTGCCGCCCGCCCGGGGGGACGCTCAGGGCTGCTGCGCCGCGGTCAACCCCATGTACGTCGCCGTCCCGCGCGCGCCGAAGCCGGTCTTGTAGGCGTTCGCGGAGATGGGGTCGGACTTCGCGTTGGCGTATGGCCAGGTGTCGAAGGTCTGGGTGCCGCCCTCGGTGCCGGTGAGGTTCGAGTCGTCCGAGTCGCTCGGCCCCTCGCCGCTCTTCTCGCCGTGGTACGAGACGAAGAAGTTGGCGTACTGCGTGTCGGGCAGCACCGCGATGGGCAGCTCGTACTGCTGGGTGAGCCCGTCCTTGGCCATCATGCCGCTCACCGCCACCAGCTCCGCCGCGGGCCCGGCGGAGGCGATGCTGCCGAGCAGGCCGCCGCCGTAGCTCTCGAGGTACACCGCGTTGGCGACGTTGTAGAAGTGCGGGTTGTTGGTGGGCGACGACTGATCGGCGTACGCCGAGGTCGCGTCGCTGCCGTCCTGCGACAGCGCCCAGTCGTCGACGTAGGTGACGAGGTTGCTCTTCGACCCGCAGGTCCCGCTGCTGGCCGTGCCCACGCCGCAGAGCTCGAGGGTGGTCAGGCTGGAGTCGTAGAGCGGCGCGCCGGCCTGGCTGTCGAGGAACGAGGGCTTCCCCTTGCCCCACAAGGAGTTCGAGAGCTCCACCTGGGCGTTGCACTGCACCAGCCCGTTGGTCTGGAAGGGGCCGAGCACGCTCCCGAAGGGCAGCCCCGCGGGCGTGGAGGCGTTCGCGACCGAGGCGGAGCTCGGGCCGCAGGTGAGCGACTTGAGCGTGCCCTTCGCGGCGGGGCCGGTGAGCGGGCTCGCGGCGCCCCCGGAGTTCGTCGCGCCGTTCCACGCGTCGAAGCTCTGCTGGTAGAGCGTCTGCACCGCGCTCTGCGAGGCCGACGCCTTGCTGGTGAGCACCGAGTTGCCCGAGTTGTTGGAGAGCGTGTCGTAGTCGTGGGTGAGGCGGCCGGTGTAGTCCCACAGCGCCGCCGCCGTCATCTGCTGCGCCTTGAGGCGCGTCACGAAGAAGTCCGTCGCGAAGAGCGAGTAGAGCATCACCGGGATCAGGAACATCATGCTGATCGCCAGCTCGGTCATCGACTGTCCGTGGTTGCGTCGGGTCCGCATGGCTCACTCCGTCATGGGCAGCCCGAGCAAGGCCGCCGCGCCCGCGCCGGCGGTGAGGCCGGACGTGCTGCTCACGCTGGTGGTGCCGAAGCCCATGAGCTCGGCCAGGTCGCCCTTCGACATGACCGGGTGGAGCTTCGCGCGCCAGAAGGGGTTGTAGAAGTTGGGCGGCTCCTGCCAGTCGCCGGGGCGGTGGTAGTACGCGAGGCCCTGGGCGTACGCGATCATCGCGTTCCAGGGCACCCCGCTCGTGATGGAGTTGTTGTACGTGTCCGCGTTCGAGCCCCACAGCGTCATGTCGGTCTTCATGCTGAAGGGGCCCTGGTAGTCGCTGCTGCCGGGGCTGTTGCTGAAGGTGCGGGAGACCACCGCCCAGGTCTTCGGCTGCCCCTGCAGCGGGTCGGTGCTCGAGTCGAGGATGTTGAAGTTGGCGGTGGGGATGCCGATGCCGCCCACGCCGTTCGAGCACTGGTCGCCGAGCGTGAGGTCGATCTGGTTCTGGCCGCCCTGGTTCGTCGAGGTGCTCCCGTCCTCCCAGCGCAGCTGGCTCGTGCCCGCGCCGCCGCTGCACTGGTCGTTCCCGGACGGCGTCTGGCTCGGCTCGGAGTACGCCCACACCTGCACGTCGAAGGCGGGGGTCGCGACGGCCGCGGTGACCGAGCCCTGCTCGATGCAGGCGAGGTCCTCGGAGATCACGCGGCCGTGATCCTCGCCCGCGGCGGAGTAGCTGCCGGCCGAGTTGTCGTGCACGTCGTTGTGCACGTTGCCCGAGGTCTGCGTGATGAGCTCCGACATGCCGTTGCCGCTGACCTCGTTGAAGCGCAGGTCCGCCGCGTTGGACGCGGCGCCGCCCGCGCCGCCGCCCATGGCCAGGTTGATGGCCCCCAGCATGGGCGAGATGGCGAGCTCGTTGCGCGCGAGCAGCCAGTCGGAGCTGCCCGCCGAGGCGGCGAGGAAGTTGCCGTGCCGGGTGGCGTTCGCGGCCTTCCACTGCGCGTCGAGCTCGTTGCTGCCGGAGCCGCCGAGCGCCGAGGGGCAGGCGGTGTTCGCGGCGCAGTACGACTTCACGTTCACGGTGGAGAGCACGTACTGGTTGGGCACCGACATGGCCGGGTCGGCGGCGTGCGCGATGTCCTGCGTCATGTTGAGCATGGAGCTCGCGAGCGACATGCTCAGCGCGCCCTGGATGTCCGAGTAGCCCTTGGCCGCGGTGTAGTGGTACTTCGCGAAGTCCTTGAGGTCGGCGATGGCGCTGCCGCCCGTCTTGCCCAGCTTGCCGTCCACGTCGCTCACCGCGCTGTCGATGTTCTGGCAGATGGTGTCCTCGATGTAGGGGATCTCCTGCGCGTCGCACTGGGTGCAGGCCTCGCACTGCTGCGCGAGCGCCCCGAAGCTCGCCGCCGCGGCCACGCACCAGCCGATGCACTCGAGCAGCAGCTCGGTGGGCACGTTGTCGATGAGGCTCGCGTAGACGGCGGGATTCCCGCTCGAGGACGAGGCCGAGCTGCCGTTCACGTTGTTCTGCAGGTTGTTGAGGGTGCTCTGATCGTTGTTGACGTTGTTCTGATCGGTGTTGACGGTGTTCTGATCGTTCGAGACGGTCGTGTTGTCGGCGGCGCAGGCCGCGCCGTTGGGATCCGCGCCGCAGTCCGCGGACTGCTGCTTTTGATCGGCAGCCAGCTGGCTCTGCGCCGAGACGAGGGCGGACTTGTCGGTGGAGAGCGCCGAGCCCGCCGACTGCGCCTGGCTGCTCGTGTTGCTCACGTTGTTCTGGGCCTGGCTGATGGCGGAGCTGCTCACGCCCGCCGCCTGCATCTGGTTGGTGAAGCACTGCGCCGAGAAGCAGCCCCAGTTGAGGCACAGCTGGTTCAGGTAGCCCTCGTAGAGCGCGAGGTAGCTCATGTAGCCGTAGATGCTCATGATGGCCACGTAGTGCGCGACGATGGCGCGGTTCGAGAAGGCGAAGTAGTTGAACGTCCGCGCCTCCTGCACCGCCATCGAGTAGGCCGCGGCGTCCGCCGTCTGCTGCAGCCGGATGCGGTTCTCCACCGCCGAGCCGATCGAGAGGGTGGTGAGCACCGTGAAGGCGACGATGGCCGCCGTCACCGCCAGCAGCACGATCGCCTGTCCCCGCTTCGTCCGCCGTCCGAGCCCCATCGCCGCGACCTCCATGCTTTCCACGCGCGGTGAGGGTAACGCGGAGTGCGTGGGGATGTGCATCCGTCAACTGGACGCCGGCGGGGCCGCACAACACCGCAAAACCCCTGGCATTGCGGCCTGCGGGGCCGCCTCGCCCCCCGCCTTGAACCGCCCGCGGCCCCCGTGCTATGCGACGCGCTTCGCGCGGCACGAGAGGATCGACCCCATGTCCGGCCACAACCGATGGACGAAGATCAAGCACAAGAAGGAGGCGGCCGGCGCCGCCAAGGGCAAGCTCTTCACCAAGCTCATCAAGGAGATCACCGTGGCCGCGCGGCTCGGCGGCGGCGACCCGGAGGGCAACGCGCGCCTGCGCTCGGCCATCGCGGCGGCCCGCGAGTCGAACATGCCCGCGGACAACATCACGCGCGCGATCAAGAAGGGCACCGGCGAGCTCGAGGGCGTCAACTACGAGGAGGCGGTGTACGAGGGCTACGGGCCCGGCGGCGTCGCGCTCATCGTGCAGTGCCTCACCGACAACAAGAACCGCACGGCCGGCGAGGTGCGCCACCTGTTCACGCGCGGCGGCGGCAACATGGGCGAGTCGGGCTCGGTGGGCTGGATGTTCGAGCGCCGCGGCCTCATCGACGTGAAGCCCGGGCCCACCGAGGACCAGGTGATGGAGGTGGCCCTCGACGCGGGCGCGCTGGACGTGATCGCGCACCCCGACGGCTTCGAGGTGCGCACCGAGCCGAACGACCTGCACAAGGTCGTGCAGGCGCTGGAGAAGAAGGGGCTGAAGCTCGGGGAGATGAAGATCAGCTACGTGCCCAAGGAGGCCGTGAAGGTGGCCGAGCTGGACGCCGCGCAGAAGATCTTGAAGATGGTCGACCTGCTCGAGGACAACGAGGACGTGCAGAACGTCTTCGGGAACTTCGAGGTGCCGGACGAGATCATCGATCGGATCGCCGCGTCCTGAGCCTGGGAGGCCCCGCCGCGCCCGCGGCGGGCGTGCGCGCGCGGCGCTGTCCGAGCGGCATGGTAGCGTGCGGGCGTGATCGCCCTCGGGCTCGACCCCGGCTCGCGCGTGGCCGGCTACGGCGTCGTGCAGATGGAGGCCGACGGCCGCTTCCGCACGCTGGCGGCCGGCGCCTGGGTGCTGGGCTCCGGGGACCTCGCCGGGCGGCTGCTCGGGCTGCACCGCGCGCTCGCCGCGCTGCTCGCCGAGCACCGGCCGGCGGCGGCGGCGGTCGAGGGCGTCTTCAGCGCCAAGGGCGCGCGCAGCGCGCTGGTGCTGGGCCACGCGCGGGGCGTCGCGCTGCTGGCGGCGGCGCAGGCCGAGGTGCCCATCTACGAGTACCCGCCCGCCACGGTGAAGCGCTCGCTCACGCACGGTGGCGCGAGCAGCAAGGAGGCGGTCGCGCGGGCGGTGCGGCGGCTGTTGCGCCTCGAGACGCCGCTGCGCGCCGACGCCACCGACGCCCTCGCCGTGGCGCTGTGCCACCTGGCGCGCCACGGCCACGCCACCGTGGGCCCCTGGCTGCGCGCGCTGGCGGGCGCGCCGCCCGCGCCGCCCACGCCGCAGAACCTCCTGTTGCGCGCGGCCTGGCGGAGGCGCTGAGCGGTGTTCATCGGCTACCTCGAAGGCAAGCTCCTCGCGAGCGACGCCGCGGGCGCCACCGTCGTCGCGGGCGGCGTGGGCTACGAGCTGCGGCTGCCGGCGCCGACCCTGGAAGGCCTGGGGCCCGCGGGGGGCCAGGTGGCCCTGTGGGTCCACACGGCCGTCAAGGAAGACGCCGTCGAGCTGTTCGGCTTCGCCTCGGAGCGCGAGCGCGCGCTGTTCCGGCTGCTCGTGGGGGTGCCGAAGGTGGGCCCGGCCATGGCGCTGCTGCTCATGAGCTCGCTCGCGGCCGGCGAGCTGGCGGCGGCGGTTCGCCAGGGCGACCTGGCGCGGCTCACGCGCGTGAAGGGCATCGGCAAGAAGACCGCCGAGACGCTGCTCTTCCACCTGAAGGACCACGCGCTGGAGATCGCCGCCGCCGCGGCCGACTTCCCGGCGGGCCCCCGCCCCGGCCCCGCGGCGCCGGCGCCGCCCTCGGACGAGCTGGTGGCCGCGCTGCTGGCCCTGGGCTACCGCCCCGCCCAGGCGGAGACCGCGGCGGCCCGGGCGCGCGAGCGCATCGGCGGTACCGACCTCGCGCTGCTGGTCCGCGAGGCCTTGCAGGTCATCCGGGTGAGTTGAACCGGGGCCGCGCCGGCGTTACAGAGATCGATCGTGCGCCGCGCCCTCTGGCTCCTCTGTCCGATCGTCGCCGCTTGCCACCGCGGCGCCGCGGCGACCGCCGCCGCCGACGCCGGCCCCGCCGACGTGCTGCCCGTGGTGCGCGTCGTCCCCGACGGCGGCCGCTACATCTTCACCTGGTACGGCCCGGACGGAAAGGTGAAGGACGCCGACAGTCTGGCCAAGATCCCGGCGGCGGCGCGGCGGCAGGTGCTGGTGCGCGACCTGTCGCGCTCGCCTGCCGCGCTCGAGTCCGACCGCTACCTCTACCTCGCCGATCTCTCGAAGGCGCCGCCGGACGACGGCTGGCCCACCTCGATCGTCAGCCGCTACACCTTCGAGGCCCAGGACGACTCCAACCTGCCCGCGCTCGGGGAGGAAGACGACGCGTCGGCGGGCAGCGACGGCGGCGCGCGGCCGCTGGCGATCATCTACGGGACCTCCTGGTGCGGCGCCTGCCGCGCCGCGCGCGAGCACTTCCGCGAGCGACACGTGCCCTTCGTGGACAAGGACATCGAGAAGGACCCCGCGGCGGAGCGGGAGCTGGAGCGCAAGGCGAAGCGCGCCGGGCTGAGGCTCGGCGGCGTGCCCGTGCTCGACATCGGCGGGCAGCTCATGATGGGCTTCGACCCCACGACCGTCGATCGGCTGCTCGCCGCCCAGACCAAGAGCTGAGCGGCGCCCTTGCCGCGGGCGGCGCGCGGCCACACCGTTCGGGACATGAACGCGCTGCGCCGCCTCCTGCTGTCCGCGGCCCTGCTGGCCGCCTGGCCCGCGGCCCGGGCCGCCGAGATCGTCGAGCCCTCCACCGGCGTGCGCTTCGCCTCGCCGGTCACCTCCGGCGGCGAGAGCTTCGAGTGCCTCGGCGCGGGCGTCCGCAAGATCTTCATCTTCAAGGTGTACGCGGTGGCCTTCTGCATGCCCCCCGGGGAGGCGGAGGCGGTCGAGCGCAGCTACGCCCACTCGGCGT
>DATJNL010000201.1:0-4365 GCA_035508175.1 Myxococcales bacterium
TCGTGTCGATTCCGGAATCTACGAGCAGTACGTCGTCCAGCCTCACTACGATTCGCTGTTGGCGAAGCTCATCGTCCACGCTGACAACCGTGAGGCGGCGCTGCGGCGCATGCGGCGAGCCCTCGGGGAGTTCGTCGTGGAGGGGATCCGGACCAACGTCCCTTTCCACCGCGCCGTCCTCGCGGACGCCGAGTTTTGCGCGGGCCGATACGACACGCGCCTCGTCGAGAGGCTCCTGGGGGGGCCACTCGCGGCGCACGGCTGACGTCCGAAGCGCCCGTCTTTCTTGACGCGCCAGCATCCGTTGGATAGTCTCGAACCGACCTTTTGACGGTGGGCTGGGCTCAGCGTCGCCGCCCCTTTCGCCCATTTCCCGGGCACTTCACGGACCGGCCGCTTCGGTCCGAGGCCGGGCAAGAAGCGCGAAGAGAGCGGTATCGTGAGGGCTCGGAAGACACGACCGGCCGATGGACAAGAACAAGATCATTCAGGCCGCGACCAAGCTGGTCCAAAAGGGACAGTTCGACAAGGCGATCAAGGAGTACCAGAAGATCATCGACGAGGATCCGAAGGACATCCGGATCCTGCAGAAGGTTGGCGAGCTTCACCAAAAGCGCGGCGACAACGCCCAAGCCGCGCAAACCTTCATCAAGGTCGCCGAGGCGTACTCCAACGACGGCTTCTTCCTCAAGGCGGCGGCCGTCTACAAGCAGGTCCTGAAGCTCAACCCGAACCTCGTCGAGACCAACTTCAAGCTGGCCGAGCTCTACCAGCAGCTCGGGCTGATGAGCGACGCGCTGCAGCAGTACCAGCTCGTGGCGGCGGCCTACGACCGCCAAGGCGACGCCCAAGCCTCCCTGAACATCCTCAAGAAGCTCGTCGAGCTCGATTCCGAGAACGTCGCAAACCGCATTCGCCTCGCGGAGTCGTATTCGCGCGAGGGCATGAACGACGAGGCGGTCGCCGAGTTCACCAAGGTCGCAGACTTCCTCAAGCAGAACCACCGCGCCGACGAGTACGTCAAGGTGGCCGAGCGCCTCGCCTTCCTGGATCCCCAGAACATGGGCCTGTGCCGGGAGCTGGCGAACGTCTACCTCGCCAAGGGAGACACCAAGCGTGCCCTCGCCAAGCTGCAGATCTGCTTCAAGGCCGATCCGCGGGACGTCGAGACGCTCACGCTGCTCGCGCAAGCGTTCAAGGATCTGGGACAGGCTGCCAAGACGGTCTCGGTCTACAAGGAACTGGCGAAGATCTACGCCGAGGCCGACCGGCTCGACGACGAGGAAGCGGTCTGGCGGAAGGTCGGCGCCCTCGCGCCGGACGATTCCGACTACCAGAGCTGGCAAGAGTCGCGGGGCATCGCACCCGAGCCCTCGGTGCGTTCGGCGCCGGCCCCCTCGTCTCCGCAACCCGCGCCTTCGCCCCGCGCCAGCCCGAGCACCGCCGGACGTGGCCTCGGCCCGGAGGCCATCCCGAAGCTCCTGACGGAGATGGACGTCTACTTGAAGTACGGCTTGCACGCCAAGGCCGCGGAGCATCTCAAGAAGATCCTCTCCCTCGCGCCGAACAATCCCAATGCCCACGAAAGAGCCCGGGATCTCTACCTGACGATGGGCGACGAGCCGCGCGCGGCGGAGGAGATCGTCACGCTCGTGCAGCTCGCGCTGGAAGCGGGCGATCGCGAGCGCGCCCAGGCCGACCTCCAACAGCTGCAGGAGCTGGCGCCCGAGCATCCACAGCTCCAAGAACTCAGCGAGGCCCTCGGGCGGCCTACCGAGATCGCGGAGGTCTCCGACGATGCGATCCTCGTGGAGGCCTCCGACGAGGACGTCTTGCTGGCCGCCGAGGACGCCCCCGAAGAGGTTTCCGCCGACGATCTCGTCGAGGAAGAGCCTGCGGCCGCGGACGAGGCGCTCTTCGACGCTCCGGCTTCGGAGGAGCCGGCCGAGGTTGGCGCCGAAGAAGACGAGGCGCTGGCGCTGGATGGCACCTCGGAAGAGATGGCGCTGGTCACCGCTGACGACGCGGACGCGCTGGTCGAGGAGTCGCCCGAAGATCTGGGCATGGAGGAGGACGTCGGGGAGGCTCCTGCACCGGTCGAAACCCCCTTCGACACGGACCCGGACGGCAACGTCGTGGCGGAGGAAGCGACGACGATCGCGCACATGCCGTCCCTGGCGGAGGACGACGAGGTCGCTGCCACCCAGGCCTACGACCGAGAGGCTCTGCTGGCCGAAGCCTTTCGCTCGGCGCCCGTGCCGGTACCCGTCGCGCGTCCCGCCGCGCGCGCGCCCGTAATCGTGCCACCGGCGCCGACCCGCGCGGCCTCCCGCGCTCCGCCGCCCGTTCAGGAGGAAGAGCCGGAGGAGCTCGCAGAGGTCGAGTTCTTCATCGAGCAGCAGCTCTGGGACGAGGCCGAAGAGGTCCTCGGGCAGTTGCGCGTCCGGGCCCAGCGAAACCCTGGTCTGCGCGCGCGGCTACAAGCGCTCGAGCAGCGTCTCGAAGAGGCCCGCTCCGCCCCGCCCCCCGAGGCGTCGGGCAGCGACGAGCAGTTCGACCTCGCGGCCGAGCTCGAACGCGAGGTGACCGCCGATCCGGCCGCGCCCGCCGAGACCGACGATTTCCAGTATTCGGTCGAAGACGTTCTCCGCGAATTCAAGAAGGGCGTGGAACGAACGGTCAGGCCCGAGGACGTCGAGACGCACTACGATCTGGGCATCGCATACAAGGAGATGGGGCTCGTGGATGAGGCGATCGGCGAGTTCGAGCAGGCGGCGGCGGGCGCCCAGGGCAAGCCGCGGGAGGCCGACTGTCTGGCGATGATCGGGCTCTGCGCGACGGGAAAGGGTGACGCGGCGCGAGCGGCCGACGTGTACGAGCGGGCCCTCGCGGTCGCGGGGCTGCGCCCCGAGACCCAGTTGAACCTCTACTTCGAGCTCGGGACCGCCCAGGAGGAGATCGGAGATGCGACGAAAGCGCTGTCCGCGTACGAGCGCGTCGCCGCGATCGATCCGAACTACCGAGACGTGAAGGTTCGAATCGGAAAGCTGCGACCGCAGGGTGGCGGCCCCGGGAAATCCCGCAAGGTCGGCTACCTGTAGTCGCGATCGACCATGAGCTACCTGGACCACTTCGAGCTCAGGAACGAGCCGTTCTCGAACGCGCCGGTGAGCCGGTTCTACTTCGAGAGCGAGCAGCACCGACAGGCGCTGGCGCGCGTCATGCACGTCGTCGAGCGGATGAAGGGCCTCGCCGTCGTGGTGGGCGAGATCGGCGCGGGCAAGACCACGCTGGCGCGCCGCCTGCTCGACCGGCTTCCCGAGAACGAGTACGAAGCGGCGCTCCTCGTCATCGTGCACTCCGGCGTGACGGCGAGCTGGCTGCTCAAGAGGATCGCGCTGCAGCTAGGGGTCTCCCAACCCGCGGACGAGAAGCTGACGTTGCTCGCACAGCTCTACCAGCGCCTCATCCAGATCTACGAACAGGGTCGGAAGGCGGTCGTGCTCATCGACGAGGCCCAGATGCTCCAGTCGAAGGAGCTCATGGAGGAGTTCCGGGGCCTGCTCAACCTCGAGGTGCCGGAGCGCAAGCTCGTCTCCTTCGTGTTCTTCGGGCTGCCCGACGTCGAGCAGAATCTGAAGCTCGATCCCCCGCTGCAGCAGCGCGTGGCGATGCGCTATCGCCTCGACGCGCTCGCCGAGGCGGACACCGCTGCCTACATCGAGCACCGCATGCGCGAGGCCGGCGCGCAGCGGAATCCGTTCTCGAGCGCGGCCGTCGCGGCCATCCACGCCGCCAGCGGCGGCACGCCCCGCGCGATCAACACCATCTGTGACAACGCGCTCTTCGAGGCGCACCTCGCCGGTCTCCAGGAAATCGATGGGGATCTGGCCCGCCGGGTGGCCGACAACCTCGGGCTCATGGTGGGCCCCTCGTCTCCGCCGCTCGCCGCCGCGCCCGCGAACGGCAAGGGCGCGGCGGTGCGGCCGCCCCTCGACCTGGCCGAGATCGATCGCTACCTCGAAGGTCTGCGAAAGACCTAGATGGCAGTCAACCGCCGGAGAGCGCGCTGGATCCTCGCGGCGGCCGCTCTGGCGCTCATCCTGGCAGCCTACGGCGCCGTCCAGATCCTGCGGACGCCCCGGGTCGCGAATCGGCTGTGCTCGGCGGGCGTGAAGCTCCTCGGGAGGCAGCTCGGCCTGGCCGCCAGCGTCGAGGCCTGCCGGATCGATCCGCTGTCCGCGCGGGTGCGGATCTCGGGCATTCACGCGAGCGACCCCGCCAGCCCGGAGCGGAGCGTGGAGATCGCCAGCGTGGACCTGCGGCTCAATCCGCTCCGCGCGCTCGCGAGCGGTCTCTGGATCG
>DATJNL010000202.1:0-4734 GCA_035508175.1 Myxococcales bacterium
CTCACCCCAGCCCTCTCCCCTGGAAGGGGAGAGGGTGCGTGTACCTCCCTCGCTCCAGCCCGCGACTCGCGGCGTGGTGCCCTCACCCCAGCCCTCTCCCCTGGAAGGGGAGAGGGCGCGCGTACCTCCCTCGCTCCCGACCGCGACCCGGCCCGAAAACCCTCTCCCCCGCCCGGAGCGGCGCGATGCCACGGAAAACCCTCTCCCCCAGCGGGGGAGAGGGCAGGGTGAGGGGGTCGTCGCGCCCGCCCCGGCCCCCGCCGACGCCGATTCGCTCGCGCAGGAATCCGCCCTCGTCGGCCGCGCGCTCACCGCGCTCTCCGCGGGGGAAGCCGCGAGTGCTCTCGCGTCCGCGAACGACTACCTGGGCCGCTATCCCGCCGGTTCGCTGCGGGGCGAGGCCGAGACCGTGCGCCTCGACGCGCTGGTCGCGCTGGGACGCCGCGGCGAAGCCCTGGCGCTGCTCGATGCGCTGGCGGCGAAGGGCTTCGCGGGGTTGCCGCGCCCCGACGAGCTGCGCGTGCTGCGCGGCGACCTCCTGCTCGAGCAGGGCCGCTTCACCGAGGCGCTCGCGAGCTTCGGCGCGCCCGGTCCGGACGCCGCGCCCACGCTGCGCGAGCGGGCGCTCTACGGCGAGGCGGTCGCCCGGGCGAGGCTCGGCGACGCCCAGGGCAGCCGGCGCGACTTCGCCCGCTATCTCCAGGCCTTCCCCGAGGGCCGCCACGCGAAGGAAGCCCGGGAAGCCCTGGCGCCGGCAGGCGCGAAGCAGCCGTTGTAAGGTTCGCGAGGCCGCCCGCACTCACCCGCGGTCGAACGGTCCAGCGAGGGTTCTTCGTTGAGAGAGTTTCGCCGAGCGCTGCTGCTGGGAATCGTCGCGGGCTTCCCCCTCGCGGGGGTGGCTTGCTGCGAGCGGTCGGACCTCGTGGGCGCGGAGGGCGTGGTCGTGAGCCCGGCCACGCTCGACTTCGGCGCCATCGACGTCGGCACGGCGCTCACGAAGACCCTCACGGTCTCGAACGGCGGCGCGGCGCCGCTGAACCTCATGAACGTCACCATCGCCGAGCAGGACGGCGACGCCGGGCCCGTGCAGTTCTCGGTCGTGGGCTTCACGCCGCCCGTGCCGGTCGACCCCGCGGCGGAGGTGCAGCTCTCCATCTCGTTCGGACCCACCGTGCTGGGCCCCCACGTGGCGACGCTGACGCTCACCACCGATGCGGCGCAGGGCACGCCGGTCGAGGTGGCGCTGACGGGCTCGGGCCTCGAGCCGGTGACGGTGCCGCCGGGCGACGCGGGCCCCGTGCCGGACGCGGGGCCGGTCCCGGACGCCGGCCCGCCGCAGAACCCCGCGGGCTGCGCCGACGGCACGCGCGAGGGCTTCACCGATCAGCAGACGTATCCGGACATCGCCGCCTGCTCGGGCGCGTGGTCGGTGCCCGGTCTCTTCGGCATCGCGCCCGCCTGCGGCAACCAGGGCGGAAACGACGGGCCCCACGCCGACGGCAACGGCTGCGCGTCGTCGGACCTGTGCGCGGCCGGCTGGCACGTGTGCCTCGGCTCGCAGGAGGTCGCGGCCGACACCAATGGCGCCGGCTGCGCGGGCGGCCTGCCCTCGGTGAGCTCCGGCCCCGGCCTCTTCTTCGCCGTGGCCCAGCACAGCTGCAACGACTCGGTGTGCGACGCGAGCGGCGCGAGCTGCTCGGTGGGGGACGACGACAACGACATCTTCGGCTGCGCGGCGCCCAACTCGCAGCTCGGCAACGTGCCGTCCTCGGGCCAGGGCTGCGGCGTGCTCGACGCGGACTTCGCGAGCGAGCAGCCCAACTCGTGCGGCTGGAACCAGGCCATGCCGCCGAACGGGCCCTGGTCGTGCCAGGGCTCGAACAGCTACGACGAGGGCGACTGGGTCACCAAGGACGGCTGCCAGGGCAACTCGTGCTGCACCAGCAACAACTGTTACGGCAACACCGCGCCGCTCGGGCCGTCCGACGAGGGCGGCGTGCTCTGCTGCCGCGATCCCTGACCGCACCGGAGGCCTCTCGTGAAACGTCTGCTCGCCACTGGCGTGCTGTGGCTACTCGCCTGCCGTCCGCCGCCGGCGCCCGACCAGGGGCCCGCAGCCGACGCCGGCGCCGGCTCGACCGGCGGATCGACGGGGGGCGCGGCCGCGTCGAGCTGCGCCGAGAGCGAGCGGCGCTGCGCGCACGTCTTCGGCTATGCGGGCGCCGCGACCTCGGTGAACCTGTACGGCTCCTTCACGACGCCCCCGTGGGGCACGGCCATCCCGCTGGCGCAGGACGGCGGCGCCTGGTCGGCGACGGTGCCGCTGCCCTGGGGCGCGAGCGTCCAGTACAAGTTCCAGGTGAACGGCGCGCCGCAGTGGATCCCCGACCCCGCGAACCCGGACCAGGTGCCCGACGGCCTGGGGGGCGAGAACTCCCAGCTCGCCGACGTCACCTGCGCCACCTGGAGCTGTCCCGCGGGCGATGGGGGAGGCACGGGCACCGGCGGCTCGGGCGGCGCCGGCGACGGCGGGACGGCCGGCCTCGGGCCGTTCGACTGGCGCGACGCCATCGCCTACTTCGCCTTCACCGACCGCTTCGTGGACGGCGACCCGAGCAACGACGGCACGCCGGTCGCGGGCGTCGAGACACCGGAGGCCTTCCAGGGCGGCGACTGGGCGGGAGTCATGCAGAAGATCGACGACGGCTACCTCACGCAGCTCGGCGTCAACGTGCTGTGGGTCAGCCCGCCCACCATGGGGCCGGCCGACGCGTGGCCGGACGACGAAGGCCACCAGATCACCGGCTACCACGGCTACTGGCCCTACGACTTCACGCAGACCGAGCCGCACTTCGGCACCCTCGCCGAGCTCCAGGCGCTCGTCGCCGACGCGCACCGGCACGGGATCCGCGTGATGCTCGACTTCGCGATGCACCACGTCATCCAGAGCGCGCCCATCTACGCGCAGGACCCGAGCTGGTTCTGGCCGCTCGCGAACGAGGGCGTCTCGCAGTGCGTCTGCGGCGCGGATGGCGGCTGCTCGTGGGACGGCGAGCAGGGCACCGAGTGCTGGTTCACGCCCTACCTGCCCGCGTTCAATTACACGGATTCGGCCGCGAGCGACTACAGCGTGGGCCAGGCGATCTGGTGGGTGCAGCAGACCGCCGCCGACGCGATGCGGCTCGACGCGGTGAAGCAGATCGATTCGTCGTGGCTCTCGCAGCTGCGCGCGCAGGTCGACGCGCAGATCCACCCGCCGGGCGGGACGCCCTTCTACCTGATCGGCGAGACCTTCGACGGCGACCGCACCGTGCTCGCCGCGGACATCAACCCCTCGATGCTCGACGGGCAGTTCGACTTCCCCCTGCGCGCGCAGATCGTCTCGAACGTGCTCGCGCGCCAGGGCTCCATGCAAGACCTCGACGGCTTCCTCGCGACGAACGTGGGCTACTACGGCAGCCAGGCGATCATGGGCAACATCCTCGGCAACCACGACGTCCCGCGGGCCATCCAGTTCGCGAACGACACGCCCGACTGGACCGATCCCTGGGCGCTCGGCAAGGAGCGCGCCTGGACCGACCAGCCGCCGCTGCCCTCCGACGCCGCGCCCTTCGAGCGGCTCGGCGTGGGCTTCGCGGTGCTGTTCACGCTGCCGGGCATGCCCGTCGTCTACTACGGCGACGAGATCGGCCTGAACGGCGCCGGCGACCCCGACAACCGGCACATGATGGTGTGGAGCGGCTACGACGCGGGCCAGACGGCGTTGCTCGCCGAGGTGCAAGCGCTCGCGGCCATCCGCGCCGCCCACCCCGCGCTGCGCCGCGGCCAGCGGACGTCGCTGTGGTCGAGCAGCGAGGTCCTCGTCTACGAGATGTCCGACGGCTCGGACACGCTGTACGTCGCCGTCAACCGCAACGACGCCCCGCAGACCGCCTCGGGCCTGCCGGCCGCCACGCTCACGGACCTGCTCTCGAACGGCCAGGTGAGCGGCCCGAGCGTGCAGCTCCCGGCGCGCAGCGCGATGATCCTGACCTCGGAGTGATGCCACCGAAGGGCCCCCGGGCGTGCTGCCCGGTTCTTGCTCGATCCGGTTCCCACGGTCACCAGGACTTGCACTGCCAGGCACGTTGGCGACATCCTTGGGAGCGATGCGCGGCGCTGATCCAAGCTTCCCGATTGCCCTCGGGATCCTCTTCTGCGTCGGCTGGATCGCAACTGCGGCGTTCGTGTCGCATGTCGGCGGCTGGGCGCTGCTCGCTGGGTCGTTTCGTGCCGCGCCAGGCGCGGTGGCCAATCGCCGCTTCTTCTGCTCCGGTAGCCTGGGCATCATCAACTATAACGCGTGCCTGATCCGGGCTTACTCGTCAGAGGGTCTCTTCCTGGCCGTCCTGCCGCCTTTCCGGCCCTTTCACCCGCCCCTGTTCATTCCGTGGTCGGCGATGTCTCGTAATGCGGAGCGGAGCTACCGCTCCTTCATGCGCACGTGGGTCGACATCACGGTCGGCTCTCGGTTGGTCCGGTTGGGTTTCTCGACGTTTCGCCAACTGCCATTCGAAGCATACCTACCGCGAGACCTATCGGCGGTAATCGGGGGCTCCCGGCGCGCGGCGCGATGATCCTGACCTCGGAGTGATGCCACCGAAGGGCCCCCGGGCGTGCTGCCCCGGGGGCCTCCGGCTCACCGCTTGCTACGCGCCGCTGCCAGACGCGCCGCTGCCGGCCGGTACGGTCGGT
>DATJNL010000203.1:0-2373 GCA_035508175.1 Myxococcales bacterium
GCCTTCGAGGACGAGGGGTCGCTCCACGGCGCGCAAGCTACCCCGCCACCCTCGCCGGATCCAAGGCCGTCCGGGCAGCGGCACTTGCGTCGCGGCGAACCACCGGCCTCACGACGTCCCCCCATCGCGTGCCATCTGGGGCATGATGGCGCGATGCGAAGCGTCGCTCGAGCTGTTCTCGCAACGGCCCTCTTGGGTGCCTGTCGAGGCAACCCCTACGGCGTCGGGGGCACCACTTCGGGGACCGGCGGACCGCCTCCGCTCACGCTCGGCCAAGTGTGCGACCCGCTCGCCCTACTGGATGGCTGCACGCTCGACGGGTACATCTGCGTGGCACAGCTCGACGGCGGCGACTTCTGCGGCTACGCGTACCTGGGCGACCCCTGCCTCATGCCGGTGGGCTGTGCTCCGGATTCGGGGCTGATCTGTGATCTGTTCCCGTCTCCGGACGACGGCGGCACCGCGCCTGCGACGTTCTGCACCCTCCCCTGCGAAACGCCGGACGACTGCATCGATCCCGGCCAGGACTGCTTCCCGGACGCCTTCGACGGCGGCGGTTGCGAGTACAACGCCTGTGACTCGCCGGACACGACCTGCCCCATCGGCAGCGACCCCAATGGCGGCACCTGCGTCCCGATCGACGCCTTCGGCGACCTGCTGTGCCTGCAGAACGGCAGCGCCCCCCTGGGGGCGCCCTGCGAGGAGACGCGCCTCGATGGAGGGGCTCACCTCTGCGGCGCCAACGACGCCTGCCTGAGCGGCACTCATGGCGAGACGGCCTGCGTCGCGCTCTGCAACCCGGACGGCACCTGCATGAGCGGAGAGCAGTGCGAGGCGACGCTGGGGATCTGTGTCGTGCCGTGCACCGGCAACAGCCAGTGCTCTGGAGCTTTCACGTGCCAGCAGGACTTCGACCTCGAGGGCAATCCCTTGGACGGCGGGTTGATCTGCCTGTTGCCCTGAGGTCAGTGACATGCCGAAGCGCCCGAGGTCACCCAGAGCCACCCCGAAGCGCCCGATCGAGCTCGCCCTCGACCTGCGGCGGCTCCTCGCCACCCGCCGCCCGTACGACCCCCTGCGCCGAAAGCTCTACACTCCCGCCGAGCTGCTCACAGGCTTCGATCCCAAGCGCTTGAACTCCACGCTGGATGACCGGATCTTCCTGTATGCCGCACGACACGGCCGCAACGGGGGCCGGATGCCAGGCCTTCGCGAGGCCCTCGCGCAGCGGCTTCATGACGCGGCGATCGATGCGGCCCTGCGCCGTTATCTGGACTACGGGCCGAACGGCCTGGCCCGCGCCCACGACGTGGTCGGGATCATGGGTGGCCACGTCGAGAAGCGCGGGTCACCGGCTTACCGGAGGGCGGCCGAGCTCGGCCGGACGCTGACGCGCGCGGGCTACCACGTCGTCACGGGCGGCGGCCCGGGCATCATGGAGGCCGGCAACCTCGGAGCGTATCTGGCCGCGCAGCCCGACGACGCCTTCGACTGGGCCCTCGCGCGCCTCGCCCGGGATCCCGATTACAGCCGGAGCGCCTGCGGGATCCAGGCGTGCTACGTGACGGCGGCGATGGACGTGCTCGCCCGGTTCCCGAAGGGTCAGGCCAGCCTGGCCATCCCCACCTGGTTCTACGGTCGCGAGCCCGCCAATGTGTTCGCGACCTCGATCGCCAAGTACTTCTCGAACTCGCTGCGGGAGGACGGGCTCATCGCCATCGGCAGCCACGGCATCGTCTTCGCGCGCGGGAGCGCCGCGACGCGGGAGGAGATCTTCCTCAGCGCCGCCATGAATCACTACGCCGAGTTCCAGTGGTGCGCGCCGATGGTGTTCCTCGGCCGCGACCACTACGAGCGCGAGACCGGAGTGTTCGAGGTCGTTCAGCGGACCGCAAACCCGAACTACGCCGATCTGCTGCTCGCCACCGACGATCCGGCGGAGGGGGTCGCCTTCCTGAAGGCTCACCCTCCCCGGCGACCACGGGTGGCCGCGCAGTGAGATGGCGCGAGATCCCCGGCGTCTCGCGACGATGACGCGGCCACGCACGAACCGAGCGGCCCTCCTTGGCGCCGCGCTGATCGCCCTCGCCTGGCTGGTCTACGGCGTGGCGACCGTCTCCGAGCACGGAATGACGCTCGACGAGACCTCGATCTTCTACGCAGGCGACCGCACGCTGTTCTTCCTCACTCATCCGGGTGTCCCCGGCGCCCTCGACTTCGTGGCCAATCACGAGCCGACCGGGTTCACCTCGCGCTTCGCGCGGTTCCCGGACTTCGCGGACCCCTGGCACTACCCGGTCCTGCCAGGCCTGATCATGGCAGTCACCAACTGGCTCTTCGGCGCCCGTCTGGGCTCGGACATCGACGGCCACC
>DATJNL010000204.1:0-28930 GCA_035508175.1 Myxococcales bacterium
CCGCCGCCGCCAGGAAGCCCGGCGTCCTGTACGTCATCGGCTGCCGCCCATGGGTCGAGGTCGTCGTCGACCACCGCCACGGCAACCTCTACACGCCACTCCCGGCCCACCCGATCCCCGCCGGCAGGCACGACATCGAGCTGATCAATCCAGAGGAGGGTATCGACCGGCACCTGACCATCACCGTGCCGGAAGGCCGTGCGATCTACCTGGTCGGCGACCCGCGCAAGCTCGAACCCTCGACGGCCGCGCCACCGCTGACACCCCTGCCGGCGACGCTGTGAACCTGCAGCCTGACGGCGCCTCGAACCGATGGCTCAGGGACAGTCTCCCGGCGGCGCTCAGCCGCCGTCCGAGCCGCCCCCGCCGTCCGGGAAGAAGCCCTGGGCCTCGCTATCGTTCGGCGGCAGAATCAGCGGTGGCAGCGGCGTCTGATTGAAATCGAAGTCGTTGCGAAGGTCGCCGAGCACGGGGACCTCCTCGCGCACGGTTGGGCGGGGATCGGGGCGGTCGTCGGTGGTGGGATCGAGCCGCTGGCTGCCGAGGAAGACATCCTCGATGAATTTCGCGTAGGCGTCGAAGCTGAGAATCTGGTGATCGACGTGACCGGGCCGGACCCAAGGGCTGATGACCAGCGCGGGTACGCGGAAGCCATAGCCGTTCTCGTCCACAACGGGCGGCACGACGTGATCGTAGAACCCGCCCCAGTCGTCCCAGGCCAGAAAGATCGCGGAGGAGCTCCACGCCGAGCTCTGCATCACCGCGTTCACGAGTGTGGTCACGTATGCCTGGCCTTCGGCGACCCCGTTGGGCGGGTGCTCGCTCACCTGGTTGGCTGGGATGATCCAGGAGACGGCCGGCAGGTGACCGTCTTCGAGATCCTGGAGAAAGTGATCGACGGTGACGATGTTGCCGAGCTCGCCGTCTTCCTCTACCGTGACGAACCCGGGCAGCGGGTTCCAGATCGACAGCGTCGTTCCTTGCAGCGGCTGCGGCGGACAGGTCATCTCGCCGTCGTCGCAGTCGGGCTCGTCTCCCTGTCCGAGATAGTACTTCCAGGTGATGCCGGCGTGGTGCAGCAGGTAGGTGAGATCCGTCCAGGCAAAGGCGTCGGGCGTGGGCTCGTCGCCGCCAGCGGGGATGACCCCATCGCTACCGAAGTCCTCGGATTCGTCGTTCACGCAACTCATGGGATCCGTGGAGGTGCAGCGGGCCGACCACTCGGACACCATGAAAAGGTGCGCGACCATGCTCCAGGAGTCGGTGGGCTCGAACATGGCGTCCTGCAAGGTGAACGCTCGAGCGTATGCCCAGTAGTTCGGGATTTCGGCCTCCGTGTGGTAACCCACCGCGTCCCAGCGGCCCAGGCCGTCCGCGATGGCCGTGGCGCAAGCGGCTGCATTGGTCTGCCCACTGCACCCGCTGGATCCCACGTTATCGGTAGGCAGGTCCACGAGGAACCCGTCCATGTCAGCGCAGTTCAGATCGAGCAGCGCGTCGGTTTGAAAGTGGGGCCCGCCCGCGTTGTAATCATGCGGGTCGTGATACGGCCTGACGCAATGGTCAAAGTCCCACCCGCCTCCGTCGAGCGGGATCGGCAGACAAGCCCGGGGAAGTCCGGCGTCGTCCATCGCGATGCCGTTCGCCCCGGGGAAAGTTCCGAAGTAGGAGTCGAACGACCGGTTCTCTTGCATGATGACGATGACGTGCTGGATGGGATAGGGCGCCGGAGGAGATCCTGCGTCCCCGGCGCGGGCTCGCCACGCAGCCCTCTCGCGATCGGCCAGGTCCCGCACCGGCGCGGCGCCGCCGGTCGGCGTCTCCGCCCGCACAGGGACACAGCTGGCCACCGACTTTCGTGGATTCGCGGGCACCAGGCAGGCAGCCAGCGTCCCGAGCGCAGCCACGAGCCCAAGACAGCCGTGACTTGATCCCTGGAACATGCGTTCCCTTCTCCGCACCGCCTTCGGAGAAGACGCCAGAGTTCGCGAAAGTTTCGTGCCTCCGGCAGCAGACTCGCATGACGCGAGCCCGCTGGGCCGCCGGCTCGGTGGCCAGGGGAACTACTGGCACTGCCCCCCGGGGCAACGCTGCACCAGCTCGCCGTTGGCGGCGCTGCCCGTGGGGGTCGCCGTCGCGAAGACGTTCGTGCCGTCGTAAGCGAACGACGTGATGCTCGGGCCGCCGTAGCCGGGGTAGACGCACTCCTTCGTCCAGTCGGTCGCCGAGGTCCAGTGGTAGAGCTGCGGGTAACCGCCGCCGGCGTAGTAGTCGCTGCCGTTGCCCCACACGGTCTGGTCCGGGCCGCCGGGCATGGGCGTCGCGTCCAGGCTCCACGCGGTGCCGTCGTAGTGCCAGCGGTTCGTGCCCACCGCCCAGATGTCGCCGTCCCCGGTGCCCCACATGGCGTCCGCGTAACCGTCGGCGGGCAGGGCGAAGGTCGACGAGGCGTCCACGCCGGTGCCGTTGTAATGGATGATCTGGCCCGGGTTGGGGTTGCCGCCGCTGCCGCTCGACTGGCAGCCCCAGCTCACCCACAGGTCGTTCGTGGCGGTGCCCCACAGCGCCCCGGGCGCCTGGCAGTACCAGTGGAAGTTGTACGAAACTGTCCAGCTCCCGCCCACGCCGGTCTCGAGCTCCGGGCCGGTGCAGTCGCTGTTCAGGGCGAGCCCCGTGCCGCCCAGGTCGAAGAGGGTGGCGATGGGGAGGTTGGCCGGGACGGCGCAGCTCGGGAAGGTGGCGGGCGAGAAGGCCTCGTCGGCGGCGCTCCCGGTCCAGTGCCACGCGCCTCCGGCGGCGCAGGTGCCGCTCTGCACCGAGGTGCAATCGATGGCGCCGTACACATCGGAGTCCGACGAACCCACTAGCGAGAGGCCGCAGCCCGGGCCCGAGCAGACCGGGTTGTAGGCGCCGGCCACCTGGGCCACCTGGTTCCAGGCGCCGTTCTGGAGCTGGTACACGGTGTTCGGGTTGATCTCGCCGCTGTTGCCGGTGACCTCGGCGAGCCACAGGTCGTTCGCGCTCTGCCCGCCGGCCCACACGCTCGAGACCTGTCCGGCCGTGGGTGGCGCCGGCTGGGCGGCCTGCCAGGCGTAGGCGCAGCTCGCGCTGTTGCCGTTCTGCACGCAGGCGCAGTCGCAGGTGACCGTGGTGTTGCTGTAGTGGCACTCCTGCGCCGTGCCGAAGCCGCCCGGATTGCAGCAGTTCTCGCCCGCGCTACAGAAGTTGCCGGTGAGCACGTTGCCGCTGCACGTGGCCGGCGGGTTGGCGCAGTCGCTGGTGCCGGTGCAGGCGCCGGTCGACACGTTGCACGTGCCATTGGAGAGGCACTGCGAGGGATCCTTGCAGGACCCGGCATAGACGCACTGCCCGCTCGTGGGATCGCAGCTGCCGAAGCAGTGCCAGGCAGGATCGATGTTCGGCGCGCCGGCGTCGCAGACCACGTCGTAGCAGGGATCCTTGCCCGTGCCCGTGAGGTCGATCGTGAGGGGCGGGTCTCCGGTGTCGTCGCTCACCTGGACCGTGGCGGTGTCGCTCTCCTCCGCCGTGGGCGTGTAGTTCACGGTGAGAACGGCAGTCTGGCCGATGTCCAGGGGAATGAGGGTGGCACTACCCGCGTCGGCGGGGAACTTCGGGGCCGGCGTGAAGACTGCCGCGTTCGTTCCCGTGACCTTGGCGGGCAGCACGATGTTGAGCTGCGCGTCCCCGTTGTTCTTGATGGTGGTCGTCAGGCTCTTGGTGCTGTGGATGCCGACGTTGCCGAACGCGAGGCTCGGCGGAGTGGCCGTGAGGGCGCCGGTGATGTTGTTCAGTCCGCCCTTGCACTTGCAGCTTCCGAACGGCAGCGCGGCGAGGAGAACGACCAGAGGGAGTCTTCGCATGGCGTTCCGGTTTACTTGAGGAGGGATCCGCCGGTCAACGGGCGGCCGATCGCAGCTGTAGGTGAAAGACCTACACTTACTGGCTACTTGCGGGCCCTGGCCGGAGCGTCTACTACGCCCCTCGTGCGCCGGCTCCACCTCGCCCTGCTGCTGCTCTCCCTGGGCTCCTGCGTCTGCGGCGGCGTCCTGGGCAGCGGCCTCTCGGCCCCACCCGGCGCGGCGAGCTGCCAGCCGGCGGGCGGGAGCTGCGATGCCGGCGGCGACTGCTGCCAGGGGAGCTGCGTGGATTCCCTCTGCTGCCCGAGCGCTGGCGCGGGCTGCGGCGCGGGGTGCGCCGCGGGCGAGAACTGCCTCTGCGGCGGCTGCTGCCCGGCCGCCGGCAGCGCGTGCACGCTGGATGCGGGGTGCTGCGTGGGCCTCGCCTGCGAGCCCTCGGACGGCGGCACCGCCTGCTGCGCCGCGGAAGGCACGGCCTGCGCGCTGCCGTCCGATTGCTGCAGCGCCCTCTGCGAGGACGGCAGCTGCGTCTGTGCCGGCGGCGACGCCGGCTGTCGCGCCGCGGCCGATTGCTGCAGCGGCGTCTGCGCCGGAGGGACCTGCACATGAGACGCATCGCCACGGCCTGCCTGCTGCTCGCCTCGTGCAGCGGCGGCCGACTGACCTCCAGCCAGGCCGCGGCGGCCTGCGTGGTGCTCGCGAGCTGCTTCCCGCACGAGTTCGCGGCGGGCTACTTCGGGAGCAGCCTGGCGGCGTGCGCGAGCGGCGTCGACCAGTTGCCCCCCTCGCCGGGCGCGCTGATCGGCAACCAGGGGATCCAGACGGGCCTCGAGGGGCCGCTCGGCGACGTCTACGCCTGCCTCGCGAAGTCGAGCGGCTGCACGGCGGCGGCGACCTGCCTCGGCCGGGCGGGCGCGAGCGGGAGCTGTGCCAGTCCGTCGACGCTCTGGGACGCGGGCTGCGCGGGCACGGTGCTCGAAGGCTGCCTGGCCGACGGCGTGGCCTTCGACGTGGACTGCGCCAAGTACGGCGAGGGCTGCCGCGTGGATTTTCCGCAGAGCGACCGGCCGCTCGCCATGTGCGACGAGGGCGCCTGCCCCGCCGCTGGCACGCAGTGCGAGGGCTCGCAGGAGCAGGTGTGCCTGGGCCCCGGCGTGGTACTCGACGACTGCGCGCGCGTCGGGCTCTCGTGCTTCGCGCCCCCGAGCGGCGGCGCGGAGTGCTACGTCGAGGGCACGCCGTGCAGCCCGGGCGCCGCGGCGTGCAACGGCACCACGCTCCTCTCGTGCCAGGGCGGCGTGCCGGAGCAGTTCGACTGCTCGCAGAGCGGCACGTTCAAGCGCTGCTCGAACGGGGCCTGCTCCGAGACCGGCTCCCAGTGCACCGTCGCGGCCGACGCGCCGAGCTGCGACGGCACCAAGGTGAAGCTCTGCCAGGACGGGAACGAGGTGGAGGTGGACTGCGCCGGCCTCGGCTTCTCCGGCTGCCAAGACGCCGTGTGCCACTGAGGGCCGAACCATGGATTTCAAAGGCAAGAGCGTGGTCATCACGGGCGCGTCCTCGGGCATCGGCGAGGCGCTGGCGGTGCGCCTCGCTCGACGCGGTGCGCGGCTGGCCCTGGGCGCGCGGAACGAGAGCGAGCTCGAGCGCGTGGCGGCGCGCTGCCGCGAGGCGGGCGGCGAAGCCATCGCCGTCGCGACCGACGTCACGAAGCCCGAGGACTGCGGCCGGCTGATCGAACGCGCGGCCGCGGCCCACGCCGGCCTCGACGCCCTCGTGAACAACGCGGGGATCTCCATGCTCGCCCGCTTCGAGGACGTGACCGACCTGTCCATCTTCGACCGCGTCATGCGCGTGAACTACCTCGGCGCGGTGTACGCGACGCACTTCGCGCTGCCCCTCCTGAAATCGTCGCGCGGCCTGCTCGTCGCCGTCTCGTCGCTCACCGGCAAGTTCGGCGCGCCCACGCGCTCCGGCTACGCGGCGAGCAAGCACGCCATGGAGGGCTTCTTCGACACCCTGCGCATCGAGCTGCTCGGCACGGGCGTGGCGGTCCTGGTGGTCTCGCCGGGCTTCATCGCCACCGACATCCGGGCCAAGGCGCTCGGGCCGGACGGACGGCCGCTCGGCGAGAGCCCGCGCGACGAGAGCCGCGGCAACCTCTCGGTCGAGGCGTGCGCCGAGGCGATCGAGCGGGCGATGATCGACCGCAAGCGCGACGTGATCGTCCCCGCGCGCGTGGGCGCGGCCCGCTGGCTCGAGCTGCTCGCGCCCGCCCTGCTCGACCGCCTCACCGTGCGCGTCTCCCGCGGGAAGCCGGGCTGACGCCCTACCGCACGCGCTCGTTCACGATGGCGCGCAGCGAGACCGCGTCGAAGGGCTTCTCGAGCCGCAGGTTCGCCACCGCGTCCAGGAAGGCGCGGGCGCGCGACGTGAACGCGCCGCCGGTCAGGAAGATCATCTTGTCGGCCTGATCGCGGACGGTGTTCACGAGCGCGGCGTGCAGGTCCATGCCCGTCATCTCGGGCATCATGAGGTCGCACAGGATCACGTCGTAGCGCGCCCCGCCGCGGATGCGATCGAGCGCCTCCTGCGCACGCTGCAGGGTCAGCACCTCGTGATCGTGCGCCAGGGTCTTGCGAATGGCGTGGCCCACGAGCGGCTCGTCGTCCACGACCAGGATGCGGGCGCGGCGCGCAGCCGGCTGCAGGCTCGGGACGGGCGCCTCCGCCGACTCGATCCCCTGGGGCGCCGCGGGCAAGAACACCCGGAACATGCTGCCGCGGCCGAGCGTGCTCTCGACGCTGATCTCGCCGCCGAGGGCGGCCACGATGCGGTGGCAGATGGAGAGGCCGAGGCCGGTCCCGATGCCCACGGGCTTGGTGGTGAAGAAGGGCGTGAAGAGGCGTTTCAGAATCTCCGGGGGCATACCGGAGCCCGTGTCGCCGATCTCGACCATGACGCGCCCGCCCGGACCGAGGCCGGTGGCGACGCGGATCTCGTTCGCCTCCGCTCGCCCCTCGGGGATCGACTGGGCCGCGTTGACGATCAGGTTCAAGAATACCTGCCCCAGCCGCGATTCGTTGGCCTCGACGAGCGGGGTGGGGGCGTAGTTCTTCACCAGGCGCGCCCGGTGGCGGATCTCGTTCCAGGCCATCCGCAGGGCGGACTCCAGCACGCGCTGCACGTCGAGCCCGCGGCGGCCTTCCTCCTCGGCCCGCGAGAACAGCTTGAGGTCTCGCACGATGTGGCGGATGCGCGTGGCAGCCTCGCGGGCGTCCGCGAGCTCGTCGTGCAGGTCCTGGAGGCGGGGGCTGGCCGGCAGCTCCCGGCTGGTCTCCGCGAAGTCCCGCACGGCGAGGTCGAGGTTGGCGAGCACGCAGGCGAGCGGGTTGTTGATCTCGTGCGCGACGCCGGCGGCGAGGATGCCCACCGACGCCATGCGGTCCGAGATCATGAGCTGCTCCTGCATCTTGTTACGCTCGCGGCGGATCTTGGCCTCGCGGATCTCGCGCTCGACGGCCGGGAGCAGGCGCGGCAGGTGGTGCTTGGTGAGGAAGTCGTGCGCGCCGCTCTTGAGGGCCTCGACTGCGATCTCCTCCCCCACCGTACCGGAGACGATGATGAAGGGGACGTCGAGCTGCTTCCCCTTCACCAGCGCCAGCGCCGCGAGGGCGCTGAAGTCCGGCATGGACCAGTCCGAGAACACGATGTCCCAGGAGCGGTCGTCGAGCGCTCGGGTCATGTCCGCGGCGGTCTGCACACGCAGCGTCTGCAGCTCGCAGCCCGTACGGCCGAGCTCCCGGAGCAGGAGCTCGTAATCGTCCTCGTTGTCCTCGGCGACCAGAACTCGAAGTGGGCCTTCCATGGAGGTGACCTCAGGGCAGCGGCGGCGACTCGTTGAGCACGAGCCAGTAGAGGCCGAGGTGGCGGGCCGCCTCGACGAACTGCGTGAAATCGACGGGTTTGCGGACGAAGCTGTTGGCACCCAGGTCGTAGCTGGACACGATGTCCTGCTCCTCGTTGCTCGAGGTGAGCACCACCACGGGCAGGCGGCGAGTCCGCGCGTCGGCGCGGATCCGGCGGAGCACGGCCAGGCCGTCGATCTTGGGCAGCTTGATGTCGAGGAGCACCACCTCCGGAGCGGCGCCAGCGTCCCGGCCGGCGTGGGCGCCGGTCGCGAACAGGTAGTCCAGCGCCTCCTCGCCGTCGTGGACGACGACGATCTCGTTGGCGAGCTTGCTCTTGTCGAAGGCCCGCAGCGTGAGCTCCACGTCGTCGGGGTTGTCCTCCACGAGGAGGATGATGCCGGTGCGGCTCATGAGCGGCCTCCGGAACGAGCGCTGGGCAGCGTGAAGAAGATGGCCGCGCCGCGGCCCACGGCGCCCTCGGCCCAGACGCGGCCTCCGTGGCGATCGACGATGCGCTGCACGGTGGCGAGGCCGATGCCGGTCCCGGGGAACTCCTTGTCGCTGTGGAGCCGCTGGAAGGGACTGAACAGCTTGCCGGCGTATGCCATGTCGAAGCCCGCCCCGTTGTCGCGGACGAAGAAGTGCGGCTCTCCGGGGAATTCGACGCGGGCCCCGAGCTCGATGCGGGGGCTCGCCTTCTTCGCGGTGAACTTCCAGGCATTGCCCAGGAGATTCTCCAGCAGGATCCGGACCAGGCGCAGGTCGGCCTCGACCAGCAGCCCATCCTGGAGCTCGACCGTGGCGCTGCGCTCCGGTTCCTTGCGGCGCAGCTCCTCCATCACGGACCGGGCGACGTCGGAGAGCTTCACCGGCTCCCGCCGGAGCTCGCTACGACTTACCCGCGAAAGCGCCAGCAGGTCGTCGATCAGCTCCCCCATTCGCTGCGTGGCTGCGCGGATGCGATCGAGGTGGTGGCGCCCCCGCTCGTCGAGCCGATCGGCACAGTCCTCGACGAGCGCCCGGCCGAAGCCGTCGATGCTGCGCAAGGGCGCCCGCAGGTCGTGGGAGACGGAGTAGCTGAAGGCCTCGAGCTCGCGGTTCTTGCGCTCCAGCTCGTCGGCGAGCGCCGCCCGCGCCTCCGCCACCTGACGCGCGCCGCGGGCCTCGGAGGCCTCGAGCTCGCTGCGCAGGAGATCCTCCCGGATGCGGCGGTTCTCGTCCTCGAACTGCTTGCGGCGCAGCTGCGCACGCACGCGCGCCCGGAGCACGTCGAGCTCGCTCGACTTGGAGATGTAGTCGTCGGCGCCCGCGCCGAAGCCCTCGATCATGGCGGCCCGGTCCTCCCGGGCCGTGAGCAGGACCAGCGGGATGTCGCGCACGACCGGGGCGGCTTTGATGCGCCTGCACGTCTCCTGGCCCCCCAGGCCGGGCATCACCAGATCCAGCAGGATGCAGTCCACGGATTGCAGCGCCAGCAGCTCGAGCGCCTCCTCCCCGGAGCGGGCCTGGACGACGTCGTAGCCCTCGTCCCGGAGCGCCTCCGACAATTCCTGCAGGTAGGTCTGGCTGTCGTCGACGGCGAGGATCTTGCGGGGACCGGCGAGGCTGGCCGTGACCGGCGCCGGCGCAGCGCCCGGCCGGCGAAGCAGCGCCGCGACCTTCGCCAGGATGACCTCGACGTCCTCTTCCTTCCGCACGAACGCGTCCGCACCGGCGTCGAGCGCGCGGAGCTCCGCGCCGCCGTCTTCGGAGGCCGTGAACAGGAGGCACGGCACGCCGCGCAGCGCCGCGTCCAGGCGTACACGCCGGATGACCGTCGCCCCGTCGATGCCGGGCATCATGCCGTCGACGATCAGGACCGCGGGCCTGCGGTCGGCCGCGACGCGCAGCCCCTCCTCGCCGGTGCTCGCCAGCAGCACGCCGTAACCGGCCCGTTCGAACGCCCCGCCCAGCGCCGCCCGGTAGGTCTCGCTGTCGTCGATGATCAATACCGTGCGGCTCCCCGCGTCCGGGTTGCCTTCGCGCACGCGCAGGAGCTCGCGAACCTTCGAGACGACGTAGCCCGTGTCGTAGGGCTTGCCGACGTACTCGTCGGCGCCGGCGTGCAGCCCCCGCGCGCGGTCCTTCACCTCGGCCTCGGTCGAGAGCACGAGGACCGGCAGCGAGCCGCCCCACGGAGCGTTCCGGATCTCCGCGAGCAGCGCCACGCCGTCGCCGTCCGGGAGCAGCACGTCGAGCACGGCGGCACCGACCGTGCCGCCCGCCAGCGCCGCGCGCGCCTCGGCGGCCGAGCCGCAGCGAAGCGCCTGGAAGCCGGCGGCCTCGAACGCCTCGGCCAGATCCATCCGGACGGTGAGGCTGTCGTCGACGATGAGGACGCTCCGGCTCACGCAGCGGCCCCTGCGAGAGACGCGAGGAAGGGCCCGATCTCGGGCAGAGGCAGAACCCTTGCCGCGGCGCCCAGCAGCACGGCCTCGCGCGGCATGCCGTAGACCACGCAGCTCGCCTCGTCCTGCGCGACGGTCAAGGCGCCGGCCCGGCGCATCTCGAGGAGCCCGCTGGCGCCGTCGCGCCCCATGCCCGTGAGCAGGCAGCCCGCCGCCGCGACGCCCTGATCGCGCGCGAGCGATTCGAAGAGCACGTCCACCGAGGGGCGGCACGAGTGGCGCTCCGGATCCGACGTGAGCCGCAGCCGGCCTTCGCTCACGAGGAGGTGGCGGCCCGGCGGCGCCATCGCGACGCGCCCCGCCACGCCCGCGAGCGGCTCGCCGTCGCGGGCAAAGGCCACCCGGAGCTGCCCCTGGGCGTCCAGCCAGTCGGCGAACGCCGTGCCGAACGGCTCGTTGATGTGAAGGACGATGAGGGTGGCGAGGGGGAAGCCCGCGGGCAGCTGCCGGAGAATGTCGACGAGCGCGCCGGGGCCCCCCGTCGACGCGCCGATCGCGACGACCTTGCAGCCGCGTTCTCGCGCGGGCTCGACGATCGGCGCCGTGGCGAGGACCGGTGGCGCGCGCCCGAACGCGCCGAGGCGGGCGCGCGGATGCGTGATCACGCGGATGCGGGCGACCATCTTCACCGCGTCTCGCAGACGCCGTTCCCACTGGCCCTCCGGCTCGTCGCCACGGGCCTTCTCCAGCACGTCCACGGCCCCGGCCGCGAGCGCATCGTAGGTCTTGAAGAGCTCGCCCCGGTTGATCGACGCGGAGACGACCAGGATGGGCGTCGGGCAGTGCGCCATGATGTACTCCGTGGCGGCGAGGCCGGACATGAGCGGCATCATCATGTCGAGGGTCAGCGCGTCGGGCCGAAGCGCCCGGCAAAGGTCGATGGCCTGCTTCCCGTTCTCGGCTTCCCCGACGACCTCGCAATCCGGATCGGCGGAGAGAACGCCGCAGAGCTGCTTGCGAACGGTCAGCGAGTCATCCACCACGAGGACGCGGGTCTTCGCCATTGCCTATCCCGTCAACCGGCCAATCCGCGCGAGCAAGTCCTGCTGGTCGAACTCGCTCTTGACGATGTAGCCCTGCGCGCCGACGCGATCGCCGCGCTCGCGATCCTCCGGCGCCGAGCGGGACGTGACCAGGATCGCCGGAATGGGGCTCAGGAGAGGATCGGCGCGCACCCGCTCGATGAACGTGAACCCGTCCATGCCCGGCATCTCGACGTCCACGAGGAAGAGGGCGTACCGCCTCGCGTGCGCCCGCTCCAGCGCCTCCTCGGCCGAGGCGGCCACGTCGACGGCATAACCCGCCGACTGGAGGATGCTCTGCTCGAGCATCCGCGTGGTCAGCGAATCGTCGACGACCAGGATGTTCCGCGGCGCCGGCGCCGCCGCGGAAGCGCCGCGGCCCACCCGGCCGGCCTTCTCGACGATCTGCTCCGGCTCGAGGACGATCCGCGGATTTCCATCGGCATCGAACGACGCGCCCGCCGCGATGGGATCGGCCGGTGCCAGCGCCGGCAGTGGTGACAAGACGACGCGGGAGGCTCCCAGCAGCCGGTCCACGCCGAGCGCGGCCAGGCGCCCGCCCGACTCGATCACGACCGCCGAAGCCACGCCCGCCCCGGCCGATCGGCCCTCCGGCGGCGCGGCCCGCAGCGCCGTCGCCAGCCGCAGGAACGGGATGACCTTCCCTTCGAACAACAGGGACTCGCCCTCCGGCGTCCGCGCGATCGCTCCCGGGCCGACCCACACCGCCCGCTTGACCGCGTCGAGCGGCAGCGTGGCGACGACGCCGCCTCCGTCGACGGCGAGCCCATCGATCGCGGCGAGCGTGAGCGGAACCGTCAGCTCGAAGACGGTGCCGCGCCCCGCCTCGGTGCGAACGGCGATCTCGCCGCCCAGCTTCTCCACCGCGTCGCGGACCACGTCGAGGCCGACTCCGCGCCCCGAGACCTGCGTGACGGCGGGCGAGGTCGTGATCCCACCGCGCAGCAGCACTTCGATCAGCGCCTCGGGAGCGAGGGCCGCGGTCTCCGCCGCCGCGAAGCCGCGCCGCACCGCGGCTCGCCGGAGCGCCTCCAGATCGATGCCGCGTCCGTCGTCGCGGCAGCGGAAGGCCACGCGATTGCCGCGCCGGGCGATCTCCACCGAGACCCGCCCCGCGGGCCCCTTGCCGGCCGCGCGCCGCTCCGCCGCGCTCTCGATGCCGTGCGCGACGGCATTGCGCACGAGCTGCACCAGCGCTGCCCGCGCACCAGCGAGCACGTGCGCATCCAGGCGCACGTCGCCTCCGAGCCCCTCGAAGGTGACCTGCTTGCTCAGGGAACCGGCGGCGTCCCGCGCGAGGCGCTCGAGCGGCGTGAACAGGGTGCCGGCCGAGACGAGGCGAAGCTGCTCCGCCGCGTCGCGAACCTGTCGCAGCTCGCGATCCATGCGCTCGATCGCTTCGCCGACGGCGCGCCCGAGTCCGCCGGCCAGCTCCCGCATGTCGTCGGCCATCGCGGAGGCCTTCTCGCGAACCGGCGGCGCCGCACCCCGCTGCCGCCGCGGGGCGAGCTGCTCCACGAGCAAGGCGCCGAGCTGCTGGACGCGCTCGGCGACCGCGGCGGCCCGGCGCAGCGCGCCGAGCTGCACGTGCGCGGCGGCGAGGCCATCGAGCAGCGAGTCGACCTCGGCGGCGTCCGCGTGGAGGGTCGGCACCGATTCATCGAGAAGGCTTCCCCCAGGCGCGGCAACGACCGGCGCGGGCGCCCCGAGCAGCCCCAGGCGCTCCCCGATCCCGTCTAGCAGTCGCAGCAGCCCGTCGACGACGGTGCGTTCGACCTGGCCCCCGGCCTCCCGGTAGGGCACCACCAGCTCCTCGATGGCATGCGCCTCGTCCGCGATCTCGCGCTGCTTGACCACGCGCGCCGCGCCCTTGAGGGTGTGGGCGAAGCGCAGCAGCCGCTGGACCACCTCGACGCCCGCGCCCTGCTGCTCCAGCTCGAGGGTCGCCCGGCCGAGCTGGTCGACGAGCTCCCGGGCCTCGACGCGGAAGTAGCGGTAGGGATCCGGCGGCACCGTCAGGCCCTTTCACCCGACCGGACGAGCCGCAGGAGATCCTTCGACAGGATCGCGAGCTGGGAGGCGGTCTGCAGCGTCTGCCCCGAGCTCGCCTCGGTCTCCTTCGAGGCCTGCGCGACGTTGGCGATCGCCACGTTGACCTGCTCCACGGCGGTCGCCTGTTGCTTCGTCGACAGCTCGATCTCCCGCCCGGCTTCCGTGGTGGTGGTCACGAGACCGCCCACCTGCCGGAGGGCCGAGGCCACGTCTCCGAACAGCTTCGATCCGGTGTCCACCGCCTTGGAACCGGTCTCGGTGGCCATCACCGTGGTGTTCACGGCGCTGCGCACGTCGTCGATGAGCGCGCGGATCTCCTTCGCGGAGCCGGCGACCCGATCGGCGAGCTTGCGGATCTCGTCGGCGACGACCGAGAAGCGCTTGCCCGTCTCGCCCGCGCCGGCGGCCTCGATGGTCGCGTTGATGGCGAGGATGTTCGTCTGCTCGGCGAGCTCGGCGACGATCTCGAGGACCGACCCGATCTGCTGGGACTTCTTCCCCAGGTCGAGCATGTGGCCGACGATCAGGTCGACCTGCCGCCGGATGCTGCCGATGGCGTCGTTGGCCTTGGCCACGGTTCCATCGCCCTGGCGGGCCGCGGAGGCGGTCTGATCGGCGATCTGCGACACGCGCTGGGCGCTCTCCGCGATCTGCCGCGACGTGGCCAGCAGCTCGCTGATGGTGGTGGTGATCTCGTTCATCGCGGTCGCCTGCTCCTTGGCGCCGGTGGCCTGCTGGTTCGCGGCTGCCTGGAGCTCGGCCGAGGAGCTCTGCACCTGTCCGACCGCCGTGCCGATCTGCCGGCCGAGCGCACGGGCGAGGAAGATCGCCACGACGGCAGCGAAAGCGGCCGCCGCGGCCACGAGGCCGATCAACCAGGCTTGCGCGGCGGCAGCCGCCTCGTTCGACGCCGTGCGAGCGTCTTCCAGCAGCTTCTGCTCCCTCGCTGCGAAGGCGCGGATGGCGGCGTCGAGGCGTTCGCGAATGGGGAGGACCTGATCGGCGAAGGCGCGCCCCAGCGCGTCGGCCGAGGGTTCCGTCTTCCGCAGGGCGACCACCCGATCCACCGCCTGCTGGAGCTCGTCCTCGAGCCGCGTGTCGTCCTCGAGCAAGCGCCGCCCGTCATCCGTCGGAGCGTTTTGCCTGAGTCGCTCGAGGGTGGTCAGGAAGTCTGCCCGTGCCTCGCGCATCTCCTGCAGCAGCGCCTCCTCTCCCGTGAGCAGGTAGCCGCGGACCGCGCTGCCCTTTCGCTCCAGGTCCACGCGGAGCTGCTGGGCGTCGTTCAGGAGCGGCGCGTTCACCGTGATGACGCGGTCCTTGCGCTCGACCACGGTGCGGAGCGCGAAGACGGCGACGATTCCGATCACCACGGCGAAGACGGCCGTCACCATGAGCCCGGCAGCGATCTTCTGTCCAAAAGTCGTGTGCTCTCCCAGCATCGTCCAACCCTCCTTACGTGAGCGTCTGCGTCTTGCGTTGAATGGCCGCGAGGACGGAGGCCAGCCGCAGCACCGGGCGCGGCGTGGGGCGCATGGCAATCTCGGGAAGGTGCTCCGGGTGCGCCGCCGGCGCCGCCGCGATCGCCTCGCGCGCCAGCCTGACATGTCCCTCGAGCTCATCGAACGCCAGCGCCACGGGCGCGGCCGCAGCCACGACGAGCCAGCGGCAGTCGCGCGTGGGCGAATGTCCCAGCATCCGGCGGAGGTCGTAGACCGGCAGCAGACGGCCGCGGAGGCCCGCAAGCCCGAGGAGCTCCGGCACGGGGCTGGGCAGGGGCGACACGCGGCGATCGGCGAAGAGGCCAGCGAGCTCCGAGAGGCGCAGGGCGTAGGGTTGCCCCTCGATCGAGATCGCCAGGAGGTCCTCGGTGGCAGGACCGGCGGGAGCGGGCGCCTCGGCGAAGGATCGATCGAAGGCCGCCCGCAGGGCCGCCGCGGCGCTGCCGCTCAAGCGCCCTCTCCCGCCGCCTGCAGCTCGGCCGTGCAGAGGGCGATCAGGGCCTCCCGCCCGAAGCCGCCGCCGAAGAGGAGCAACCGTGAGGAATCCTCGCGCTGCAAGAGCAGCATCGCCTGCCCCATCTCGCGGCGCGTGCCCTCGCGATCTCCGGCGCGGCGAGCCAGCAGGCCGAGATGGAGCCTGGGCATGGCGAAGGCGGGGTCGAGGTAGACGGCCACCTGGTCCTGCTCGACCGCGGCGCGGAGATCGCCCCGCGCCTCACGGCAGAGGGCGAGGACGTGGTGCGCTCCCGCGCTGAGCTCGTCGAGGGCGAGCAAGCGATGACAGGCGGCTTCGGCGCGCTCGAGCTGGCCGCTGTACGTCAGGAGAGCGGCCTCGAGCATCAAGACGTCCGGATCGGTCGCGGCTTCGGGCGGCAGCTCGCGCACCGCGTCCAGCGCCTCCGAGAAGCGCTCGCGGCGCAGCAGATCGAGGGCGTCGCGAAGGTCGGCCCTCGCGTGCGCCGAGGGAGCGCCGCTCGCAGCGGTGGCCAGGGACTGAATCCGGTCCGACGCCTGCTGGATCGCGTCGATCCAGGAGCTGGCCGTCTCGACGGCCGCCGTGAGCGGCAGCGCCGCGGGACCGGCCCAGTCGCTCCTCGGCGCCGGCGCCTCGCCGATCACCGCGCCCTTGCGCTGATAGTAGAAGGTGCCGTGCGTGTGGTGGAGGTGGAACACGTGCGAGAGGCCGCGCAGCGTCTCGGCGTGGCCCAGGAACAAGAAGCCACCCGGGACCAGCGACCGCGCGATTCGCTCGATGAGCGCCGCCGCGGCCTGCGGGGTGAAGTACATGATCACGTTCCGGCAGAACACGACGTCCCAGCGCTCCGGCTGCCACAGCTCCGGGTCGTCGAGCGCCAGGTTCCGCGCCTCGAACGTGACTGGGGCCCGCGCCGCCTCGTCGAGAACGACGTCCCGCCCGGACGGGCGAAACCATCGGCGCTGCACGTCGGGCGGCGTTTCCCGCAGCGCCCAGCTCGAGAAGGTGGCCCGCGCGGCCCGCTGCAGCACGGCGGGGTTCAAGTCCACGCCCCGGATCGACAGCGACCACGGCGGGTCGGGGAGCCTGTCGCGCAGCGCCATGGCGAGCGAGTACGGCTCCTCGCCCGACGCGCACCCCGCGGAGAGAAGCCGCAGGACGCGCCGGGACGGCTGGGCGCGCAGCACCGCGGGCACTGCGATCTCCGTCAGCGCCGAGAACTGGTCGATGTTGCGGAAGAAGTACGTCTCCGGGACCGTGAGCTCCTGCCCGAGTGCGCCGGCCTCGTCGGCGGGCAGCACGTGCTCCATCTTTCCCAGGTAACCCTCGCCGTCCAGGACCGTTGCCTCGAGCCTGCGCCGCAGCACCTCCGCGAGGAACCCGAGCTTTCCGTCCTCGAAGAAGAGGCCCAGCTGCCGCCCGATGAGCCTGCGGAAGCGCTCGACGTCCGGAGCCGGCGGCGAGGCCGCCGCGAGCCCGGGCGTCACGGCGAGCCCCCCTCGGCTTCCCCTCGGTCCGGGAGGTCCTGGGGCAGCCAGCGGGCCCCCCTCAGCACGAACAGCAGCTCCGCATCCAGCGAGCCCACGGCCTCCACGAGCTCGCGCCCCGCATCGCGGAGCAACGAGGGCAGGGCCTGCAACCGCTCGCCCTCGATCGTCCGCACACCCACCACGCCGTCGACGGCCAGGGCGACCGGACGGTCGGAGACCCGAAGGGTCACGAAGCGGCCGCGCGTCCCCACGCCGGCGCCCAGCAGCCCTGCCGCGTCCACCACGGCCGTCGCGATCCCCCGGATCAACGACAACCCCAGGACGAACGGCGGCGCGGACGCCAGCGGCTCGACGGGCAGAGGCCGGAACGTCTCGACGACGCTCGCCAGCGGAATGGCGCAGAGTCGATCCCGGACGCGGCAGAGGAGACACGGGCCTGGATCGACGCTCGGCATCTCACCTCTCGGACCGCTCGCGGGAAGCGTACCATCGAGAAACGGACAGTCCGCTCAAAGCTAGAAATAGCGATCTACATGATACCCGGTGACCTCGCAGTGTCCAGCCAAGAGCAGGTTCCCGGGCTCTGCGGTGGAGGCCCGCCAACCGTCTCGGGCCGGTTCTCGCCGGCCTCCGGCCCGCGCGGTTGACAGGCCCGCGGGGTCGGATACAACCGGGCCGCCATGGCAGGGAAAGCCGCGTTCTTCGACGTCGACGGGACGCTCGTCAAGACCAACATCGTCCACGCCTTCGCCTACTACGCGATGAACGAGGGGTCCTTCCGCTCGACGGCGCTTCGCACCGCGGGCACGTTGCTCTCCGCGCCGGTGCTCTGGGGCCTGGACAAGGTGAGCCGCAAGGGCTTCAACGAGCTGTTCTACCGCTACTACCGCGGGATGACCGAGGATCGCCTGAGGCTGCTCGCCGACGAGCTCTTCGAGGACGTCCTGAAGGACGCGGTCTACCCGGGCGCCTGGGACCTGGTCGGCGAGGCCAAGCGCGTCGGTTGCAAGGTCGTCTTCGTGACCGGCGCCCTCGACTTCACCATGCAGCGGCTGGCCGATCACCTCGGCGCCGACGACCTGATCGCGAACCAGATGCAGTTCGCGAACGGCGTCGCCACGGGCCGGGTGGTGCCGCCCATCATCGAGGGCGCCAACAAGGCGCACCGCATCCGCGAGTACTGCGTGGCCCACGACCTGCGGCTCGATCACAGCTTCGCGTACTCCGACAGCGCGTCCGATTACCCCATGCTGGCGGTGGTCGGGCGCCCCACCGCGGTCAACCCGGACGTGCGGCTGCGCTCGCTGGCCCGCTCGTACGAGTGGCCCATCCTCGACCTGCGCTGACCCTTCCAGGGGAGATCATGCGTTCCGTCAAGCACGTCGAGACCGAGAGCCCGCGCAAGGCGCCGACCCGCGAGAACGAATCGCAGGTGGTGACGCTCGACCGGCGATCGGCGCCCCGCGTGCTCTTCTCGGGCGAGGACCTCGTCCTGTGCGACCTTCCCGAAGGAACGCGCGTCATCTACCCGCCCAAGCCGATGGCTGCCGCCCCCAACCGCAAGGCCGCCATCCGCTGGGCCATCAACCACCCGGAGGGTTGCGACCCCCTGCACGCGAAGCTCCGCCCGGGCATGAAGGTCACGATCGCGATCGACGACATCTCCCTGCCCCTGCCCCCGATGCGCACGCCGGACGTGCGGCAGACCGTGCTCGAGATCGTGCTCGAGCTGCTCGCCGACTGCGGCGTCGACGACGTCCACCTGATCATCGCGAACTCGCTCCACCGGCGCATGACCGAGGGCGAGATGAAGCGCATGGTGGGCACGAAGATCTTCGACGCCTTCTACCCCGACCGCTACTACAACCACGACGCCGAGGATCCCACCGGCATCGTCACGATGGAGAAGACCTCGCACGGCGAGGTCGTCGCGGTGAACCGCCGGGCCGCCGAGAGCGATCTGCTCATCTACGTGAACCTGAACCTCGTCCCCATGGACGGCGGCCACAAGTCGGTGGGCGTGGGGCTCTGCAACTACGCGTCGCTCAAGGCCCACCACACGCCGCACGCCATCCGGAAGTCCCACAGCTACATGGACCCGGAAAAGAGCGAGCTGCACCACTCGGTCGACCGCATCGGCCGCGTCATCGACGAGCACCTCGACGTCTTCCACATCGAGACGGTGGTCAACAACCGCATGTTCGACGGTCCCGTCGCCTTCCTCGGCAAGAACGAGGACGAGTACACGGAGTTCGACCGCCTCAAGATGGAGGCGATGCGCTTCACGCTCAAGAAGCTGCCGCGCGCCGCCAAGCGGCAGCTCTTCATGAACGTGCCCGCGGGCTACGAGATGATCGGTTGCTTCGCCGGCAAGACGGAGCCCTGCCACGCGAAGACGCTGGAGATGTGCTTCCGCCAGTATGCCGTGCCGGTGCACGGGCAGAGCGACGTGGTGATCTCGGGCGTACCCTACATCTCGCCGTACAACGTGAACTCCATCCTGAACCCGCTGCTCGTGCAGGTCATGGGGCTCGGCTACCTCTTCAACCTCTTCCGCGGCGAGCCGCTCGTGAAGAAGGGCGGGACGATCATCCTCACCCACCCCTGCCCCGACGAGTTCGACCCCGAGCAGCACCCGAGCTACATCGAGTTCTTCCACCGGCTGCTGCCGGAGACCCGCGACGCGATGGTGCTGCACCAGAAGTACGAGCAGGAGTTCGCGGAGAACCCCTCCTACGTGCATCTCTACCGCAAGGGACACGCCTACCACGGCGCCCACCCGTTCTTCATGTGGTACTGGGGCGACAACGGCCGGCAGTGGGTCGGCCGCGTGATCGTGGCCGGCGCCGAGAACACGCACGTGCCCCAGCTGCTGGGCTGGGAGCACGCGGAGACCGTGGACGACGCCATCGAGATGGCCCGCGGCTACCACGGGCGCAGCGCCTCGATGACGCTCTTCCACTCCCCGCCGATCCTGCTCGCCGACGTGACGGCCTGAGGCGCCCGGGCCGTGCTGGACGTCTCCCAGACCTTCCGCGATCGCTCGCTCGTCCTGACGGGCGCGACCGGCTTCCTCGGCAAGGTCGTGCTCTCGATGCTCCTCGATCGCTACCCGGAGATCGGCCAGGTGCTCGTCCTGGCCCGCCCGGGCACGAGCGCCTCGGCGGAGGCCCGGTTCTTCGATCAGGTCCTGCCCAGCCACCCCTTCGATCCCTTGCGCGAGAAGCACGGGACCAGCGCCGAGCGCTTCTTCCGCGAGAAGATCCGCGTCCTCGACGGCGACGTGACCGACCCCGACCTCGGCCTCGACGAGGCGATCGTCGCCGAGCTGTCGCGGGCCAAGGTGGCGGCGGTGCTCAACTGCGCGGGCCTGGTCAGCTTCGATCCTTCGCTCGAGCTCGCCCTGGGCGTGAACTCCCTCGGGCCCGCCCATGCGGCCGGCCTGTGCCGGAAGATCGGCGCGCCGCTCGTGCACGTCTCCACCTGCTTCGTCGCCGGCGAGCGGCAGGGGCCGGTCTTCGAGGACGAGCCCGTGGTAGGCAGCTACCCGCGGCAGCGCGAGCTCGACGGCGCGTCCCTCGACGTGCCCCGCGAGATCGAGGACTGCCAGAAGCTGATCGCCCAGGCTCGCCAGCGCGCCGACGACGGCGCGCTGGCCGCGACGTTCCGGGCCGACGCGATGGAACGATTGCGGGAGGAGGGCCGCGATCCCGCGGACGCGCGCGCCCTGAAGCTCGCCGTGGCCCGCGAGCGCAAGCTCTGGCTCGCGAACGAGCTGGTGCGGCTCGGCATGGAACGCGCTCGCCACTGGGGCTGGCCGAACACGTACACGTTCTCCAAGAGCCTGGGCGAACAGCTCATCGCGGGGACCGCCGGGTTGTCGTACGCGCTCGCGCGCCCCTCGATCGTCGAGAGCGCCCTGCGCTATCCCTTCCCGGGCTGGAACGAGGGCTTCACCACCTCGGCGCCGCTCGCCTTCCTCGGGCTCAAGGGCCATCGCTCGCTGCCGGCGGGGGAGCGTTGCATCCTGGACCTGATCCCCGTCGATCTCGTCGCGGCGGGCCTCCTCGCCATCACGGCCGCGGCGGCGGCCGGGGAGCAAGACCCCGTCTACCAGCTGGCCTCCGGCGACGTGAATCCCTTCTTCGCGGCGCGCGCGGTGGAGCTGGTCGGGCTGTACCGCCGGCGCGTCTACCGGCGCAAGGAGACCGGCCGCCCGTTCGTGAACAAGCTGGCCTCGCGGCTCGAGATCCGGCCCGTGAGCCGGGCCCGCTACGAGTGGACGTCGGCCCCGATGGCGAGACGGGTCGCGCGCGGCCTCTCCGCGCTCATCGCCGAGAGCCGGCCGCGCTGGGGCGCGCCTCGCGTCTCGGCGCTGGCCGACCGGGCGAAGGAAGCCCTCGATGGCGTGGCGCGCGAGGTCGAGGGGATCACCGACCTGATCGATCTCTTCCTGCCGTTCCTGTGGGAGAATTCTTACATCTTTCGCTGCGATCGCACGCGCGCCCTCGCCGACCGGCTCGCCCCGGCCGATCGCGAGAAGCTCCCCTGGGATCCGGAGAAGCTCGAGTGGCGCCACTACTTCATGGACGTGCACATGGCCGGCCTCGAGCGCTGGGTCTTCCCCGGCCTCGAGGAGGAGCGCGACGCCCAGCGGCGGCCGGGGCGCGCCCACCGCGATCTGCTCGAGCTCTTCTTCGCGTCGACCGAGGCGCACGCCGAGCGGGTCGCGTTCCGCTACGTCGAGGGCGAGGATCGGCCGGAAGTGGCGGTCACCTACGCGCAGGCACGGACACGGGCCGTCCGCGTGGCGGCCCACCTCGCGGCCGCGGGCGTCAAGCCGGGCGACCGCGTGCTGCTGTCGGGAGACAACCGGCCGGAGTGGCCCATCGGCTACTTCGGCATCCTGCTCGCCGGCGCGGTGGCAGTGCCGCTGGATCCGCAGCTGTCGGACGACGAGGTCCGCAACCTCGCCAGAGCGAGCGGGGCCCGGGTGGGCCTCTGCGGCGAGGAAACCGGGAAGGCAGGGGAGGAGCTGCCGGACTCCCCGGTTTCCTCGGTCGCGACCAAGGACGTCCACTGGCTCGCGCTGGAGGCAGCCACCGCACGTCCTTTCGGCGCGTCGGAGCCCGCTTTCGACCGGCCCGCGATCTCCCCCGACGACCCCGCTTCGTTGATCTTCACCTCCGGCACTACCGGCAAGCCCAAAGGAGTCCTGCTCTCCCACCGGAACTTCGCCCAGCTCGCGCACAAGCTCGCGTCGGTCTTCGACCTCGCGCTGGGCCAGGGCGTGCTCTCGGTGCTGCCCCTGCACCACACCTTCGAGTTCAGCTGCGGCCTGCTCGTGCCGTTCGCCGTGGGCGCCGAGATCACCTACCTCGACGAGCTGACCGCCGACCGGCTGGGCGAGGTGCTCGCGACCGGACGGATCCACGCCATGGTGGGGGTCCCGGCGCTGTGGCAGCTCCTGCACCGGCGCATCACGCAGGAGCTCGCGGCGCGCCCCGCGTGGGTCGAGAAGACCGTCGAGTCGCTGATGGCGGGCAACCGGGAGCTCCGCGACCGCATGGGCTGGAACCTCGGCAAGCTCCTCTTCTGGCCGGTGCACCGCAAGCTGGGCGGCAACCTGCGCGTGATGGTGTCGGGCGGCTCGGCGCTCTCGGAGGAGGTTCACGAGGCCTTCCGGGGCCTGGGCTTCGACCTGACCGAGGGCTATGGCCTCACCGAGGCCGCCCCGGTGCTCACGGTGACGCCCCCGGGCGAGACCCGCCAGAGCGGCAGCGTGGGGCGTGCGCTCCCGGGCATCGAGCTGCGCATCGCGGAACCGGATTCCTCCGGCATCGGCGAGGTGCTCGCCAAAGGGCCGAGCGTGATGCTCGGCTACTTCGGCGATCGCGAGGCCACCGACGCGGTCGTGCGCGACGGCTGGCTGCACACGGGGGACCTGGGCCGGCTCGACGCCGACGGGAACCTCTTCCTCGCCGGCCGCAAGAAGGACGTGATCATCGACGCGAACGGGAAGAACGTCTACCCGGACGAGCTCGAGGAGCTCCACCTCCGGGACCCCCCCGAGGCGCTGCGGGAGCTGTCGATCGTCGGGCTGCCCGACGAGGCCGGCGGCGAGCGTGTCGCCTGCCTGGCGGTCGTCGAGAAGGGCGCGTCGCGCCTCGAAGTCGAAGCTCACTTGAAAACGGTGTCCGAGACGCTCCCGTTCTACAAGCGCATCAAGGTCTTGCACCTGACCGAGCTCGAGCTGCCGAAGACCGCCACCCGCAAGGTGAAGCGGCGGCAGGTGGCCGAGGAGCTGCGGCGCCTCGAGGCCGCAGCGCTGAAGGGCAAGCAGGCGAAGGGTCGCCGCGGCACGGTCGATGCCGAAGACTGGCTCACCGAGCTGGTCGCCCAGGTGGCCCGCAAGCCCGCGTCGCTCGTGACGGGGAAGACGCGGCTCGTGCACGACCTCGGCTTCGACTCCCTCATGCTCACGGAGCTCTCGGTGGCGCTCGAGCAGGCAGGGGCCCAGCTGCCGGACGGCGAGGACGTCACGAAGCTCGAGACGGTGGCCGAGCTCGCGCGCGCGGTGGGGCGCGCTTCGCCCCCGCCGCACCGCGAGGGACGATCGGGCGTCGAGGCGGAAGGCCCGGCCGCTCCGGGCGGCAACGGGGAGATCCCGGTGCCTGCGCCGGTCGCGAGCGCCGGTCGCGCCCTCCTCGGCGCAGCCCAGCGCTTCCTCTACGAAGGGCTCTTCGAGACGCGGGTCGTGGGACGCGCCTACATCCCGCAGAACGGGAACTTCCTCGTGGCGGCGAACCACTCGAGCCACCTCGACATGGGGCTCGTGAAGATCGCGCTCGGCGATCAGGGGGAGAAGCTCGCGGCGCTCGCCGCGCGCGACTACTTCTTCTCCACGCCGGTGCGGCGCGCCTATTTCGAGAACTTCACGAAGCTCATCCCGATGGACCGGCAAGGCTCGCTGAAGGCCTCCCTGCGGCTCGCCGGCGACGCCATCGCGCAGGGGCTGCATCTCCTGATCTTCCCCGAAGGCACGCGCTCGACGGATGGCGCCCTCGGCGAGTTCAAGCCCACGCTCGGCTACCTCGCGCTCACCCACTCCGTCGACGTGCTGCCCGCTGCCATCATCGGCACGCACCGCGCGCTGCCCAAGGGGCGGGTGCTGCCGCGCTCGCGCCACCTCGAGGTCGCGTTCGGACCGCCCATCGCCGCAGCCGCCCTGGCGCAGGCCACGGCGGGTTTGGGGCGCAGCGAGGCGTATCGAAAGGCGACGGCGATCGTGCAGGAGGCCGTCGAGGGGCTCCTGCGCAGCCGCACGCCGCGCCCCGGGCCACCCGCTCCCATCTCGAGCCCGCCGGCACCCGGCGCTCCGCCGTCGAAGCGCCGCGCGCAGCCGAAGGAGATGCCTTGAAGATCGCGATCACCGGCGCGACCGGCTTTCTGGGCGGCCACGTGATCGAGCGGCTGGTTCACGGCGGCCACGGGGTGACGGCTCTCGCCCGCGGCGAGGCCCCTCGCCTCCAGCAGCGCGGCGTGACGATCGTCCGCGGCGAGCTGCCCGACCCGCGAGCGGCGGCCGAGCTGGTGAAGGGCGCGGAGGCCCTGATTCACCTCGCGGGCCGCGTCTCCCGCGACCCTGCGGATGGACCCGCGATGTACCGACTGCACGTCGAGGGCACCCGCCGTCTGCTCGAAGCGGCGCTCGCCGCCGGAGTCGCCCGCGTGATCCTCGCCTCCACGTCCGGGACCATCGGGGTGTTCGCGGAGGAGCGCGTCGCGACCGAGGCCGACGACTACCCGATCGAGACCGTGGGCCGGTGGCCCTACTACCTGTCGAAGATCTACGAGGAGAAGCTCGCGCTCTCGATGCAGCGCGAGAAGGGGCTGCCGGTCGTCTGCCTGAACCCCAGCCTCATCCTGGGGCCCGGCGACGAGCGGCTCTCCAGCGTGGGCGACGTCTGGAGGTTCCTCCACGAGGACATCCCCGCCATGCCGTCCGGCGGCCTCTCGTTCGTGGACGTCCGCGACGCGGCCCAGGCGTTCGAGGCCGCGCTCACCCGCGGCCGGCCCGGCGAGCGCTACCTCCTCGGCGGCGCCAACATGCCCTTCACCGAGTTCTTCGGACGACTCTCGCGCCTGACCGGCGTGCCCCCGCCGAGGCTGCGCCTGCCGAGCCGCGTGAACGTCTTCGGCGCCGGGCTCCTCGAGCGCTGGTCGCACTTCCGCGGCGTCGAGCCCCCCATCGATCGGGCTTCGGTCGAGATGGGCGAGCACTGGTTCGACGTGGACAGCGGCAAGGCGCGCGAGGAGCTCGGCTTCGCCCCCCGCGATCCCCAGGAAACCTTGCGCGACACCGTTCGCTTCCTGCAGAAGCGCCTCGAACGACCCGCGGCGTTCGTCCGGCCGGCGATCTGAGGTCGGGCGCCGGCTCCTTGAGGGCGGGGATTGCGCATGCTACGCCCGGTGCGTGCGCTGGGCCTCCTGGACGCTCGTGGCGATGGCGCTCGGCTCGCCCGCCCGCGCCGACGAGGGCACGGATGCGGGAGCGAGCGCGGCCGGCCCAGGGCTGGACGTCCCGGCGATCATCCACGACGTCGAGGCGCTGCGCGGGATCACCGCCAAACGACCGATCACGGTGCAGCGACTGGACGCCGGCGCCTTCCTGCAGGCGCTCCACCAGCGGGAGGACCGGAAGCGAGGCACGTTCCGCCGAGAACGTGCGCTCTGGCTGGCGTTTGGCTTCGGGGGGCCCCGGGACGACCCGGAGAAGATCATCGGCGGCGTCCTGGACGAGCAGATCCTCGGCTTCTACGATCCCCGGTCGAAGGAGTTGCTGGTTCGCGAGGATCTGCCGCCCGGCCAGGGTGCCTTCGGGCCGGCCGTCCTGCTCGCCCACGAGATCGAGCACGCGCTGCAGGATCAGGAATTCGGGCTCGGCGATCCGGGCGCCCTGCCGGACGATGACGCCCGGGAAGCGGCGAGCGCGCTGTTCGAGGGCGACGCGACGGCGGTGATGATCGCCTACCAGGCGCATCGGGAAGGGAAGCCGCTGCACGAGACGCTGGCGCGCCTGGCGCGCAGGATCCGCGATCTGCCGCCGCGCCTGCTCGTCGCGCTGACCCAGCACTCGGAGAAGATCCGCAGGACCCTGCCGATCGTCGCCGACGCGCTGCTCTTCCCCTACCTCGAGGGCTTCGCCTTCGTGGAGCGCTTCTACCAGACGGGCGACTTTGCGCTGGTGGACGAGCTCTTCCGGCACCGGCCCGCCAGCACCGCCCAGATCGCAGATCCGAAGCTGTACCTGGCCGGCGTGTCGCCCGTCCGCGTCGACCCCCCGACGCTGCCGGCCGGCAGCCGGCGCATCGACTCGGGAAGGCTCGGCGCGCTGGGGAGCCGCATCCTCTTCGGCCAGACCGTCTCTCCTGCGCTCGCCAGACTCCTGGCCGCCGACTGGGCGGGCGACGCCTTCACGCTGGCCGAAGGACCCGGCCGGCGCCTGTCGTGCACCTGGGTCTCGACCTGGAAGAGCGAGCTGGGCGCCCGCGCCGTCGAGGCGGCCTTGACCCGCATCGCGGCCCGCTGGAAAGCGGTCTCCGCGGGCGGCTGGGCGCTGTCTCGGGGCGCGCACGTGAGTCGCGAGGGGACGACGGTCGTGCTGATCCGCGGACTCCCGGCGGCCGTGACCCGCTCCCAGCTCGCCTCGCTCGCGGGCCTGGTGGAGGTTCCCAGCCCTCCGCACCCGCCCCTGGACGTGAGCGAGCTTGCCGCGGAGCCGAGGTTGCCCGAGGACGACACGGGCACCGTCCTCGGAGACCGCTACCGGAACGAACGGCTGGGGCTCACGGCCAGGATCCCCCCGGGCTTCTTCCGCGAGGAGGCGCACGTTCAGCTCCGGATCAGGAGCCTGCGGGGAAGAGCAGTCGGCGTCTTCGACTTCCTCCGGGCCCGACCGCCCACCAAGGAGCTGAGAGACACCACGTTCAAGTCGGTCGTCACGGGCTTCTCCGTGACCTCTCCGCGGACCGCGGCGCCCCGCGCGAGCGAGGGTCCCGCCGATCTGGGCTGGGCCAAGGGGTGGAACCGCTCGTGGCACTGGCGTGGGCCTGGCCCCCGTCTGCGGGCGGTGCTGGCGCCCGCCTGCGGTGGCACGAGCAGCTACCTCTTCATCGAGCTGTGGAGCGAGCCGGCGGGTGAGCAAGCGCTGGACCGCTGGGTGCGATCGTTCGACGTCTCGGAAGCGGCCGCCTCCGACGCCTGCAGCGCCGTCGCGGCGGGAATCCAGGAATGAGCGCCGGCTTTCAGCCGCCGTGGCCAGCGAGGGCCAGCAGATCGAGCAGTCCCCACGCGAGTCTCCTCACCTCGGCCTGGTAGCCCGCCCGAACGCCGAGCGCGAAGACCGCGAGCGACACCCAGAACCACAGCCCGCGCAGGCCCGCCAGGTGGGCGGCGAAGCCCAGCAGGCCGACGAGGCCGAAGCCGGCGAGCGCCCAGCCTGCCACCGGCACGGTGCTGAAGCGGAGCAGGAGCTGGCAACCCGAGGGCGCGGCGGCCTCGGCGCCGAAGGAGCCGACGTAGACGGCCGGCCACTTCGCCCCGCGCAACCGGCCCAGCCAGGGGCTCGGGCGATCGCCCTGCCGGAAGGACATCCGCCCTCCTTCGGCCGCCTCCACGCGGAACGCCCCGGTCCGCAGGAAGGCGCTGCGCACGCGCTCGCGCGCCGCCACCGCGGAGAGGTCCAGCCGAACGTTCACGGCCAGGCCGAGCGGCAGATCGAGGAAGGTGACGCGCGGGCCGTCGTCCCGGGGGCGCGACAGCCGGACGTACCGGGCAAAGGCCAGCGCCCAGAACACCAGGGCCGCGACGGCGAGGGCAAAACTCACCGCATCGGTTTACCGCAAAGCGCGGCCGTTCGATCAGACCTTCCGCACGTTCGCCGCCTGCAGCCCCTTGGGCCCCTGCACGACCTCGAACTCGACGGCGTCGCCCTCCATGAGGCTACGGAACCCCTCCATCTGGATGGCCGTATGGTGGACGAAGACATCCTCGCCGTCGTCCCGCGAAATGAACCCGTAGCCCTTGCCGTCGTTGAACCACTTCACCTTGCCTTTCGCCACGCGTCGTCCTCCCCTTCATCCGGCGGCGCGGGTGTGCCCGCGCCCTGCGAATGTAGTATCCACGGGCGGGTCCGACTGGAATGGGTAGAGACGACAGGATGCTCCGCCGGCCGGCGGCCGAGCCCGACTCCGACGCTCGCCGTTCCGGAGACGAAGCGGCCCTGTTCCGAGAGGCTGCCGCCGGGGCGGTGCCGCTGCGCGACGCGCGCGGGTTCGTGCCGCCACGGAAGAAGCCTCCCCTCCGGGGGCGGCCGGCCGAGGCCGGCGGTGCCTCCTCCACCACCGCGGGGGCGGCGGCCGACGATCCGGAGGGCGCCGGGCTCCGCGAGCTCGACCGCCGCACGCGGAGACGGCTCCGCCGGGGCGAGATCCCCGTCGAGGCGCGGCTCGACCTGCACGGGCTGCGCGCCTCCGAGGCCGAACGCGCCGTCGCCCGCTTCATCGCCTCGGCGACGGCCGGCGGCAGGCGCTGCGTCCTCGTCGTCCACGGCCGCGGCCTCAACTCGCCGGATGGCAACGCGGTGCTCAAGGAGGGCATCGGCTCCTGGCTCACACAGGGAGCGGCACACCGCCAGGTCCTGGCCTTCTGCCCGGCCCTCCCGCGCGACGGCGGCGAGGGTGCGCTCTACGTCTTGCTGCGCCGCGCGGGGAAGGTGTAAGCGTTCCTACGCATGCCCACCGACTACGAACGGTACATCCGCACCGACGAGCTCCTCGCCCTGCAGAAGCCCGAGGCGCAGCTCGCCACCTCCGACGAGCTGCTCTTCCAGGTCATCCACCAGACGTTCGAGCTCTGGTTCAAGGTGTGCCTGCACGACGTCGACCAGGCGGTGCGCCACGCCCGCGAAGGGCGCGTGTCCCGGGCGACGCACCTGCTGCGCCGCATCTCCCTCGTGCTCTCCATCCTCACCGACCAGCTCGCGGTCCTCGAGACCATGACGCCCGCGGACTACCACGTGGTTCGCCTGGCGCTCGGGCGCGGGTCCGGTCAGGATTCGCCGGGCTTCAACCG
>DATJNL010000205.1:0-4799 GCA_035508175.1 Myxococcales bacterium
ACCTGATCTAAAATCGGACAAGATCGCCAAGCCCCTTGCAGCCCAGGCGATCTTCGAGGCCCGCACGCTCGGGGGGCCAAGAGACTGCACAGTTCATGGACGGCCGCTTGGTGCAAGTTCAGGCTCGTTCCGTTCAGCCACCTTGATGACCCGATCGATCTCCACGTTATTTCAATAACTTGAACAGACTGGCACGGCCGTGCCAGTCCACCCACATCCGGAGTCAATTGTAGGTGGCTCGCTTTCTGCTTGGCCCCTCACGACCCCACGCGTCTACTCAACCCCAAGCGAGGCCAACCGGATGATCTCCTTCATCGTGACCGCGACCGCCGCTCTCGCCGCCAGTGCTCTCGTCCAGGGCGTCCCCTCCACGGCGGTGCCCGGCCAGGCCCTCGCCGATGGCACGGAGGTCCACTTGGGTGTGTCTCTCAAACTGGCCAACGAGGCCGCCCTGGATCAGTTCCTCGCGGACCAGTCCAATCCCGACTCGCCGAGCTTTCGCCAGTGGCTCACCCCGCAGGAGTTCGGCGAGCGCTTCGGCCTCACCCCCTCCCGCTATGCGGAGTTCGTGCAGTGGCTCGAGCAGGCGGGCTTTCATGTGACGCGGTACCCGAACCGCCTGTTCCTGGAAGCGCTGGGCGACGCCGCGGCGCTCAAGCAACTCCTCGGCGTGCAACCGGTCTGGGCCGTCCAGCCGGACGGGCGCATCTTCCGGTCGTACACGGGCACCCCGCAGATCCCCGAGGATCTGGCATCCGATCTGGCCTCGATCTCGGGCCTCGACACGCGCATCCGTTATCACCACTACGTGCACCACGCGCCGCGCGTCAGCACGCAGTACGGGGCGTCCTTCGGCGCGGACGATCTGCGGGCCTTCTACGATTTCACGTCGCTCATCACGACGAACGGCGCCAAGGGCGTGCAGACGGCGGTGATCGGCACCTACGACCCCAGCGGTCCCCCAAACACGGGCGACATTAGCTACTACTACCAGAACGTTTCGCAGGCGACCGCCACCTACAACCCCATCGTCCTCTCCGGCGCGTCCAGCGACCCCGATTCGCAGGGCGCCAACGAGGAGTACGAGCTCGACCTCGAGATGCAGAGCGTCGGCGCGCCCGATGCCGATTCGATCAACCTCATCATCTCGCCCTCCAGCGAGGTCTTCACGACTGGGGCTCAGTACGCCGCCAACACGCTGAGCGGCGCGGCCGTCGTCAGCATCTCGCTCGGCATCTGCGAGTCGGGGCTCTCGGGCGACACCACCGACACCAACGGCTACGAGACCGCCGCGAAGCAGGGGCTCGCGGAAGGCCAGACCTGGTTCGCGGCAGCCGGTGACTCGGGCGCAGACGACTGCGACGAGGGTGGTGGCGGCAGTGGCGGCGGCCGAGGAGGTGGTGGTGGCGGTGGCGGTAGCGCCACGGTCGACTTCCCCGCGGATCTCCCGGAGATAGTGGCCATGGGCGGCACGCAGCTCTCGGGCAGCGGCAACTTCGATAGCTCTGACAACTGGTCGGGCGGCTGGGCCACCGAGGACGTCTGGAACGGCAGCAGCGGCGGCGCCGGCGGCGGTGGGCAGAGCCAGCTCTACACGACGCCCTCGTACCAGTCCGGTCTCGCCAACGTCTCGATCTTGAGTGGCACCCGCGGCGTTCCGGACCTCTCGCTCTTCGCCGCGCCCAGCCCTGGCGTGGGCGTGAGCACCGACGACGGCAGCGGCCCTTCCAGCGACCTCGAACCGGTCGGTGGCACCAGCGTCGCTTCGCCTCTCGCGGCCGGCATCTTCGCCCTCATCGGCGCCACCTGCGGAACCAAGCTTGGCGACATCCACGCGACGCTCTACCAGCTCGGTGAGGCGCAGGCCTCGGCTGGTTCGGGGCCGTTCCACGACATCACGAGCGGTAACAACACCTACGACGGCATCACGGGCTTCACCGCCGGTGCGGGCTACGACCTCGCTTCCGGCTGGGGCTCGCTCGACGTGGCGTTGCTGGCCAAGGCCTGGCCCAGCTGCAACGTCGTGACGACCACGGGCACCTCGGCCGGGACGAGCGCCGGCACTTCGGCCGGCACCAGCGCGGGCACCTCGGCTGGGACGAGCGCCGGCACGTCGGCCGGGACGAGCGCGGGCACCTCGGCAGGGACGAGCGCGGGCACCTCGGCTGGGACGAGCGCCGGCACCTCGGCCGGGACGAGCGCGGGCACCTCGGCTGGGACGAGCGCAGGCACCTCGGCTGGGACGAGCGCAGGCACTTCGGCTGGGACGAGCGCCGGCACCTCGGCTGGGACCAGCGCGGGCACCTCGGCCGGGACCAGCGCCGGGACCTCGGCGGGCACGAGCGCCGGGACCGGCGCCGGCACGTCGGCCGGCACGAACGCCGGAACCTCGGCCGGCAGCGGCGGCGGTTCGGCGACGGGCGCTGGCGCAAACAGTGGGGGCAGCGGCAGCGCCACCGCGGGCCAGTCAGGCTCGGGCTCCGGATCTGGGTCGGGCGGATCGGCGAGCGCCGGGGACACCGGGCCGCTCACTAGCAACGCCAAGCCGGTTCCAGACGGCGGCGGCGGGTGCAGCACTGGCCTGGGGGGCACCGACTTGCTGGCCCTGGGCCTCGCCCTGGCGGCGCTGTTCGGGCGCCGCCGCTCTCTCCTCGTACGGGGGTGACACCGTGAAGCCGCGTTCGCTACTCGTTGCCTCGTTGCCGCTCGCGCTGGCGCTCACCGCCTGTTGCAAGCGGTCGACGGGCGGCTCGCCTCCGATCGTCTCCGACGACGGCAAGGGGGTGGGCCAGAACCTGGACTTCGGCAACGTACCGATTGGCAAGGCCAAGTCGCTGAAGCTCTCGCTGCAGAACACGGGCGGTGGCCAGCTCAACCTGGGCTCCGTGACGATCGGCGGAGCGAACGGGAGCGACTTCCAGTTCACCAGCAACCTGCCCAAGGCGGTCACGGCGGGGCAGACCGTCACTGGTACGGTGCAGTTCGTGCCTTCGGCGGGCGGGGAGGAAACCGCCACGGTCTCCATCGTCACCGACAGCAGTGAGACGCCCACCGTCACCGTGCAGATGCAGGGCAACGGCGAGGACATCGAGGTGTGCGTGTCGCCCACGCCCGTCGACTTCGGGAACGTGCAGGTGCAGGGCACGCCAAAGGTCCAGAGCGTCACGGTCACGAACTGCGGCAAGTCGCAGGTGGACCTGACGTGGGGCACGATGGAAGGCCCGCAGGCGGGCGACTTCGCGCCCACTGGCGAGACGAGCGCCACCTTGCAGGTGGGCGGCGCGCAGACCATCCAGATCGCGTACTCGCCCGCCGCCACGGGGCCGTCCACCGCCGACCTGCCGTACGGCGTGTGCCAGGGCTGCCCCAGCCAGCAGATCGACCTGACCGGCGTGGGCGTCGATGGCCAACTGGTCTTCGCGCCGAGCCCGGTCAACTTCGGCAGCGTGCCCGCGGGCAGCTCGGTCACGCAGACGCTGACCGCCACCAACACCGGTACCGAGTCGCTTACCGTGAAGGGGCTCGGCACGTACAACAACAACTCGATCTTCGTGCTCTCCGGCCTGCCGGCCTTGCCGACAACGCTCGCGCCGGCGGCCAGCTTCAACGTCACGGTCACCTACACCGCGTCGGGCAACGCTGGCGGCGATACCGACGAGGCGCTGGCGAACTGGAACGTGGCCGACACCGCGGTGATGACGCGCACCGCGCAGGACCAGCTGTCGGGCAACCAGACGCTCAACCCGTGCAGCCTGGGGATCTCTCCCCTCTCGCTCAGCTTCGGCAACGTGGCGCCGAACTCGCCGGTCACGAAGCAGGTGACGCTCACGAACAGCGGCCTCTCGGCGTGCCAGGTGGCAGCGATTGCGCTCGGCTCCGGCACCGACCCCGACTACTCGATTCCGTCCACGCAGCCCACGTCGTTCGCGCTGCAGCCGGGGAGCACCGCGACGGTCGCGGTCGCGTTCTCGCCCACGAGCACCACGGCGCCGCTCAAGCGCACCGGCACGCTCACCTTCCAGACCGGCGACCCGGCGAACCCGAACGCTGCCGTGCCGCTGTCCGCGGTGATCAACAACGTCACGGTCTACTCGGCCGGCTGGCCCAAGTGGCACTACGACAACGGGAACACGGGCCAGACGCAGGCCGACACCTCGTCGCTGACCGGCACGGTCGCCTGGAAGTTCCAGGTGGGCGTGCCCAGCGGCAGCGGCGGCCAGCGCCGGCTCGGCGGCTCGACGTACATCGCCTCGCCGGTGGTCGACGAGACGGGCAACGTGTACCAGGTGGCGATGTCGGGCATGTTCTACTCCATCAGCCCCACCGGCACGAGCAACTGGGGCGTGCAGCTCTCCGATCCGTCGCAGGACAGCCACCCGTCCACGCCGGCAATCCTCGCCGACGGTTCCATGTTCGTGATGTCGGGCTCCGACGCGCACACCGGTGGCGGAGGTGGCGGTGGAGGCGGCTCGGGCAGCAAGACGAACGTGACCAGCCTCTACTTCATCTCGCCGCAGGGTGCCGTGGAGTTCTCGGAGCCTTACGGCGAAGACGGCTTCGACGCCTGCCCTGGCCTCGGCAATGACGGCACGCTGTTCGAGGCCGACGATGACGGACCGGCCTCGAGCGGCGGCTCGGGAGACCCGTACTCGGCCCTGGCCTTCAGCGCGAACGGCAGCTCGGTGAGCCAGATCGGCGGCCTCGCGCTGCCCATCGCCACCGAATCGGAGCGCTTCGGCATCGTCATCGCCGACGACGACACGAGCTACTGGGGCAACAACGGCCAGTTCTTCGCGGTC
>DATJNL010000206.1:0-5501 GCA_035508175.1 Myxococcales bacterium
GTTGATCGTCCACGCCGGGTAGTCCATCTGCGTGTCTCCGTCGAACTCGTCGATCGTGCCGGAGATGGTGACCAGCCGCTGCCCCAGGAACAGGTTCGGGGCGTCGTAGTTGTAGACGAAGACGCAGGCCCACGAGCCCGGCAGATCGTAGCGCTGCGTATCGGGATCGAATCCGGTCTGCGGCACCAGATAGCCGGCCTCCGGATTCGCGTAGTACGAGTTCCGATCCATGGCGTAGAAGCCGTCGCTGGTGACGGCGGTCACGATCAAGTCCTGGGCGTACTCGGCCCCCCCGCAGACACCCGCGTCCGGCTCCTGCGACGGGGGCGGTGAGCCGAACCCGCCGTCGACGACGCAGCGAGTCTTCGTCTGATCGATGACGACGTAGTTGCCTTCCAGCGGATCCTGGTTGTTCTGGCTGTCGACCTGAAGCTCGGACAGGAGCGGGTAGCCGTAGAGCAGGTCCGGGTTGCTGATCCCGGTGGCGTAGTCTCCGGTGCCGGTCGTGTGGGCCTCGACCCAGACGGCCGTGTCGCCGAACACGTGCCAGGCGGAGATGGTCGCGGTGGCGTGCCCGTTCGAGAAGGTCAGCGTGGGCAGCTGGGTCTCCAGGGTGGCCACGGCGTTCTGGTTGGGCGGGGCCTGCATCGTGTTGCCCGGCGTCACGTACACGACGGCCGAGCCGTCGTAGGCGAAGGGGTTGCCGTCCTCGTCGAGCGCGTCGGCGGTGACCTTGATCGACACGGGGCTGAGGGGAAACGCGCCGAGCTGGCCGCTGAGATCCTCGACGGTGACGTTGAAGCTCGAGAGCCCGTGCGGTTGCGTGCTCGCCTGGTTGCAGGCACCGAGGACCGCCAGCGCCGCCGCGGCGAGGCTATTGCGTCGACAGGACAATTCGTCCGTCCTCCTGGGCGGTGACCACGGAGACCTGGGTGGGGTGCAGGCAGAACTGCCGCAAGTCGTTCGTCACGTGGCCGCAGTTGGGGTCCGGATCGATCTGCGCCGCGAGCACCTGCCGGCACTCGCACTGCCCCGCCCAGACGCCGTTGGGCGCGGCGATCATGCGTTCCGGATGAGCCTGGACCACCTGCTCGTTGCTCATCCCGTACTCGGTGGCGAGGTTGCCCACGTAGCTCTCGAGGCTCTGGGCCGCGGTGCAGTAGGTCACCGCCGCGGGGTCGATGACGAGCTGGTCGCCCTCGTGGTAGCGCGCGCACTCCGGGTTCCCGGCGAGGATCTGGGGGCACTGGCAGAAGTTGTCGCGCAGGTAGACGAGCAGCGAGTTGCGCAGCGAGATACTGGTCGTGATCTTGCTCGTGTTGGCCTGCAGCACGTGGTAGCCGCTGCCCCCCTGGGCGATGTAGTTGTTGACCACTCCCTTGTATTGGGCCGACAGATCGAGCTCCTGGCCGTTCACGGAGATGTCGTGGGCCGTCCACGCGTAGCAGCTCCCCTGGACGCACTCGCAGCCGGTGTTGGCGGGGGAATACGGCGTCTCCTGCCCCGCGCAGGTCTGGCTGTACCACTGGGCGCTCGGGCTGTCGGGGTACTGCTGGGCCGCGTTGAGGCAATCGCTGGTCTGCTGGCAGGAAGGCACGCACGGCTCCGGCCGCGCCCCGTTGGCCAGCAGCTCGTCGCAGGACGGCGCGCTGTTGCGGATGGACCGGCCGCAGTCCTGCACGAACTGGAGGCCGGCCACCTGGGCCTCCGAGGAGCAGCCGCGCGAGGCCGAGACGTCGGTGACGAAGTCGAGCAGGTACTGCAGCTCCGTCCCGGAGAGGTACTGGATGGTGAGGAAGTCCTCGAACGGGAAGACGTTGAACAGGGTCTCGAGGTTGATCGGGCCCTGGTAGATGTTGTCGCGGAGCCCGAGGGTGTTCGTGAGCGCAAACTCCGCCTCGACGCCCTGGTAGATGCGCATCGACTCGGCCATGGCGTCGCCCAGCTCCGAGTCGCCGCCCACGCTCCCGGCGAGCGAGGAGTTCTCGTTGAGCGCGGCGTCCTCGCCGGCCCCCTGCGAGAAGCGCAGGATCTCGTTCGGTGCGTAGGAGGAGATCGCCGGCAGCTCCAGCGTCTGATTCAGGTTCTCGGTGTACGGCTCGAGCAGCTGCAGCGTCTCGAGGTCTTCCTGCTGGGCACAGGTCACGCGCGCGTTCTCCACGGTGGCCTCGAACTGGGCAAACGAAGGATCGTACGGATCCCGGACGGGGCGCGGCTGCAGGCACCAGGCCGCGTCGATGGGCAAGGGCACGTAGTTGTGGGCGACGATCTCGCCGCCCACCCCGTTCCGGAGGTCGATCTGCGTCTGCGTCAGCCCCTGCTGCTGCGCCTGGGCCGCCGTGGGAGGCATGCGCACGACCAGGTCCAGCCGACCCAGGTACTTCGCGAAGGCGCCGCTGTGCTGGATCAGCACCTCCCGCGGCGCGCAGGTGGGCGCGTCGGGCGTGGGACAGTTCCAGATGGCGGGCGTCCCGTCGTGCTTCGTGAGGTTCGGCACGGCGCCGAACACGTCGCTGGCGTCCTTGTTGAGGTGGTAGGTTCCGTCCGGCCAGAGGCCGCCCGAGTAGCAGGCGCTGACCGCGAAGTCCTTCGTGGGCTTGATGAAGGGGACGGTCGACAGAGAGCCGTCGGCATTTTCGTAGCCGACGGTGTTCGGCGGGCAGCCGCTGAAGTTCCCGTTCGGGCTGGGGCTGCTGAGCGCATTCTGCCGGTCCACCGTCAGCTCGGTGATCACCGCGGTCGGCAGGAGCACCACGTGGATGTGGCCGCCCATGATCAGATCGATGTTCTGCACCGGCGGGATGAACACGTGGACGCGCCGGTTCGGGTTGAGCTTCGCGAGGTCGATGAAGTCGCCGGCGGGGCAGGAGCCGTCGGCGTTCAGGCTCTCCCCGGGCTGCAGCTGGCACGAATCGTCGGTCTCGGTCTGGTCCCGGGGCGGCAGGACGTTCTCGATCATCCACGGCTGATCGGTCGCGTAGTCCCGGCAGCATCCGCTGGCGGCGGTGCAGCTCGGGTCGTTCAGGACGTCGCAGGCGAGGAACGGCTTCGCGCTCTGGTACGGGTAGTAGTCGTCGTAGCCCGTGATCATGTTCTGGTCGTCGGTGAGCCCCAGGTGCGAGAGGATCACCACCATGTCGACCATGGGGGCCAGGAGGTTCACGTACTCGCGCGCGGTCTCGTTGGTCTCGAGCGCGATGGCCCCGAGCGAGTTGCCGCTGCCCTGGGTCAGGCCGGTGAGCGAATCCAGGTTGCCCATGCCGATGATGCCCAGCCGCAGGCCGTCCGCGTTGACGATGGTGAAGGGCCGGGTGATCTCACCGAGCTGCGTCTCGACGGGGTCCGTCCAGGGCTGCCACAGGTAGTTCGAGACGAGCAGCGGGTAGTTCACCCAGGCCTTCGCCTGCTCCGCGAAGTTCTCCGCGCCGTGGTCGAACTCGTGGTTCCCCACGCACGAGGCGTCGGGGTGCAGGAGCGACATGAAGCGGAACTCCGGCTCGCCGTTGTTCTCGTTGAAGATGGGCGCGCCCTCGAAGGCGTCGCCTGAGTCGAGCAGCACCGAGCGGGCCGCGAGCTGCTTCTGCTGCAGGTAGAGAGCGCGGATGCGCGCGGCGCCCCCGAACGGGTAGGCCTCCGGGTACATGCCGAGGCCACGGTCCGTCGAGTCGATCGTGATGTCGTAGGGGAGGAGCCGCGAGTGGATGTCGGCGGTGTGGAAGACGGTCAGCCGGACGTCCTGGCCCGCCAGGTTCGGCTGGGTCTCGCTGACCGTGCAAGCGGCGAGCCCGGCAAGGGCGCTCGTCAGCAGGTAACGGCGCAGATCCATGCCAGTCCTCCAGACTCCCGAGTAGGATGTTTCGTCGCCGAATGACCGCAGCTGCCGAAGCAGCGGGGTTCTAGGCCAACCGATCAACGACTGTCAAGCAGCCCGCAGCCGGGGCAAGCGTCCGCCAAACCACAGCGCGGGGGGTCGCTCGCCGCGACGGCAGGCCAGGGCGCGGCCGGCGGCCGGCACCTACATGTACATGCCACCATTGATGTGCAAAACCTGGCCGGTGACGTAGGCACCGCCGGGACCGACCAGGTACGCCACGCCCTCCGCGACCGCCTCGGGCTCGCCGAAGCGCCGCAGGGGGATCTGCTCGAGCAGCTTCTGCTGCACCTCTTGCGGCACGCCCGACACCATCGGCGAGTCCATGAAGCCCGGACAGATGGCGTTCACCGTGATGTTGTGCCGCGCCATCTCGCGGGCCAGCGCCTTGGTGAGGCCGATGAGGCCCGCCTTCGAGGCGGCGTAGTTGGCCTGCCCGTAGTTGCCCATGGCTCCGACGATCGAGCTCACGTTGACGATGCGGCCGTGCCGCCGGGCCCGCATGCCCTCCGCCACCGAGCGGCACACGTTGAACGCGCCCTTGAGATTCGTGTCCACCACCACGTCCCAGTCCTCGTCGCTCATCTTGGCGAGGGTCCGGTCCCGCACGAGGCCGGCGTTGTTGACGACGATCGCGAGGGGCCCGAGGCTGCGCTCGATCTCGGAGACCATCAAGGCGACCTCGTCGGGGGCGCGCACGTCCGCGCCGAAGGCCGCCGCCACGCCGCCGTCGACCTCGATGGCCGCCGCCAGCGCCCGCGCCTGCTTCTCGCGCTGGCCGTAGTGGACCGCGACCGCGCAGCCCGCCTGCGCGAGCCGGTGGGCGATGGCGCTGCCGAGTGCGCCCGAGGCGCCGGTGACGAGGGCGACGCTCTTCATGATCTCTCTCCCCGCGCTCAAGCTAGGCACGGCGCGAACGGCCTACGAGGCGCCGCGATCGCGCCGCGCCTTCCCGCCCTCGTGCGAGAGGAGCGGCGAAAAGAAGCTGTCCTTCTTCGTGTACTCGTCCACCGCGAAGGCGAAGCGGTAGCTGGGCGCCGCCCGCTGGTTGCAGTCGGTGCGGTCGCAGAAGCGGCAGGTCACGCCGGCCGGGATGGCCAGCTGGGGCAGGCGCGAAATCGGCATGTCGTCGGCGTAGGCCAGGTGGCGCGCGTCCTGCGCCTGCGTGCCCAGGCCGATCGAGTAGATGCTGCCGCGGACGAGCGACCCGCCGACCGGCTGCGCCACCACCTTGGCGAAGCAGAAGTAGGACGAGCCGTCGGGCAGGGTCGAGTACTGCCGCGTGAGGACGGAGGGGTTGAGGAAGGCGCAGTGGACCGCCCACTTGGCGCACGAGCCGCCGCGCTCGGCGAAGCGCAGGCCGGTGGCCGAGTAGCGCTTCGAGAGGTTGCCCGCGACGTCGGCGCGCAGGAAGTGGAACGGCACGCCCCGCCGCCGCGGATCGCCCAGGTTGCAGAGCCGGTGGGCCACGGTCTCGTAGGTGACCGCGAACAGCGTCGACATCAGCTCCACGTCGTAGCGGGTGCGCTGCGCCTCGGCGAAGAGCTCCTTGTAAGGGAGCAGCAGCGCGCCGGCGAAGTAGTTGGCCAGGTTGATCTTGAAGAGCCGCTCGGTCTCGGCGTGCCGCAGC
>DATJNL010000207.1:0-12259 GCA_035508175.1 Myxococcales bacterium
AGTGACGGTGCAACTCGGTACAGCTCGTGGGGAGCGCGAGGACGGACGGGGGTCCGGACCCCGAGCAAGCGGCCCTCCCTCCGTCCCACGTTGATCCGCCGCTACCCGTCGCACCGCGTCTCGCTCTCCGCTCGATGACCCCCCTTTCAACCCGAGATCCATCATCGTCAAACCCTGCCTACGGAACCGATCGAGAGGGAATCCAGATCTGGTGCAAAGGCGGTAGGGGCAAATGAAAGGGGGGAGGAGGGGGGCCGACGCGCAGGGGTCCGGGGGGCCCCCGCCGCGCCCGCAGCGCGCCCATGCTGATTCACGAGTGACGGTGCAACTCGGTACAGCTCGTGGGGAGCGCGAGGACGGACGGGGGTCCGGACCCCGAGCAAGCGGCCCTCCCTCCGTCCCGCGTTGATCCGCCGCTACCCTTCGCACCGCGTCTCACTCTCCACTCGCCAGCCGTTGGGGCGCGGGGCGAAGCCCCGCAGAGAGAACCCCCTCCTACACCTCCGCCACCGGCCGCGGTATACACGCCCCGTGCCGAGAAGGCTCACATGCCTCTGCGCCCTGCCGCTGGCGCTCGCCTGCTCGGGCGCCGGCGACAAGGCCGCGAACGACGTTCCGCCGCCGGTGCAGAGCTTCACCGCGCTGTCGCTGCAAGCCGGGCCCGGCGCCGGGCAGGTGCCCGCCGGCGGTACCAAGGACAACCAGGCGCTCGAGCTCTTCTCGTCCACCACCGCCTCGGGGCCGATGGAGCTCCTCTACCCCGCGAGCGAGATCATGGTGCGCGCCAAGGGCGACTCCTGCGAGGGCGCGCCGCAGCTCATCCTGGTGGTCGACGGCGCCGTGGTGCTCTCGACCGAGGTGCCCGAGAGCGACTGGACCGACTTCCCGGCCGGCGTCTCGCTCGCCCGCGGGCGGCACACCTTCGAGGTCATCTTCCCAAACGACCACTGGGAGCCCGGTCGCTGCGACCGGAACCTCATCGTGGACCGCATCACGCTCTTCACCGATCGCCGGCCCGGCCACGACTCGCTCGAGGGCGCCAACCTGAACTCCACCTGGGGCGCGTCGCGCGTCTCCGATTCGCTCGCGTCCACCGGGCAGGCGCTGGAGTTCACGAGCGCCACCTCGGCCACCGGCGTGGTGGTGCTGAGCCGGCACATGGGGGCCATCGCCGCGCGCGTGCGGGGCGACCAGTGCCAGGGCGCGCCGGACATCGAGCTCGACGTGGACGGCAAGGAGGTCCTGACCTCGCACGTGCCGGAGACCGCGTGGGCGGAGCGCTGGGGCGAGGTGTCGCTCGGGCCGGGGGAGCACACGGTCACGGTGCGCTTCCCGAACGACATGTGGATCCCGCCGGACTGCGACCGCAACCTGTACGTCGACAAGATCTGGTTCGCGGCGGCCGTGCCTCCCGGCAAGGGATCGGGCGCCCCGCCTCCCCGCTAGGTCCGCAGCGACCCGCCGTTGGCAGATCCCCCCCGGCCCATGCTAGAAGCGCCCGTTTCCATGGCCGCCATGCCAGAGACGCCCCCCGACGTCGGCGCCCGGGCCGACCCCGACGAGCTGGAGCTCACGGTCGTCATTCCTTGCCTCGACGAGGCCCAGACCATCGGCCTCTGCGTGGGCAAGGCCGTGGCCTCGATGAAGCAGGCCGGCATCCGGGGGGAGGTGGTCGTCTCCGACAACGGCTCCAAAGACGACAGCATCGCGGTGGCGACCCAGGCCGGGGCGCGCGTGGTGCGCTGCCCGGTGCGCGGCTACGGGGCGGCCCTGCAGTTCGGCTTCCGCGCCGCCCGCGGCCGCTACCTCATCATGGGCGACGCCGACGACTCCTACGACTTCACGCTGGTGCCGGCGTTCGTCGCGAAGCTGCGCGAGGGGCACCCCTACGTCATCGGCAGCCGGCTGCGCGGCAAGATCGAGGAGGGCGCGATGCCCACCCTCAACCGGTGGCTGGGGACGCCGGTGCTCACCTTCATCCTGAACCGGCTCTACGGCACGCACATCAGCGACTGCAACTGCGGCATGCGCGGCTTCGAGCGGCGCACCTACCGGCGCATCGGCGCGGTGGCGCCCGGCATGGAGTTCGCCTCGGAGCTCATCGTGAAGGCGGCCGTGCGCGGCGTGCCCATCGAAGAGATCCCCATCGACTTCTACAAGGACAAGCGCGGCCGGCCGCCCCACCTGCGCCCCTGGCGCGATGGCTGGCGGCACCTGCGGCTGCTCCTGTGGCACGCGCCCGACCGCGCGCTCACCCTGCCGGGCCTGCTGCTCACGCTCGCGGGGGTGATCGGCACGTTCGCCTCCTTCGGCCACGACCGCGCCGTGCTCTTCGCGCTCCTGGCCCTCGTGGGGATGCCGCCGCTCGCCGGCGGCCTCGCCATCCAGGCGGTGGCGGAGCCCGGCCGCGTGCGCCGGAGCGCCCGCGCGTGGCTCACCTTCGATCGGGCGGCGGTGGCGGCGGGCCTCTTCCTGGCGGCCGGTCTCGCGTGCGCCGCGGTGGTGGGGCTGGAGTACCTGCGCCCGCGGGAGGGCTTCGCGATTCTCGTGCCGCGCGTTCCCAACTGGAACCTGATCCTCACCGGCGCGCTGGCGTTCGGCGCGGGCGTGGGCTCGCTCGTGCTGGCGCTGCTCATGGGCGCCGCCGGCGCGACCCTGCGCGCCGAGGTGCCACCCTTCCCGGTGGAAGCCGACGACGAAGGCCGGGCGCCCTAGCCCGCCGTCTTCGCGCGCTTCAGGAACGCGCCGCGCTCCAGCCGCAGCCGCACGACCATGGTGGCGGCCTCGGCGAAGATGCGTCGCGACATCTTGCTCTTCCCCACGCGCCGGTCGACGAAGAGGATCGGGATCTCCACCACGCGCAAGCCGAGGTTCAGCGCGCGGTAGGTCAGCTCGATCTGGAACGAGTAGCCTTCGGAGCGCACGGTCGACAGCTCGAGCCGCTCCAGCGTCTGGCGCCGGAAGCACTTGAAGCCGCCCGTGAGGTCCCGCACGCCCACGCCCAGGAGCGTGCGCGCGTAGAGGCTGCCGCCGCGGGAGACCAGCCGGCGGACCAGCCCCCAGTTCTCGGTGCCGCCGCCGGGCACATAGCGGCTGCCGAGGACCAGATCGGCGTCCCTGGCCGCCTCGAGGAGCTGCGGCAGGTAGCGCGGGTCGTGGGAGAAGTCGGCGTCCATCTCGAGGATGAGCGCGTAGGGGCGGGCCAGGGCCCAGGCGAAGCCGGCCAGGTAGGCACGGCCGAGCCCCTCCTTGCGCTCCCGGTGCAGCACGTGGAGGCGCGGCTCCCGGGCGGCGATCTCGTCGGCGAGCTGCCCGGTGCCGTCGGGCGAATTGTCGTCCACGACCAGGATCTCCACCCGATCGCTGGCCGCGAGGATGGCCGCCGCCACGGCGTCGAGGTTCTCCCGCTCGTTGTAAGTCGGGAGGACCACGAGGGCGTCGCGAGCCATGCGAGAGGCGGTGATAGCACAGCGGCGGCCGGACGGGTTGAATCCCGTGCTATAAGACGACGCCTTCGAGCGGTCACACTTGCCCGGCACCGAAGCCCAGAAACCGCCGCGATCCTTCCCGGCGGCCGCCTTCCTCGCGCGCCTGCTGCGCCGCCGCGAAGGGCTCGCCGCCGCCCTCGCCTGCCTGGCGCTCGCCGCCTGGATGTCGCACCCCCTCTGGGGCGGCGTCTGGTTCGACGCGCACGAGTACAGCCGCTACGTGCTTCGCTCCATCGAGTACCTGCGCGACCTGCGCGCGGGGGCGCTGTTTCCGCGCTGGGCGCCCGACTTCTATGGCGGCTTCGGCTCGCCCTTCTTCGACTTCTTTCCGCCGGGGGTCTTCGCCGCCACGGCGCCCTTCGCCGCCCTCGGCTTCTCGGTCACGACCGCGCTGAAGCTGGCCATGCTGGCCTTCACCGCGGCCGGAGCGCTCGGCGCCTACGAGATGGTGCGCCGCGAGACCGGGCGCCCGGACGCCGCGCTGGTGGCCGGCGCCGCCTTCGCCTTCGCGCCCTACCGGTTCGTCGACCTGCTGCTGCGCGGCGACCTGGCGGAGTACTCCGCGCTCGCGCTCGTCCCCTGGACGATCCTGCTGTACCGCGAGCTCGGCCGCACCTCGCGCGAGCGCCTGCCGCGGACGGCCTTCTTCGCCGCGCTCTGCCACGCCGCGCTCCTGCTCACCCACACGATCATCGGGCAGTGGGCCACCGAGGCGGTCTTCGCGCTCGTGCTCCTGCCGGCGGCCCTCGACTGGCTCCGCGGCCGCCGGCTGCGCGCCCTCGCGCCGTTCCTCGCGCTGGCCGGCGCCTTCGGCCTCGCCGCCATCTACGTCTGGCCGGCGCTCGCGGAGAAGGGCTTCGCCCACTTCGAGCGGGTGGTGGGCGGCTACTACGTGTTCAGCCACCACATGGTCCCGGCCGCGGACTACCTCAAGTTCGACTACTACGGCTTCGTGGGCGACTTCCCGCCGTGGCAGCGCATGCCCTTCTCGGTGGGCCGGCCGCTCGCCTTCGCCGCCGTGGTCGCCGTGGCGTGCCTGGCCTGGCCCCGCGCGTGGCGCACCACCCTCGCCGGGCTCCCCTTCTGGGCGGGCACGGCCGCGTTCCTCTACGTGATGACCCCCTCGGCCGAGTGGGCCTATCGCTGGCTGCCCATGGCGGCCTACGTGCAGTTTCCCTGGCGCCTGCTGGGCCTCGCGGCGGCGTTCGGCGCCGGCGCCATCGGCGTGACCTGGGCCGCGGCCCTCGACGGCCCCTTGCGACCGGCCCGCTGGCCGCTCTGCCTCGCGGCCGTGGCGCTGATCGTCTTCGACGCGCAGCGCTTCGAGCGCGTGAAGGCCTACTATCCGGCCGACAAGGTCCCGCAGACGGTGGCAGACGTGGTGGCCGGCGGCATGGACGGCACCGCCAGCGCCGACGAGCACCTGCCGCGCGAGGCGAGCCGGCCGCCGGCGCACCCGCGGGACCGGTTGATCGTCGCCAGCCCGGGCGTGGAGGCGCGGGCGACCCAGAAGAGCGGCACGGCGTACGACGTGCAGGTCGACGCCACGGGCCCGGGCGCCGCGGATCTCCTGGTCTTCGACTTCCCGGGCTGGAAGGCCCGGACGATCGCGGGGCCGGCCCAGGCGACGCTGGGCCCTTCGCCGCAGGGGCTCGCGCAGCTCACGTTCCCCGCGGCCGGCCACTACGAGGTCGCGGTGTCGTTCGGCACGACGCCGGTGCGCACCGCCGCGGCCGCGCTGAGCCTGCTCACGCTGCTCTTCCTCTGGCCGCTCCTGAAGGCTCTGGCCCGCTGGCGCGTGCTCGCGCCCAGAGCCGCCCCCGAGGCGGCTCCCGCGCCCCCGCCCGCACCCAGCGTCCAGCCCTCCCTCTAGTTGCCGAGCGCGGCTTCCGACTGGCCGAGGATGGAGGCTCTCGGCCACTCGCTGCGCGTCGTCGTCGAGCTCGGCGTCTCGACGGTGCTCGGAGCGCTGGCGCTGCCGGCATGAGCCGCGCTCGCCGCTCGGACTCTCTACAGTCCGGCGTAGTTCAGGACGCCGTTGAAGAAACCAGTGGCGTCCCCGTAGCCCGTCAGCGTCGTGAAGTCTTCCACCGGCACGCCCACGTACACGACCTGGGAGGTTCCAAGCGCGCCCACGCCCTTGCGGCCGGTGACGACGGCCCCCGGTAGATCGCCGTTCCCGTCCGGATCGAGCGGGACAGTGGCGAGAATGTCCACGCCCGCGCCCACGCCAGGGTTGATCGCGTCGGCCGTGCTCTCGACGGGCGTGTCCGCGACCACCTGGTAGGGCTCGGCCCCGAGGGGCGAACCGGTGGCGGGGGTGATCGCGTACGACTCGTGGTCGACCTTCCCCCCAGTGCAAACGTCGCAGGGGAAGTCGCACTCGTCGCCCGCGGCGCCGATGTAATCCACGAGGAAGACGTCGGTCTCCGGGCCGCCCCAGATGCAGTGCGGGTTCGAGAGGTCGTAGACCAGGTTCTCCGAGAACAGGAGGAGCGTGCGTCCGCCCTGGTCCAGCCAGTTCGTGACGATGGCCTCCTGCGCCGCGGTCATCGTCGCTTCGCCGACGCCGCCACCATAGCTCCCACCCGTGAACCAGACGATCGTGTCGTAGGGAGCGATGTCGGACGAGCTCGGGGCGCCGTCCGTGCCGTTCGGATCCGTGACAAACGTGTCGTAAGCGATGCCGGCGCCGGTGAGAAGTGCGGTGTAGGTCGTGTAGGACGGCGAGGTGAACGCCACACTGGCGTTCGCCCACTCGTTGTCGACGAGCAGAGTGGTGGCCCCGGGGCCGAAGATGGTCCCGATCACGCCGCCGTTCCCGCCGTTGTTTCCCCCGTTGTTGCCCCCACCGGTGGTGCCGCCGTTCGTGTCGTCGATGTTCGAGTTGCGGGTGCCGGGAGCGCAGGCCAGAAGGATCGAGCCCAGGACCAGCGACGAAAATGCCGATTTCATGATCCCTCCTGTTCGGAGTGAGAGCTTCGACAGGCTAGATCGGAACGCGCGCGATCGGGAGGAAATGAGCCGGTGCGGTTCAGGCGATCGTCAAGGCCAGCGAGGCCAGCGTCGCCGCGGCGTCGGGGGGCACGGAGGCCTCGAGCGCCAGGCGGCGGCCGGTCGCCGGATGGACGAGGCCGAGCTTCCACGCGTGCAGCAGCATGCGGCCGAGGCCGCCGGGCGGGGGTCCGCCATGGTAAGTCGCGTCGCCCGCGAGCGGGTAGCCGAGGGCGGCGAGGTGGGCGCGGATCTGGTGACGCACGCCGGTCTCGATGCGGACTTCGAGGAGGGAACATCCGCCGCCTCGGGAGAGGGTCCGGAAAGTGGTTCGCGCCGCGCGGACCGACTTGACGCGGGCGCCCCGGCCCTCCGAGACCCGCGGCGCCCCGCCCCCGCGCTGCGCGAGCGACGCCGACGACTGCCCCTCCTCGGGCGCCTCGCCCCGGACGAGCGCCAGGTACACCTTCTCCGCCTCGCCGCCGGCGAGCAGCCGGCGCACGCCGTCCCAGGTTGCGCGGTCACGGGCCGCGAGCACGAGCCCCGAGGTGTCCCGGTCGAGCCGCTGGCAGAGGCCGCCTTCACGCGGGTCGGGGGAAGCGGTCGCGCACTCGGGAAAGCGCGCGGCCAGCGCGTTCGCGAGCGTGCCGCGCTCGCCGGCCTTCAGAGGATGCGTGGGCACGCCCGCGGGCTTGTTCAAGGCCAGGAGGTGCGCGTCCTCGTGGACGACCTCGAGGGGCAGCTCCGGCTGCGGCAGCGGCGCGCCTGGCGCCTCGGACAGCGTCGCCTCCAACGTCGCCCCGGCCGGCACGCGGTCCCCCTTGCGGCCGCGGCGTCCGTTCACGCGCACGCCGCCCGCCTCGATCGTTTCCCGCGCGCGGGCCACGCTCACGCCCGCAAGATCGGCGACCGCCCGATCGAGCCGGACGCCGCCAGGCGACGACCCCACGAAGGACTTGGGGGGCTGGCTCAGCCGAAGAAGCCTTTCGCCAGCTCGTAGAGCTTGGGATCGATCGTCTTGAGCTTCGCGACCGCCTCGGCGAGGGGGACCGCCGCGATCTCGGAGCCGCGCAGCGCCGCCATCTTGCCGTAGTCTTCAGCCGCCACGAGATCCGCCGCGAACACGCCGAAGCGCGTGGCCAGCACGCGGTCGTGCGGCGTGGGGCTGCCGCCGCGCTGGATGTGCCCGAGCACCGTGACGCGAGTCTCGAAGCCCGTGCGCTTCTCGATCTCCTCGGCCACCACCTGGCTGATGCCGCCCAGCCGTTCGTGGCCGAACTCGTCGAGCTTGGTCTCCCGCTTCTGGCCCTCGGCGAGCTTGGCGCCCTCGGCTACGACCACGATGGAGAAGAAGCGGTTCGACTTGTGGCGGTGCCGCACGTGCTCGCAGACCTCCTCGAGATCGACCGGGATCTCGGGGATGAGGATCGCGTCGGCGCCGCCCGCCAGGCCGGAGTAGGTGGCGATCCAGCCGGCGTGCCGCCCCATCACCTCCACGACGATGATGCGGTGGTGCGACTCGGCCGTCGAGTGGAGGCGGTCGATCGCCTCGGTCGCGATGGTGACCGCGGTGTCGAAGCCGAACGTGAAATCCGTGCCGGAGAGGTCGTTGTCGATGGTCTTCGGCACGCCCACCACCTTGACGCCGCGGGCGTGGAGCTTGTTCGCGACCCCGAGCGTGTCCTCCCCGCCCACCGCGATCACGGCGTCCAGGCCGAGCTGCTTCAGGTTCTTCTCCACCGTCTCGGGCCCCTCCGGTTTCTTGAAGGGGTTGGTGCGGCTCGTGCCGAGGATGGTGCCGCCCACGTGCAGGATGCCGGAGGTCGCCTGGCGGTTGAGCCGCAGCGTCCGGTCCTGCGGCTCCAGCAGGCCCTTCCAGCCGTCGCGGATGCCCATGACCTCGAACGAGTGCGCCTCCGCCCGCCGCACCACCGCCCGGATGACCGCGTTGAGCCCCGGGCAATCGCCGCCGCCCGTGAGCAAGCCGACCTTGCGCATGTGAGCCTCCGTGGGGCGGAGGTTAGGGGAGCCGGTCGCGCGCGGCAAGCGGAAGCTTTCGGCCCGCCAGAGCTCTCTTGTGGTCGAGCGCGGACCCGTTCTAGAAACCGACATGGCGACGGCGCTGACACCCCCGGTCCACACGGCCGTCTTCGCCGCGCTCTCGATGCTGCTCCTGCTCGCGCTGGCCGGGCGCACGAGCCAGCTGCGCCTTCGCCACAGGATCTTCGCCGGCTATGGCGGAAACGAGCAGCTGCGGCGGACGTCGCGGGCGCATGGCGTGTCCTTCGAGCACCTCTTGCCCGCGCTCTTCCTGCTGCTCTGCCTCGAGCTCCTCGGCACGAACCGCTGGGCGATCGACGCCTTCGGAGGCGCCATGCTGGCCGGGCGGCTCCTCCAGGTCTCGGGCTTTCTCGGCGGCGGCAAACCCGAGGTCGCGCTGCGACGGGGCGGGATGGCGATCACCTACACGGTGGAAGGCGTCCTGGCCGCGGCCCTCCTCGTCAAGGCGCTCGGGGCCTGACCGGGCTGCTCGCACGACCGGTGGCTCGACGCCGGCGACGGCGCGCTGTAAGCCTGTGCGGCCATGAAGCGCCTCGCCCTCGCCTGCGGACTCCTGACCCTCGCCGCGCCCGCCCTCGCCGGAGAGCTCGAGGTGGAGATCGGAGGCGGGGGGGCCTACGCGAGCGCGGTGGCTCCGGCGTTGTCGGTGCGGGCCGGCTGGGAGTTCTTCCGCCACCTCACGGTCTCGGCCCGATACCTCGGCCTCGACCAGCCGCCCGTGCAGCAGTACGCCGGACAACAGGCCGAAGCCGAGGTGGCCTACCAGGCCTGGGCCGCGATGGCCGAAGCGAACCTGCACACGGCGGGCAACGTGCAGGTGGGGCTGGGGCTGGCGCTGGGCCTCGGGCAGGCGACGTTTCTGTACCCACCGCAGATGAACGTGCCCGAGGCCACGGGTCTGGAGCGTGGCACTCTGTCCCCTTGCGGGCAGCTCTCCATCACCGCGCGGCTCGTCCTTCCCTGGCGGCTCTTCGTGGCCGTGGAGGTGGGCGCGGACGTGTGGAGCGGGCTTGCCGTGACGTACAAGACCGAGCCACCGCAGACCGGCCAGCTCGACAACGGCTTCCTGACCCTGCTGAACGTCGGCTGGCGACCGTTCTAGACGGGCGCTACTCCCCGCCCTTCCCCTGGTTGCGCCGCAGGAAGGCGGGGATGTCGTATTGCTCCTCCAGCCCCGGCATCGCGGGGTTGGAGTCGCGCGACAGCTCGCGGGCGACCACGCGGGGGTTCGTCCGCTCCGGTTTCGCCAGCGCGGTCCGCTCGACCTCGATCTTGGGGAAGGCCGGTCCCGGCCCGCCGGCGCGTGCGCGTCCGGGGAGCGCCGCCACCAGCGGCGGGGCCGACGGAGCCTGCACCGAGAGGCCGGGGATCTTCGCCGGCGTACGGTCGACCCGCGCCGTCACCGCCTGGAAGCCGGTGGCGATGAGCGTGACCTTCACCTCTTCGTCCAGGCTCTCGTCCACCAGCGCACCGAAGATGATGTTCACGTCCGGGTCGGCGGCCTGCTGTACCAGCTGCATGGCCTCGTCGATCTCCACGAGCGTCATGTCGCGGGGGCCGGTGATGTTGACCAGGATGCCGGTGGCACCGTCGATGGCGACGTCCTCGAGCAAGGGCGACGCGATCGCCGACTGCATCGCCTCCAGCGTGCGCTTGCCGCCGGCGCTGCGGCCGGTGCCCATGAGCGCGAGCCCCTGGTTCTGCATGATGGTCTTCACGTCGGCGAAGTCCACGTTCACGAGGCCCGCCATGGTGACCATGTCGGAGATGCCCTGGACGGCGTTGAGGAGCACCTCGTCGGCCTTCTTGAAGGCGTCGGTGAGCGGCATCGACTGGTCGGCGATGGAGAGCAGGCGCTGGTTGGGGATGACGATGAGCGCGTCGACGGCCGCCTTGAGCTCGATGATGCCGCTCTCGGCCTGCTTGCGCCGCCGGTTGCCCTCGAAGGTGAAGGGCTTGGTGACCACGCCCACCGTGAGCGCGCCCACGCTGCGGGCGATGTCGGCCACGACCGGTGCCGCGCCGGTGCCGGTGCCGCCGCCCATGCCCGCGGTGACGAACACCATGTCGGCGCCCCCGAGCGCGGTCTCGATCGCCTCGCGGCTCTCGAGGGCGGCCTCGCGGCCGATCTCGGGGTTCGCGCCGGCGCCGAGACCCTTGGTCAGCTTCTCGCCGAGCTGGATCTTGTGCTGCGCCCGGTTGGCCTGCAGGGCCTGCGTGTCGGTGTTGCAGGCGACGAACTCCGCGCCCGCGAGCCCCGACTGCACCATCGTGTTGAGGGCGTTGCCGCCGCCCCCGCCCACGCCCACCACTCGAATGTTGGCCCCGAGCTGCGGCCGGATGATGTTTTCCATGACCTCTCCTTAGAAGATTTCGCCGAGCCAGCTGCGCATGCGGCTCGCGACCTTGTGGTAGACGTTGTCCTCGCGCGCCTTGAAATACCGGAGGTCCTGGTGCTTGGAACCATACAGCACCAGGCCGACACCCGTGGCGTACATGGGCGACTTCACGACGTCCGTGAGGCCGCCGATGCCCCGGGGAGCGCCCCGCCTGACTGGCAGCCCCAGCACCTCCTCCGACAGCTCGGAGACGCCCGCGAGCAGCGTCGCGCCCCCGGTGATTACCACCCCGCCCGCGAGCAGGTCCTCGAAGCCGCACTTCTCGATCTCGTGCTGCACCAGCTGCAGGATCTCCTCCATGCGCGGCTCGAGGATCTCGCACAGGATCTGCCGCGGCAGCACGCGCGGCTGGCGGCCGCCCACGCTGGGCACCTCGATGGTCTCGTCCTTGTCGACCATCGAGGCCAGGCAGCAGCCATGCCGCTGCTTGATCTTCTCCGCCTCGGGCGCGGGCGTCCGCAGGCCGATGGCAATGTCCGAGGTGAGCGAGTTGCCGCCCAGGGCGATCACCGCGGTGTGGACGATGCTGCCGTTCGAGAAGATCGCGAGGTCGGTGGTGCCGCCGCCCACGTCCACGAGCGCGACGCCCAGCTCCTTCTCCTCGTCGGTGAGCACGGCCTCCGACGAGGCGAGCGGCTGGAGCACGATGTCGGCGACGGTGAGGCCGGTCCGGTTGGCGCACTTGATGATGTTCTGCGCCGAGGAGCAGGCCCCCGTCACGATGTGGACCTTGGCCTCGAGGCGGACGCCGCTCATGCCGAGCGGCTCCTTGATGCCGCCCTGGTCGTCGATGATGTACTCCTGCGGCAGCACGTGGATGACCTCGCGATCGAGCGGGATGGCGACGGCCTTCGCCGCGTCGATGACCCGGTCGATGTCGGCCTTCTTGACCTCCTTCTCCTTCACTGCGACGATGCCCTGGCTGTTGAAGCCCTTGATGTGGCCGTTGGCGATGCCGGTGTAGACCGTGGTGATCTCGCAGCCGGCCATCAGCTCCGCCTCCTCGATGGCCGACTTGATGCTGTCCACCGTGGCCTCGATGTTGACGACCGCGCCGCGGCGCAGCCCCTTGCTCGGGTGGCTGCCGATGCCGATGATGTCGATGGAGCCCTCGGCCGAGACCTCGCCGACGATGGCGCAGATCTTCGTCGTGCCGATGTCGAGCCCCACGATCAACTCTCCCTGCTTTCCCATGGTGCCTCCTCCTTCGCGTTCAGTGTGACGGTGTGACCAGAAGCCTCTCCGGATGGTGGGTGTCGGTGAGATCGAGGTTCGAGACGGCGAGCCGGCGCCGGCGCAGCTCGCTCTCGGCGCGCT
>DATJNL010000208.1:0-16702 GCA_035508175.1 Myxococcales bacterium
GCGCGAGACCGCGGTGCAGGACGAGGGCGCGCGGCGCGCCGCGGTGCGCCACCGGCTCGCCGAGTCCCTCACGCGCGTGGGCTTCACCACCGTGCCCACCACGGTGGGCTACGTGGTGCTCGCCGACCAGCTCGTGGGCGCGCTCTACCAGACCGGCCGCTTCGGCGCCGCCGCCACCCGCTTCGTGGCGCCGGCCCTCGCGGTCTACATCCTCGCGCTCGTGGCGAACGCCTCGGTGCGCGTGATGGCGTCGACGTACTACGCGCTCTCCGACACCAAGACGCCGATGCGCTTCGCCATCTACCGGGTCACCGTCAGCGCGGCGCTCAGCTACATGGCGATGCAGCGCTTCGGCGTGGTGGGCCTCTGCGGCGGCGCCGCTCTCGCCGGCTGGCTCGAGGCGCTCGCGCTGGGCAACGGGCTGCGCCGCCTGCTCGACGGCATCCCGCTCGACGGGTCGCGGTGGCTCAAGTTCGCGGTCGCGTCCGGGGTGGCGGCCGCGGTGGGCGTGGGTGCGAAGGAGCTGGTCGGCGGCTGGCACGTGCTCTGGCAGGCCTGCGTCACGCTGCCCGCGTTCGGCCTCGCCTACCTGGGGTCGGCCTACGCGCTGGGGACGCCGGACGTGGTGGAGCTCTGGCGCGCGGTGGCGCGGCGCTTCCGCCGCAGGTCCTGAAAGGGCAGGGCGAGGGCGCTCCCCGGCTGCAGCGGGTCCGCGTGCCCGCGCCGCAGCGCCGCGACGCGCATCTCCGCGAACGCCACCGCCTCGGCCGAGACGTCGCCGCCCACGAAGCGGCAGCCCTGGCGCAGCGCCGCGACCGCGGCCGAGCCGCTGCCCATGAAGGGGTCCAGCACGGTGAAGCCCGGCTCGGCGCTCGCCTCGATCATGCGCTCGAAGAGCTCGACGGGCTTCTGCGTGGCGTAGCGCGCCTTCGAGAGGCGCTTGACCGGCCACACGTCCGGCAGGTCGCGGCGCGAGAGCGGCCGCTTGCCCTTGCTCGCGAACACGATCAGCTCGTGGCGGCGCCGGAAGTAGTGGCCCATCCCGAGGTTCACCTTGTCCCAGACGAGCACGTTCTTGACGTCGAAGCGCTCGCGCACCAGGTGGCCGAGCGACAGCAGCGAGTAGCTGTCGAACATCACGTAGAGGTGCCGGTCGGGCTTGAGCACGCGGTGCAGCTCGCCGAGGAGCGTCCGGAAGGAGTCGGGGTCGTCCTTGAACTCCTGGAACCAGCGTTCGCCGGGCTGGCCCGCGCCGGCATAGCTGCCCACGATGCGGCCGCGCCCCAGCTTCAGATGCTGGTTCATGCCCGAGTAGGCGGGATCGGTGGTGACGAGGTCGACGGACGAGTCGGGCAGCGAATGCAGCAACTCGAGGCAGTCGGCCCGGACGAGGCGGACGTCGAGATCGTTTTCGGGGCAGACGGCGGGCGTCACGGCGTCTATGATGCGCGCGGCCCTGACATTCGCGGGGTGCAGGGGAGACGGAGGAGACATGCCGAAGGGCTACGGGCAGGGCGACGCGAAGCTGGCAGCTTGGGTGGAGAAGGCCTTCGCGCCGGAGGACGCGGTGCTCGCGGAGGTCCGCCAGCGTTCGGCCGCGGCGGGGCTGCCCGAGATCCAGGTGGGGCCGCTCGACGGACTCCTGCTCGAGGTGCTCGCGCGCGCGACGGGGGCGCACCGCGCGGTCGAGATCGGTACGCTCGGCGGCTACTCGGGGATCTGCCTGCTGCGCGGGATGGGCAAGGGCGGCCTCTTGCACACCTTCGAGCTCTCCGAGGCGCACGCCGCGGTGGCGAAGGCCTCGTTCGAGAAGGCCGGCGTGGCCGGGCAGGTGAAGCTCCACGTGGGGCCGGCGCTCGAGCGGCTGCCGACCATCGCGGCCGAGGGGCCGTTCGACCTCGTCTTCATCGACGCCGACAAGACCTCCTACCCGGCCTACCTCGGCTGGGCCGCCGACAACCTGCGCCTCGGCGGGGTCGTGCTCGGCGACAACGCTTTCGCCCACGGCCACCTCGCGGAAGCGCCGGAAGGGGAGGAGGCCGCGCTCATCTCGGCGATGCAGTCGTTCGCGGGCGCGCTCGCCAAGAACGGCCGCTTCCGCGCGACGATCGTCCCCACCGGCGAGGGGCTGGCCATGGGTGTGAAGCTCCGCTGACGGCTTGCGGCCGCGGCCCTCGCGACCTACCCCTTTGCCACGATGCGTGGCGCGTGGGGGCGGTGGCGCGGAGCCGCCGGGGCGGGCCCGCTCGTCGCCGGACGCGCGGCTTCAGCCGCCGCCGGCATCCTGGTGCCGGTGGTGCTGGCGAGGCTGCTCGCGCCCGCCGCCTACGGGACCTTCAAGCAACTCTTTCTGATCGCGACGACCGGCATCGGCCTGGTGCAGCTGGGCATGAGCCAGTCGCTCTATTACTTCCTGCCTCGTGAGCCGTCGCGCGCACGCACGTATCTCGCGCACGCGACGCTCTACCTGACGGCCGCGGGCGTGGCGGTGACTGCCGCGCTGTGGGCCGGCGGGCCGCTGCTCGCGCGCTGGATGAACAACCCGGCGCTGGCGCATTGCGCAGTGCCGGCGGCGCTCTACGCGGGTTTCTTCACCGCGGCGGTTCCCCTCGAGCACGGGCTCATCGCGCGCGGCCGCATCGGCCAGGGTGGCCTCGCCTACGTCATCTCGGAGAGCCTGCGCGTGGCGGTGCAGCTCGGCGCGGCGCGGCTCGTGGGTACCGTCGAGGCGATCCTCTGGGCGTCGGCCGCCTTCTCGGCGGTGCGCACCGTGGCTGCCTGGGCGCTCAATCTGGGCGCCGACGGCGGCCCCGCGTGGGACGGGTCGATCTGGCGGGCGCAGTGGCGCTACTGCTTGCCCTTCGGCGGCGCGGCCCTGTTGATGATCCCGCAGCAGTCGTTCCACCAGTACGCGGTCAGCGCCTTCGCGGGCCCCGCGCAGTACGCCGTCTACGCGGTGGGCTGCCTGCAGCTGCCGATCGTCGAGCTCCTCTACACGCCGATCTCGGATCTGATGATCCTCCGCATCGGCAACGCGGAGCGGGAGGGGCGGGCCGGGCAGGCGCGGGACAGCTTCCGGGACGCGGTGGCCAACCTGTCGTGGGTCTTCTTCCCGGCGGCGGCGGCGCTGTGGGCGCTCGCGCCCTCGGCGATTCCGCTGGTCTTCACCTCGCGCTACGCCGCGGCCGTCCCGCTGTTCCGTATCTCGGTGGTCTCGCTGGCGCTCGCTTCCTTCCCGGTGGACGGCGTGCTGCGCGCGCGGGCGCGCACGGGCTTCTTCTTCTGGGCGCAGGTCGCGAAGCTCGCCTTGACGGCCGTGCTCGTGCTGGGAGGCTTGCGGCTGCTCTCGCTGCGAGGCGCGGTGCTCGGGCAGGTGGCCGCGCAGGCGGTCGTCGCAGCGGCGATGCTGTGGGAATCCGGCCGGGCGCTCGGCACCTCGCTCGTGGAGCTGGTGCCCTGGCGGCGTCTGGCTGCGAACGGGCTTCCCGCGGCGGCGGCGGCGGTGCTCGTCGCCACCACCCGGAGTCACCTCGGCGCCGGGAGGCTGGCCCAGTGCGTGCTGGGCGGCGGGCTGTTCACGGCGGTCTGGGGCGCGGGCGCGCTGGCGGCCTGGGCGGCGCGCAACGTCGCGAGCCTTCGCTCGCGCGCGGTCGCGGCTGCGGCGGGAGGCGCCACCCAGATTCGAACTGGGGAATGAAGGTTTTGCAGACCTTTGCCTTACCACTTGGCTATGGCGCCGAGATCGCGGTCGAGATAGCACCCGCTCGGAGCGAGCGTCAAGGCTCCGCCTTGGTGATCTCGCGCAGCACCGTCGTGGCATAGGCCCCGGAGGGCAGCGAGAAGGCGATCCGCAGCCCCTCGGGCACGGGAGTCGCTTCGGCGTCCCACGGACGCACCCGCACGGGACGCCGTGTGCCGGCCGTCTCGTCGCCGCCGCGCTCGAAGAGCGCCAGCGCGATCCCGGCGTCGACCAGCACCGCGGCCTCCCGCCGCGCCGGCTCCCCGCCGGGCTGCCGCATGCGCGGGCCGAACATGGGCCCCGTCGGCGAGACCTCGAAGGCGGCCACGCGGGGCGCGTCCTCCTCGGGCCGTTCGCAGAGAAAGAGCGGCCCGCGGCCGTCGTCGCCCTTTTGCAGGAGATCGCCCTGCTCGGCGCGGTCGAGCGCGGAGGCGTCGAGGCGCGCTGCGAGCACGCGGTTGAAGAGATCGGCCTGCAGCGCGGAGAGCGCGAGCTTGCGCAGGAAGCGGTCGCGCTTCGCGCGCTCGAGGCCGGGGTGGGCGCCCTGGCCCAGGAGCGCGAGCCCCAGGGCGGCGTTGTCGCCCCCGCGGCCGAAGCGCTGCGCGCCGAACCAGTTCGGTGCGCCACGCCGCACCAGCACCTCGAGCACGGCCCGCGCGGCCGCGACGTCGGTCGCGCCGCGCAGCACGATGACGAAGCGGTTGCCCTTCAGGTGGCCGGGGCGGAGCTTGTTCCCGTGCCGCGAGATGGCGAGCGCCCGGAAGCCGTCGCCTTCCACGGCAGCGGGCGTCTGCGGCGTGCGCACCGAGAGCCACTGCCGCGAGACCGCCTGCCGATCCTTGAGTCCGGCCCAGCTCACCTCGCGCTCGGACACGCCGAGCAGGCGCGCCACCGCCTTCGCCACCTCGCGCGTCTCCCGCGCACGCTTCTCCACCCACAGGTAAAGGTGCTCACCGGATCCCGAGGGCTCGTAGGCCGGGATCTCCTCGACCTCGAAGTCTTCGGGGGCGACCTTGGCGACACCCCCGACGCCGGGCAGCCCCGCCGTCAGGAACGCCGACATCGCCGCGGGCCGGAGCTAGTTGGTGTCCGCCCAGTGGCGATCGCGTTCCTCTTTGTCGAACATCGTGACCGCCTCGAGCGCGCGCACGAAGGCCCGGCCGAACTCCGCCTCCACCTTGGGCGGGATGCGCTTGCCCTTCGGCTTGAGGAGCACGTCGCGCCCCTTGTGTCCCAGCCCCACGAACGGCGCGTAGCCCCGGTCGCTCCCCGACGCGGTCGCGATGCGCAGGATGTGGCCGTCCTTGCCCATGGCGACGCCGTAGCTGGCGCTCCCGCGGCCGTCGCCGCGCGGGAGCTCGAGGAACACGAGGTAGCCGTCCTTGTCCTTGGGCTTGAGCTTGTCGAGGCTCACCGGGTCGAGGCCGACGCGCTGCGGCCCGCCGTGGCCCTGGCCGTAGAAGGCCAGCACCGCGAGGGTCGACTCCGCGTCGCTGAGCGACCGCCCGATGGCCTCCTCGACGCGGGCCTTCGCGTCCTTGTCCAGCGTGTAGGGCTTCGCCATGAAGAACGCCGCGTCGGGGAAGAAGTCGGTGACCTGGATCTCGCCCTGGCGCAAGAACGCGAGCACGTCCCACAGATCGAGCTGGGGGAAGCGGGGAAACGACGGCATGCCCGCGGCGCTCCCCTTGCGGATGGCGGCGATGAGGTCGTCGTCCGAATGCGTCGCGAGGAAGCTCGGCGCGCGCAGCGAGCTGGGGCGGTGGGCGGGGCTCCCGGAGAGGCTGCCCTGCGCACGGCCGTCGGCCCCGTGGCAGGAGGCGCAGTAGGCCTTGAACAACGTCGCGCCGTGCGCGACGTCGCCGAGCAGCGGCGCGTCCGCGAGCGCGGCGGAGGAGGCGAGGCAGGCGGCGAGGGCGAGGGCGCGCATCGGCTATTCCTCCGGGGAGTCGCTGCTGGAGGGCGGCGCGATCGCGACCGACTGGAAGCTCGAGGGATCCGGCGGGCTCCAGTCCCGCGTCTCGGTGCCCTTGGGGACCGGCTGACCCACGGGAACGGTGAACGTGACCTCGAGACCGGGGCGGCCGTCCTGGCGGGTGATCTCGACGCTGCGGTCGCCCGCGCCGGGCGCGGTGAGGTGGAAGCCGTAAGCGCCCGCGTCGCGCGGGATCGGGTGCAAGAGGAAGCGGCCCACGCCCTCGACGTGCGCCACCAACACCTCGTCGGTGATGGGCTTGCGGTCGCCGTACTCGGGATCGGGCGGGTCGAGCATCGCGTTCACCTCGACGACCAGCTCCATGAGCTTCCCTGGCCTCGGCACGGCGGGCCGCACGTGCAGGGTGAAGGAGTTGCTTTCGAAGCGCTTGGTGAGGAGCCGCTCGCAGCCGCTGCTGCAGTCGGGCGCGCTCACCGGCGCCGCGCGCGCGTCGTCCGGCCCGAGGTCGTCCTTGAACTTGGGTGGCGGCCCCGCGTCGGGCCTCTTCTCGTCGTCCCCGAGCGGCGCGGACCGCTTGCGCGCCCCGGGCGTGTCGACGAGCGGCTCGATCTGCGGGGCCGCGGGCTGCTGTGGGACCGCGACGGGGGCTTCGGCATCCTTGGGGCGCACGGCGTGCTGCGCGAGGGCGGGCGCCGGGGCGAGCAAAGCGCCCAGCGCGATCCCCAGAGTGGCTCTCCGCGTCATCGTGCTCCCTCCAGCTCAGTCCTTCGCCCAGGCGTTGCCATTGGCGATCCACTCCTGCTCGTCGCCCAGCGTCAGCTTGAGCATCTCCGGCGAGAAGAGGGGCAGCGCCCTCCCGTTCAGGAAGACGAACGGCGTGCCGTCCACCCCGAGCTTCTGCGAGGCGGCTTCCTTCTGCTTGAGGAGCATGTCCATCAAGGCCGGATCGTGAATCGCCTTGTCGAGCCCGGCCTTGTCGAGGCCGGCTTCGGCTCCCAGCCGCTCGATCTCGGCGGTGTAGCTGGCCTCGTCGAGGGTGGCGCGCGCGTCCTGGTTCTCGAACTGGAGATCGTGCAGCTTCCAGAACTCGCCCTTGCCGTAGGCGTAGTACGCGGCCGCCGCCGCGATGCCGGAATGCGGGTGCAGCGGGAAGGACATGAAGCACAGGCGGACGTCGGTGCGGTCCTTCACGAGGCCTTCGAGGAGCGGGCGCGCCGCCTTGCAGTGCGGGCAGTCGAAGTCGGAGAACTCGACCAGCGTGAGGGGCGCGTCCGCGGCCCCCATGCACGGCAGGTTGGCCGGGTCGAACTTCACCCGCGAGCTGGCCTTGAAGGAGTCGTAGTAGGCCGCGACCGCCTCGCCGGCCTTCTCGGCCGTGGCGCCGTTGGCGATCTCGGCCAGGGCGATGGCGGCCATGCGGCTCGCGTGCGGACAGCTCGGGTGGTTCTTGAGGCAGCCCGCGAGCATGTGCGGGCAGCCGCAGTAGCACAGCGTGTCCTGCGCGAAGCGGCAGAACTGGAGGCGGGCCGGCTCGGGCAGCTCCGACAGCGGGAGGTTCGGGTAGTCGTTCGTGCAGTCCGCGGTCGCAGGAGCGGCGGGCGTCGTCGGCGGAGGAGGGGCGGTCTTGGCGGCGCCGTTGCCGTGACAGGCGCCGGAGCTGGCGAGGGCGGCGAGGAGGAGCGGGGCGAGGAGGGTCCTGGGCATGCGTGCGTCCGGCGATTGCGACGCGGGAGCCTACCCAATCGGCCGGTGCCAAGTAAAGGAGATGTCAGGCCTCGCCGGCCCCCAGGGCTAGGCGCGGGCGGTGGCGGCGCTCGCCAGCAGGGCGAGCAGGCCGAGCCGGTGCTCGAGCTCGCGCACCAGGTCGCGGCGGGCCTCGCGCGACCCCTCGCCTGGAGGCCAGAGCGCCAGGGCGGCCTCCAGCCAGGCGACCTGGCGCCGAACTTCGCTGCACAACCGTTCGCTCGCGCGGGCCATCGCACCCAGGAAGGTAGCCAGCCATGCCGTGGTTGCCGAGCGCGCCGGTCTGCGGGGGAATTCCCGTTGCGCGACGCGGCGGTGCCCGGCATGATGCGCCCCATGGTGCGACGCGCGCTGCTCACGCTCGGCCTCGCTTCGGCGGTCCTTGCGGCCGACCAGACGTCCAAGCTCTGGGCGCTGAGCAGCCTGCGCTTCAAGCGGGCGATCGAGGTCGTGCCGGGCTGCTTCCACCTCGCCTACGCGGAGAACCGCAGCGCCGCCTTCGGCATCCTGGGCATCCTGCCGTTCGAGCTGCGCCGCTACGTGCTCACCGCGTTCGCCGGGATCGCGATCGTGGTGCTGCTCTTCCTGGTCGTGACCGGCCGCATCCGCCGCTCGTGGACGGCCGCCGCCACCGGCCTCATCCTCGGCGGTGCCATCGGCAACGTCATCGACCGGATGCGGCTCGGCTACGTCGTCGACTTCATCGACTGGCACGTGGGCGACCACTACCACTGGCCCACCTTCAACGTGGCCGACAGCGGCATCGTGGTGGGCGTCTTCATGCTCCTGTGGTTGTCCTACGTGGTCGACCGCCAGGCGGCGCGCGGGAAGGCGCACGCACCGGCCCCCGCGAAGTAAGCCGGGTCCATGAGGGCCCTCGTCGTCGGCGCCGGCGCGGTGGGCCAGGTGCTCGCGCGCCACCTCGCGCTCGGCGGCGCCGAGGTCGCGTTCCTCGTGAAGCCGTCGCACGCCGACGAGCTGGCGCGGCCGCTGGCCTTCTACCCGTTGAACGGCCGCCGAGGCCTCGCGCACCTGGCGGGCGTCGGCGTGCTCACCGCTCCAGGCCAGGCCGCCGGATCGCCCTGGGACCAGGTGTACCTCGGCGTCGCGTCGACCGGCCTGCGCGACGGCGCCTGGCTCGCTGAGCTCGGAGCGGCCACCGGCGCCGCCACGGTCGTCGCGCTCCAGCCCGGCCTCGGGGACGGCGAGCTGATCCTCGCCGCGGTGGATCCCGCGCGCGTCGTCTTTGGCGTGACGTCGTTTCTGAGCTGGCACGCGCCGCTGCCGGGACAGGCGCCGCTTCCCGAGCCCGGCTTCGCCTACTGGTTTCCCCCTCTCGGCAAGAGCCCCTTCTCCGGCCCGGCCGAGCGGGCGGCGGCCGTGGTGGCCGCGCTGCGGGCCGGAGGGTTGCCGAGCCGGGTCGTGCCCGATGCGCGCCGGCTGTCGGTCGTGCCCAGCGCGGTCTTCACCGGCTGCATCGCCGCGCTCGAGGCGGCCGGCTGGACGTTCGCGGGCCTTCGCCGCGACGGCTGGCTGGCGCGGGGCTGCGCCGCGGGGCGTGAGGCTGTGGCGATCGGCGCGCGCGCCGCGGGCGCCGGGGCCGCTCGCCTGGCCCGGCTTCTCCTGCGCCCGCTCGTCGCGCGCCTGGTGCTCCGCCTCGCGCCTCACGTCGTGCCGTTCGATCTGGAGACGTACACGCGCGTCCACTTCCGAAAGGTCGGCGGGCAGACGCCGCTCGCGTTCGAGGAATACGTCGCGGCCGGCCAGCGGCTGGGGCTGCCCACGGCCGCGCTCCGGGCGCTCGCCGCGGACGTCGCCGCCGCGCGCGCCGGTTGACAAGCGGGCGCCGTTCCGCCGACCCTCCTCTGCCCCCGGAGGACCGCCATGGAGCACGCGAGCACCGTCGCCATCGTCACCGGAGGCGCTTCCGGCATCGGGGCCGCGACCTGCCGCGCGCTCGCCCGGGAGGGTGCGCGCGTCGCGGTGGCCGACCTGGACCTCGCGCGCGCCGAGAGTCTCGCACGCGAGCTCGGGGAGAGCGCGGCCGCCTTCCGCGTCGACGTCACCTCTCTCGAATCGGTTCGCGCGCTGGTGCGTCTGGCCTCGGAGCGGCTGGGGCCGCCGACGGTGCTCGTCAACAACGCCGGCTGGGACAAACTCGAACCCTTCCTCGACAACGATCCCGCGCTCTGGGACCGGCTCCTCGACGTCAACCTGCTCGGGCAGATTCACGGCGCGCGGGCCTTTCTCGAGGCGGTGCGCGAGCGCGGTAAGCCGGGCGGCCGCATCGTCGGGGTCGGCTCCGACGCGGCGCGCGTGGGCTCCGGCGGGGAGGCCGTCTACTCGGCGGCGAAGGGCGGCGTGATCGCCTTCTGCAAGACCCTCGCGCGCGAGGCCGCGCGCCTGGGGGTCGCCGTGAACTGCGTCTGCCCGGGCCTCACCGAGACGCCGCTGTTGCAAACGTTTCGCGAGGGGCCGAAGGGGCCGGGCTGGGTAGACGCGGTGATCGCGACGATTCCGCTGCGCCGCGCCGGTCGGCCCGAGGAGGTCGCGGAGGCGATCTCCTTCCTCGCCTCCGAGCGCGCCTCCTACGTCACCGGGCAGGTCTTGAGCGTCAACGGCGGTCTCACCATGGTCGGCTAGGAGCGAACGATGACCTACGAGGACATCCTGTACGAGCGGCGCGGCGCCGCGGTGTGGCTGACGCTCAACCGCCCCGAGGTGCTGAACGCCGTGCGGCAGAAGACGTTCGAGGAGATCCGCGACGCGACGGGGCGGATCGCCGCCGAGCGGGGCGTCGCGGCCGTCGTCCTGACCGGCGCCGGCGAGCGCGCCTTCTGCGCGGGCGGCGACGTGGCCGAGATGCGCGACCTCGATCCGCGCCGCGGCCGCGTGTTCCTCGAGACGTTCATCGCGGCCATCCAGGCGCTGCGCGCGCTGCCCGTGCCGGTGATCGCGCGCATCCGCGGCTACTGCATCGCCGGCGGCAACGAGCTCAACATGGCCTGCGACCTCGCCGTCGCCAGCGAGGACGCGCAGCTCGGCCAGGCCGGGCCCAAGGTGGGCTCGGTGCCAGTCATCACCGGCACCCAGATGATGCCGCGGCTCACCGGCGAGCGCTTCGCCAAGGAGGTCGTGTTCCTCTGCAAGCGCTACGGCGCACGGGAGGCGCTCGCCCGCGGCTGGGTGAACGAGGTCGTCCCGGCCGACAAGCTCGACGCCGCGGTCCAGGCGGTGGTCGATCGCCTCGCGGGGATGTCGCCGACGGCGATCCGCATCGCCAAGGCCTCGCTCAACATGGAGGCCGACATGCTGCTCGGGCCTTCGCTGCGCACGGCCGTCGAGGCCCTCGCGCCGCTGTATGGCAGCGCCGAGCTGCGGGAGGGCATGAGCGCGTTCCTCGAGAAGCGGCCGCCGAGCTTCGAGCAGTTCCGATAGGGATTCTTGCGGGGCGGGCGGCGGCCGTGCGATGAGTGGCCGTCGATGAAGCCTCTGATCGCGAGCCTCGCGACGGCGCTCTGCCTGGCGGGCTGCCCCGGCGCCAGCGGCTACCTGGTGCCCGACGGCGGTCTGCTGGGTGGCTCCGCGAGCGGCGGCACCACCGGTGGTAGCGCGGGCACGAGCGGTGGTTCCTCTGGCGGCACCAGCGGGGGTGCACCGGCCTGCGCGGGCGAAGGGCTCGGCTGCTCGCTCGCCGCGGCCGGCGGTGCGGGCCTCTGCTGCGGCGGCGGCTGCGTGGACGACACGACCGACCCCGGCAACTGCGGCGGCTGCCGCCAGAGCTGCCCCGCGGGGGCCACCTGCGTGGCCGGCGCGTGCATGAGCAACGGCGCGCTCGTGAGCTGCCTGCTGGGCGGCTGCGGCGCCGGGCTGGTCTGCGCGGGCAGCTACTGCCTTCCGGAGAGCTGCTCGGCCCAGTTCGCGGGCGACCCTTGCGGCACCGACGCCGGCGCCGGCCTCTGCTGCGGCACGAGCTGCACCAACACCGGCACCGATCCCGGCAACTGCGGAGGTTGCGCGCGGACGTGCCAGACGGGCGCCGTCTGCGCCGGCGGCGGATGCCAGATCGACGGCGGCCCCGCCAATTGTCTGGGCGGCGGCTGCCAGCTCGGCTTCGCCTGTGTCGATGCGGGGACCTACTGCACCGCGACCGATTGCGCAGGTCAGGCCGAGAACGCCGCCTGCGCCCTCGCAGTGGGCGCGGGCGCCTGCTGCGAGGGCAGCTGCACGGCCGTGTCGAGCGATCCCCAGAACTGCGGGGCGTGCGGCACCACGTGCCCGACCGGCAGCTCCTGCGACGGCGGTCTCTGCGTGGGAGGGGACGGCGGCCCGGCGCTCTGCTCGGTGCCGTCCGACTGCCCGGCCGGCGACGGCTGCGTGGGCGGCTTCTGCCTCACCACGGCGTGCCCGGTGGGGAGTGGCGACCGCTGCGCGTTCGGACCCGACACCGCCGGCACGTGCTGCAGCGGGGCCTGCGTCGACGTCACGCAGGACCAGCAGAACTGCGGCGCCTGCGGCACGGCCTGTGCCGCAGGCCAGGGCTGCCTCGCCGGCGCCTGTGGCCAGTGCGGCAGTGGCGAGGAAGGCAGGTCGTGCACCGTTTCCGGAGATGCGGGCATCTGCTGCAGCACGGGCTGCAGCGACCTCACGAGCGACGCCGCGAACTGCGGCGCTTGCGGCCGTGCCTGCACGCAGGGCGAGCTCTGCAGCGGTGGCGTCTGCTTCACCGAGGCGTGCAGCGCCAGCACCGACAACGAGTCGTGCCTCCTCGACGGGGGCGCGCTGGGCGCCTGCTGCGCCTCCGCCTGCACCGACCTCACGAGCAGTCCGGTCAATTGCGGCGCGTGCGGCACCGCCTGCGCCGGCAGCGAGAGCTGCGCGGACAGCTTCTGCGGCTACGACGTCTGCAGCGGCGCGCCGCTGGGCGCCCCGTGCCACGGCGACGCCGGCTTCGGCCAGTGCTGCGGCGCGAGCTGTGGCGCGGTCGGGGCGAGCTGCCCTTAGAAGCAGTTTCAAAACCCCCGGCCTACTTGCGAAAGCCGATACTCTCGCTGCGCCGGGCAGCCTCGTCGCTCCGCTGCTCAACGTGCCTCAGAGGGCACGTTTCCGCTGCTCACCCCTCGGGTGCCCGCCTCGCTTCGGTCTCGGCTTTCTCGCTACGGCTGGGGGTATTGAAACTACTTCTACGCGGCCTTCTTCGACTCGAGAACCCAGCTCAGCAGGTAGCCGAGGCCGAGCAGGACCAGCAAGAGCCCCCAGCTCCACATCGCGCCCGTCAAGAAGAAGGTGGCGAGCCCCACGCCGACGGCGCAGAGGGTGATGCCCCGGCTCAGCACCGACCGCTGGGGGACCACCGTGCCGAGCAGCTCCGGGGGAATCTGGCCGCCCTTCTCGATGATGCGCCGCATCGTCTCGTGGCGCTCGCGCTCGGTGATGCGCCGGAAGGCGAGGGTGGCGAGAACGATCAACAGGGTGAAGGCGAACGCAGCCGCCGCGATGAGCGCACCTTCGGCGTGGTCGCTGTTGCGGAAGTGGTGGCGGCCGAGGATGGCCATCGGCGGCCCCATCGCATCCCCCTGATCGGCGGGCGCGGCGGCCGCGGGAGGTGCCGCCGCCGGAGCGTTCTGGGCGAAGGCGGGGACGGCCAGGGCCAGCCACGAGAGCAGCAGGATCGATCGGTTCATTGGGTCCTCCCTCGGGCCGCGGGATGCGGCCGCGGGGCGACAGCGTAGCATGGGCTCGCACGCTCAGAGAAGCCGGAGCTGCCGCGCTTCCCCGGGCCTTCGGAACGCGCTCGGCCGCGGTGGCCGCGGGTCGCCGAGCAGGCCGAGGCGGCGCGCCGTGGACTCGAAGAGCCGGACCGCCGCCTCCGCCTGCGGGCCCTGTCCCCGCTGTCGCGCGCCGAAGCGAGGGTCGTAGAGGCGGCCGCCGCGGGCGTCGCGCACGGCGTTGAGGACGCGGTCGGCCCGCAACGGCAGGGCCTCTCGGAGGCGCTCGGCGAAGACCTCTTTCACGGACCCGGGCAGCCGGAGGAACACCATGGCGGCGTGCCGCGCGCCGGCGTCCTTGGCGGCCTCGAGGATCGAGACCACGTCCTCGTCGCCGAGGCCGGGGATGAGCGGCGCGATCATCACGGTGACGTCGAGCCCTGCGGCGGCGAGCGTGGCCACCGTGCGCAGCCGTCGCTTCGGCGGCGCCACGTTGGGCTCGAGGGCGCGCGCCTTGGCCTCGTCCCACAGCGGCACGCTCACGGCCACCGACGCGCCCGTCGTCCGGTCGAGCTCCACGAGCAGGTCGAGGTCGCGCTCGACGAGCGGGGACTTCGTGATCACCGCGGCGGGGTTCCGGTACGCGAGGCAGACCTCCAGGCAGCCGCGCGTGAGCCGGTACGCCGCCTCGAGCGGCTGGTAGCAGTCGGTGACCCCCGAGAAGACCACCAGCTCGCCCTGCCACGAGCGCCGGTCGAAGGCCGCGCGCAGCAGGCGCGGCGCCTCGGGCTTCACGGTGATCTTGCGGTCGAAGTCGGTGCCGGCGCCGAGCCCGAGGTACTCGTGGGTGGGTCGCGCGTAGCAGTAGGCGCACGCATGGAAGCAACCGCGGTAGGGGTTCACGCTCCAGCGGAAGCCCACGTCCGGGCTGTCGTTCTCCGAGAGGATGCTCTTCGTGTGGTCCTCGTACACTTCCAGGCGCGCCTCGGGGATCTCGTCGAGGTACTCGCGCGTCTCCGCGAGCCACGGGTTGGGCGGGTTCGAGACGGGGCGGAGCGGCATGGCGGCGATGATACAGCCGTTCAGTCTCCGTCGAAAGGTCGACCGACGGGGAACCTCGGGATAACCTGGGGCCGTATCGCAGCAGGAGGTCTTCCACGTGAACCGCGACGCATTCCAGAACCTCTTGGCCCTCGGCGTCCGCAAGGGCGCCAGCGACATCCACTTCGAGGTGGGCTACCCGCCGGTCTACCGGATCAACGGCGAGCTGCTCTCGGCCCGCCTCGACCGGCTCACGGCGGACGACACGCGCGCCATCGCCGAGATGGTGGTGAACCCCGAGGGCGAGCCCACCGGCGCCGCCAAGCTGCCGCGCGAGGCGGACCGCAGCTTCTCGGTCAGCGGCCTCTCGCGCTTCCGCGTGAACATCCTGCAGCAGCGTGGCTCGCTGGGCCTGGTGATGCGCGTCATCCCGTTCGAGGTGCGCAGCTTCCAGCAGCTCAACCTGCCGCCGGTGGTGCAGGCCATCGCCGCCGCGCGCCAGGGGCTCATCCTCGTCACCGGCGCCACCGGCAACGGCAAGTCGAGCACCATCGCGGCGATGCTCGATCAGATCAACCAGAACGACCGGCTGCACATCGTCACCATCGAGGACCCCATCGAGTTCGTCTTCGGCGACGGCAAGTCGGTGCTCATCCAGCGCGAGGTCGGCACCGACACCGAGGACTTCCAGACGGCCATCCGCGCGGCGCTGCGCCAGGACCCCGACGTGATCATGGTGGGCGAGCTGCGCGACCGCGAAACCGCCGAGATCTGCCTCAAGGCCGCCGAGACTGGCCACCTCGTGATCACCTCGATTCACACGCCGGACGCGACCCGCAGCATCGGCCGCCTGGTGGGCATGTTCCCCTCCGACGACCAGGCCTCGGTCCGCAGCCGCCTCATCGACAACCTGAAGGCCATCGTGAGCCAGCGCCTGCTGCCGCGGCAGGACGGGGCGGGCCTCATCCCGGCGGTCGAGGTGATGCTCACCACGCTCTCGATCGCCGATTCCATCCGCGACCCCGCCAAGACCGGCCAGGTGCGCAAGCTCATCGAGCAGGGGCGCGTGCACGGCATGCAGAGCTTCGACCAGCACCTGGGCGAGCTCTTCCGCGCGCAGCTCATCTCGGCCGAGGTGGCCAAGACCAACGCGTCCAGCCCCGCGGACTTCGAGCGCGAGGTGATGCTGGGCGTCGAGGGGCAGGGCTAGCCGCCGCGCATGGGCGACGGCGCCGCACAGGCTCCCCTGCGGGTCCTCATCGTCGACGAGGAGGAGGCGGTGCGCGACATCCTCTCGGCGGAGCTCTCCGCCGCCGGGTACGAGGTCGACACCCTCTCGTCGGGCAACGGCTTCAGCGAGGACATGGTGTCGCTCATCCGGCCGGACCTGCTGCTCGTGAACCCGTTCCTTTCGGACGTCCCGGTGGAGGCGGTCGGCAAGGTGCTCACCGCCCTGCACGGCGACGGCGCGTTCAAGCTCGTGCTCATCGACGGCGGCGAGGATCCCGGAAGGCTGGCGCAGCTGGCGGCCGCCTGCCGCGCCGACGGCGCCATCAGCAAGCGCGATCTGCTCCGGGCCCCGGCCGACGCGGTGGCCGAGCAGTTCTTGCCCGAAGCCGAGGTGATGGAGGTGGTCGAGGAGGAGCCGAGGCTGCCGGACGCCGACGCAGCCCACGAGGAGGGCATCGAGATCGTCCTCTCGGCCGAGCCGCCCAGGAAGCGGCCGCCCGCGCGCCCGTCCGCCGCGCGGTCGTCGGGCTCGAACCTGCGCGCGGGCAAGAGCGCGGCCCTCCGCGCCGGTGCGCGGCCACCGCCCGGGCGGCCCCAGTCGCAGCCGCCGGCCCGATCGACCAAGCCGTCGGCGGTGCCGCGCGCGTCCGCCTCGGGCCGCGTGCTGGAGATGATCCAGAACGAGGTCGGCCCGGTGCCGAAGGCGCCGCCCAAGGCGCTGCCAGGCTTCCACGTGGAGATCAGCCTCTTCAGCCGGCACAACTTCTACGTGGGCCCGACCGGCGACCTGCGCACCGGCGGCGTCTTCATCGCGACGCCCGATCTGCCGGCCGTCGGCGACTGGGTGAAGCTGCGTATCCAGCTGCCGTCCGTGCCGCCGCTCGACACCGAGGGCCCCGTCGAATGGGTTCGCCAGGGCAGCCAGCTCGCCCGCGTCACGCCGGGCGCCGGCGTCTCGCTCGCCCACCTGCCCCCCGACTGGCGCTCGGCGCTCGAGCGCTTCTTCCGCGAGCGCGCGCCGCTGGCCTACCTGCCCACCGCCGGCCGTTGACGCCGCTCTACCGGGACGACGCGCTCGTCGCCTTCGACAAGCCGGCCGGTCTCCTGACCATCGCCGGCCGCCGCGGCGGCGAGCCGACGCTGAAGGACGAGGGCGAGCGGCTCCTGGGCGCGCGGCTCTGGACGGTGCACCGACTCGACCGGGAGACGAGCGGGCTCGTGATCTTCGCGCTCTCGGCGGGGACGCACCGCGCGCTCTCGCTGGCGTTCGAGCGGCGCGAGGTCGACAAGCGCTACCTCGCGCGC